>NZ_JBEAHW010000020.1:0-244058 GCF_040062085.1 Klebsiella sp. JN_Kp122
CGGGGAGGATCTCCGGATAGCGGCTTACGCCTTATCCGGGCTACGGTTTGGCATTCGGTCGGGAGCCCCGGTAAGCGTAAGCGCCACCGGGGAGGATCCCCGGATAGCGGCTAACGCCTTATCCGGCTACGATTTGGCATTCGGTTGGTAGCCCCGGTAAGCGTCAGCGCCACCGGGGAGGGGCTATCGGCGTTCGCCGCAGCTAAGCTCAAAGCTTTCGCCAGCCCAGTTTGCAGGATATAACCCGCGTTGGACATCTCGATGAAAGGTTGAAAATGGCCAATCAATAACCTGCGTAACCCAGCCATGCTTGAGTGGATTGATATGGATGTAGTCTACATGACGGCGATAATCTTCTTCATCACGTATAGCATGCTCCCAGAAGCGAGGCTGCCAGATATGTTGTCGTTTTAGTGTTCTGCTAAAGCAGCCTTTGATATCGCGCCAGCGTGAAGAAAAATCGTCATCATTATTGGGAAGTGTCCAGATATAGTGGAGATGTTCAGGCAATACCACCCAGGCATTAATGATAAAAGGGCGACGTTGTTTTACAACGGAGATGGAGTAGCGAAATAATTCAATTCTTTCAGTCAGAAGCCTGCTTCTACGGTCTTTCAAATTAACGGTAAAGAACCAGGTTCCCCCCTTGATGTAATAGCGTCGATAAGCAACCACAGCTTCTTCGGGTAGGCAGCGTTTATAATGTGATTTAAGACGTTAAAGGAGAAGAGAAGGTTCGCCAAGGAGCCATCACGGAAGATGGAAAACGGCACGCAAAATCTGATTCCCGGATAGCGGCTTGCGCCTTATCCGGTCTACGATTTGGCATTTGGTTGGTAGCCCCGGTAAGCGTCAGCGCTACCGGGGAGAGGGAAGGTTTAACGCAGGATTTTTTTCTCGGCCAGATCGAGGGCGAAATAGCTGAAGATCAGGTCCGCGCCCGCGCGTTTAATTGCGCCAAGGCTTTCCAGCACCACTTTCTCTTCGTCGATTGCGCCAGCCTGCGCGGCAAATTTGATCATCGCGTACTCGCCGCTGACCTGATAAGCGCCGAGCGGCAGGTCGGTGCGCTCGCGGATATCACGCAGGATATCCAGATAGGCGCCGGCCGGTTTCACCATCAGGCAGTCCGCGCCCTGGGCTTCATCGAGCAGCGACTCGCGAATTGCTTCGCGACGGTTCATTGGGCTCATCTGGTAGGTCTTACGATCGCCTTTCAGCGCGGTACCGGCGGCTTCACGGAACGGGCCGTAGAACGATGACGCGAATTTGGTCGAGTAAGACATAATCGCGGTATTGGTAAAGCCCGCGGCATCGAGCGAACGGCGGATCGCTTGCACCTGACCGTCCATCGCGGCGGATGGCGCGATGAAATCAGCGCCGGCGGCCGCGGCGACCACCGCCTGCTTACCGAGATTTTCCAGAGTCGCATCGTTATCGACGCCGTGCTCGCACAGCACGCCGCAGTGGCCGTGCGAGGTGTATTCGCAGAAGCAGGTATCGGACATGACGATCATTTCCGGCACCGCCTGTTTGGCGATACGGGTCATCCGCGCCACCAGACCGTTTTCGTTCCAGGTATCGCTACCGGTCGCGTCGGTATGATGGGAGATGCCAAAAGTCATCACTGAACGAATACCGGCGTTGGCGATGCGCTCAATTTCGCGCGCCAGATGTTTTTCCGGAATACGCATGACGCCAGGCATCGCTTCGATGGCTTTGTAATCGTCAATTTCTTCTTCAACAAAGATCGGCAACACCAGGTCGTTCAAACTCAGTGTTGTCTCTTCAAACATGGCGCGCAGCGAGGCGGATTGACGCAGGCGGCGTGGGCGAGTGATTAAATCTGTCATGGTTTGCCTGATTTTGTGAAATGAAAGAAGGTAGTGTACCGCAAACGACAGCGGGATGTTTCGCCAAAACGATCCTTAACAATCAGTGGCAAAACATCCCGCAACGATTACTGGCTGGCGGTTTCCATATTCGGCTGCACGCCGCTTAAGGCGCTGACGAGATCGTTGACGCCGTCGCTCATGGCGCTGAAACGGGTTAACGCGGAACGGGTCACCACCACGAAGACCCCGACGTTTGCCTGCGGGTTCATCGCCATATAGGTAATAAATCCGCCGCCGCCGCCGGTTTTCTGAATAATGCCCGGATGGCCGTTTTTCGGCTTCATGTACACCCAGCCCAGACCCAGCGCATCGGCTTTACCCGGTACATCCATGCCGATCACTCTGGTGAGCTGGGTACGTTGATAAATCAGCGTCTGCATGCGATCGGCCTGCTGGCCGCGGGTATAGAAATCTGAAGAGAGGAACTGCTGCATCCAGCGCATCATATCGCCCGGCGTCGAATACACGCCGCCGCTGCCGATGGCCGCGAGGGTGTTATTACACGGGCTGGCGCCTTTCTCCGCCACCATCAGGCGCTGACACTGGTCCGGCGATGGGGTGAAGGTGGTGTCCTTCATGCCGAGCGGACGGGTGATTTGTTCCTCAAACAGCTGCGGGTAAGGCTTACCGGCGGCGGTCGATAGCGCATCGGCCAGCAGGTCGAAGGCCAGGTTGGAATAGGCCGCCTGCGAACCCGGCGTGGTTTTAAGCGTAGCCGTCGACAGCCAGTTCCAGCGCTGCTGGCGGGTCGGCCAGACGAAAACCGGGCGATGCGCCGCGCCGCCGGGCTGCTCGCGCGGCAGGGCGCTGGTGTGGGTCGCGAGGTTGACCAGCGTAATCGGTACGCCCTGGTAGGTTGGTACCCGTGCGCCAGGCGGCGCGTATTTGCTCAACGGATCGTCAAGCTTAACCACGCCCTGATCGAGGAGTTTCACCAGCATTTCACTGGTCATCAGCTTACTCAGAGAGGCGATACGGATAACGGAATCCAATTGTGGATGCTGATTGTTACCGGGGCGCGTTTCGCCGAAGCTGCGGAATACGCGCTGATTGCCGTCGATAACCACCATTGCCATGCCGGTGGCGCCGCTGCCGTAATAGATATGTTCGGCGAAGCGGTCGACCACATCAGAAGTAAATACCGGATCAACGCTCGGCTGAACCGCCTGGGCTGAGGTCCACGACGCCGCGCACAGCGCAGCAAAAATGAGCAAACTACGTTTCAACGGAGGCATCCATCGTTTATTAGGGGAATATACACTGTATTTATACTACGAAGTCGCAGCGAACAAAGTGGGAATAACGACAATATTCACAGAAAAGCGTAACGGTGCGTAAAAATGACTTTTTTCCGCTTTCAGATATCTGCTTTTCCGCCTGACGCGTATGATTAAGCTCTTATTCATCTTATAAAAGAGAGTGGTGATGGCATCTCAACGGGTTCTGATGGTAGTGGATATGCAAAACGGCGTATTCGAGACGCCGCGTGTCGATCGCGAACGCTGCGTGGCGCAAATCAATCGCCTGATTCACGCCGCCGATAGCGTTATTTTCATTCAGCACGCTGAAGCGGGTGGGCTGGAAGAGGGAAGCGAGGGGTTTGCGCTGCTGCCTGAACTGGCGCAACCCACCGGGGCGCGCTACGTCACCAAAACGGCCTGCGATGCGTTTTATAAAACCGAACTTGAACAGGTGCTGCGCGAGAGCGGAACTCACGCTTTTGTTATCTGCGGCTGCGCGACCGATTATTGCGTCGATACCACCATCAAAAACGGCGCCAGCCGCGGCTACGCTATCACCATCGCCGAAGATGCCCATACCACCGCCAACCGCGCCGCCGCCGAGGCCAAAACGCTGATCGCTCACTATAACGAGGTGTGGCGGACTTTCACCCTTCCCGATAATCCATTACGCGTGAAACCCGTAGAAACAATTCTTGCCGAATGGCAGACGAACTAAGTCGCTGATATCCGGTCTCATCATGGGTCCGCTTTACTTCGCCGCCGCGCGTTGCGGCGGGCGTACGTGTGGTACACAGCAAAAACAGAACGATAAGAAGTTAGCAGGAGAGTACGATGTTTAAAGCTTTTTTCCCCAAACCGGGGCCGTTTTTTATTTCTGCCTTTATCTGGTCGCTGCTGGCGGTGATCTTTTGGCAGGCGGGCGGCGGCGACTGGCTGCTGCGGATAACCGGCGCATCGCAAGATGTCGCCATCAGCGCGGCGCGGTTCTGGTCGCTCAACTATTTGGTATTTTACGCGTATTACCTGTTCTGCGTCGGCGCCTTTGCGCTGTTCTGGTTTATCTATAGCCCGCATCGCTGGCAATACTGGTCGATTCTCGGCACCTCGTTGATTATTTTTGTCACCTGGTTTTTGGTGGAAGTTGGGGTGGCGATCAACGCCTGGTATGCGCCGTTCTATGATTTGATTCAGAGCGCGCTGGCCACGCCGCACAAGGTCAGCATCAGTCAGTTCTACAACGAGATTGGCATTTTTCTCGGCATCGCGCTGATTGCGGTGGTGATTGGCGTGCTGAATAACTTCTTCGTCAGCCACTATGTGTTCCGCTGGCGTACCGCGATGAACGAACACTATATGGAACACTGGCAGCATCTGCGCCATATTGAAGGTGCAGCTCAGCGTGTGCAGGAAGACACCATGCGCTTCGCCGCGACGCTTGAAGACATGGGCGTAAGCTTTATTAATGCGGTCATGACGCTGATCGCCTTCCTGCCGGTGCTGGTTTCGCTGTCGGCGCATGTGCCGGACCTGCCGATCGTTGGTCATTTACCGTATGGACTGGTGATCGCCGCTATTGTGTGGTCGCTAATGGGAACCGGGCTGCTGGCGGTGGTCGGGATCAAGCTGCCGGGCCTGCAATTTAAAAACCAGCGGGTAGAAGCCGCCTATCGTAAAGAGCTGGTGTATGGCGAGGATGACGCCAACCGCGCCACGCCGCCGACCGTGCGCGAACTGTTCAACGCGGTGCGCCACAACTACTTCCGTCTCTATTTCCACTATATGTATTTCAATATCGCCCGTATTCTTTACCTGCAGGTGGATAACGTTTTCGGCTTGTTCCTGCTGTTTCCGTCGATTGTCGCCGGTACGATTACGCTCGGCCTGATGACCCAGATCACCAACGTGTTCGGCCAGGTACGCGGCTCGTTCCAGTATCTGATAAGTTCGTGGACCACGTTGGTGGAACTGATGTCCATCTATAAACGTTTGCGCAGCTTTGAGCGCGAACTGGATAACAAAGGGCTGCAGGAAGTCTCTTCAACCGTTAATTAATGAATGCAAGGAAGGTTTATGGCGCAGGTTTCTCGCGGTGTTTCACTCTCTTTTACGCTGCTGGCCGGGTTGGTGCTGAGCGCCTGTACCAGCCAGCAGGCGCCTAAGTTGAAAGAAGGCGAGAAGCCGGTGGATGTTGCCGCCGTGGTGCGGCAAAAAATGCCCGCCAGCGTCAAAGACCGCGAGGCCTGGGCCCAGGCGATTGCCAAAACCTTTGACAGCCAGAAGCTGGCGCCGACGGAAGAAAACGTCTGTTCGGTGCTGGCGGTCGCGCAGCAGGAATCAAACTATCAGGCCGATCCGGCGGTGCCGGGCCTGAATAAAATCGCCTGGCAGGAAATTGACCGCCGGGCGGAAAAAATGCATATCCCGTTATTTCTGGTGCATACCGCGCTGAAAATCACCTCACCAAACGGTAAAAGCTACAGCGATCGCCTGGATAACGTCAAAACGGAAAAACAGCTGAGCGCGATTTTTGATGACTTCATTGGCATGGTGCCGATGGGCCAGAAGCTGTTCGGCTCTCTCAACCCGGTGCATACCGGTGGGCCAATGCAGGTAAGCATCGCCTTTGCCCAGCAGCACACCGATGGTTATCCGTGGAAAATGGACGGCACCGTGCGCCAGGAGGTTTTCAGTCTACGTGGCGGGTTGTGGTTCGGCACCTATCATCTGCTCAACTACCCGGCTAACTACAGCGTGCCGCTGTACCGCTTTGCTGATTTCAATGCCGGTTGGTATGCCAGCCGTAATGCCGCCTTCCAGAATGCGGTGGTTAAAGCCACCGGCGTTAAGCTGGCGCTCGATGGCGATCTTATTCGTTATGACAGCGATGAACCCGGAACGACTGAGCTGGCGGTGCGCCGTTTAGCCGGGCAGTTGGGGATGAGCGATAGCGATATCCATCGTCAACTGAAGAAGGGTGACAGCCTGGCGTTTGAAGAGAGCGATTTGTATAAGAAAATATTCAAAATCGCCGAGAAAAAGGCCGGGAAAACACTTCCGCGCGAGATGTTGCCAGGGATCCAACTGGAAAGCCCGAAAATCACCCGCAATCTCACCACCGCGTGGTTTGCTAAGCGGGTCGACGATCGCCGCGCCAGCTGTATGGCGCGTCGTTAACGGTTATGGTACCAGCGCAGGATAAGCCCCAGCGCGCCGACCAGCAGGCTACCAAACAGGAACGGAATTAAACCGAACAGGGTACCGACGCCGAGCCCAATTTCAATACGCGGGCGGTTGGTATCCTGAATCTGAATGAGATGTTCGAATACGCCAGGCGCGTGTACCAGCATGCTCAACATTTGCGCGCCGGCCCAGATGCACAGCAGAACAAAAAGCGCGTAGGCAATGTTACCGCTGGTGACCGATACCTTCTTTTTGTTGCTCCCCATCAGCGTCTTTGAAAACGTAAATTCAGCCATATAAACCTCCGCAACACCTGTTCCGCTGGTTTTCCCCCAGCTCTATAGACAGGAATTCTGGCAGCGGCGGGCGTTTCCCTGTATCAGATTGCTGGTAATTTCTGCCAGGAATAATCCTGTTTTGACAAAACTGTCGGCGGGCCCGCATTGCACAAAAGGGAGAGCGGCTTCGCATTGTGCGAACAATCTTGTTGGCGCGGCGGGCGGCTATGCGATGATGTTTTTTTTCTGCAGGAGTCGTTATGAAGCTGACCGACAAAATCCGCCGTGACTGGCACTACTACGCGTTCGCGCTGGGGTTAATTTTTATTTTGAATGGCGTGGTGGGGCTGTTGGGGTTTGACGCGCAGGGGTGGCAATCATATGCCGTCGGTCTGGCGACGTGGGTCGTGAGCTTCTGGCTGGCGGGATTTGTTATTCGCCGCCGTCCGGCAGAAGAGGCGTAATATCCCCGGCAAGACGTGGTAGTTATTATTATCGGTTTGCGATCGTTTCGACCTGGAAAAACGGTTGTTCTGTGCTGTTTCCAGGCACATTGCGCTCCTGATAATTCTTCTGCGTTATGTCTCTCATGGCGCAGGGAGCGCACAGAGGGCGGCCAGTCGCCGCCGCCCTCTGTACTCCCGGGCTCTGGCCGCCAAAATCGCCACTTCGTGGTTCCTTCGACTTATCCCGGCAGGCTTCGGGTCGGGCCGAGGCAGCGTCCGTGCAAAACACGGCCCTCAGCCCGCATCCATGCGGGCTGCCCCGGCCTTCCGGGAACGTCTCAGCGATTTTGAGGCCACCAACGGCGGCAGTTTCAGCAGCCACGGATAAAGAGGTAGCCCGGGTAAGGCGGTACGCCGCTACCCGGGAAAGAGGCTTAGTTCATTGAGGTTTTCAGCGCGCGGTCGGCGGCGTGGCGCTCCAGCGCCAGCTCGATCAGGCGGCTTATCAGGCTGGTGTAATCCAGGCCGCTGGCCTGCCACAGCTTCGGATACATGCTGATGTTGGTAAAGCCAGGCAGCGTGTTGATTTCGTTGATCACCACCTCGTTATCTTCCGTCAGGAAGACGTCCACGCGGGCCATTCCGCTGCAGCCGAGCGTTTGGTAAGCACGGACGGCGATATCGCGGATTTTGTCGTTGATCTCCGGGGCGATGGCTGCCGGAACCACCACCTGCGCGCCTTTGTCATCAATGTACTTGGTATCGTAGGCATAGAATTCGCTATTGAGTACGATCTCCCCGCAGGTGCTGGCCTGAGGATAATCATTGCCCAGCACCGCGCACTCGATTTCACGGCCCTTAATCCCTTGTTCAACTACCACTTTATGGTCGAATTCAAAGGCTAACGCGACGGCCTGCAGGTACTCTTCTTCGCTCTTCACTTTGCTGACGCCGACGGAAGAACCCTGGTTCGCGGGCTTCACGAACAGCGGTAACCCCAGCTTCGCTTTGACATCGGCAAAGCTGAACTGCTGGCGGTTGGCGCGAGTCAGGGTGATGAACGGCGCAATCGACAGACCGGCATCGCGTAGCAGGCGTTTAGTAACGTCTTTATCCATGCAGGCGGCGGAGCCCAGCACATCGGATCCGACGAACGGCAAATTCGCCATCCGCAGCATCCCCTGCAGCGAACCATCTTCGCCAAGGGTGCCGTGAACAATCGGGAAGATAACGTCGATGGCCGCCAGCGGCTGGCCGCTATCGGCGTTGATCAACTGATGGGCATCGCGACCGGGAATTTGCGCCAGCGTCACGTCCGATGGGCGCAGCGCGATATGGGCGGGATCCTGCGGGTTCAGCAGATAGTTGCTGGCATCGTTGATATGCCAAAGCCCCTGTTTATCGATTCCCATCAGCACAACATCAAAGCGCGTTTTATCAATTGCTTCGACGATATTTTTGGCTGACTGCAGCGACACTTCATGTTCTGCCGACTTACCGCCAAAAACGATCCCAACCCTCATTTTAGCCATTTCAACTTCCATCCTGATTACATCAAAACACATAACATAGCATGTGTTTTAGCGAGATGGCTGCCTGAATCTTTACCCTTTACAGCAGAGGGTTAAATGCTGCGCATTCGCCACTATTCGACGATGTGCCTCAGCACATCCCACTGACGACAATGCGGTTATCTTCGATTATGTTTGTCTACTCCGCGGTCAGTGCGATAAAACACCAAACTCGCGGCATGCGCATCTCTGGTGCTACGTGCGGAGACGGAAATTGCTAAGCTAGGTAATAATTAACGAAACACTAATGAATACGCGTAGTTATGGAATCCTGGAAGGTTAATCTCATTTCTGTCTGGTTCGGCTGTTTTTTCACCGGACTCGCCATCAGTCAAATTCTGCCCTTCTTACCGCTGTATGTCTCTCAGTTGGGCGTTACCTCACATGAAGCGCTGTCGATGTGGTCGGGCTTGACCTTTAGCGTCACCTTCCTGGTGTCGGCGATTGTCTCGCCGATGTGGGGGAGCCTGGCAGACCGCAAAGGGCGCAAACTGATGCTGCTGCGCGCCTCCCTTGGCATGGCGATAGCGATTTTGCTACAGGCTTTTGCGACCAACGTTTGGCAGCTTTTTATTTTGCGTGCGGTAATGGGGCTAACCTCAGGCTATATACCCAACGCCATGGCGCTGGTGGCCTCGCAGGTGCCGCGTGAACGCAGCGGTTGGGCGCTAAGTACGCTCTCGACGGCGCAGATAAGCGGTGTGATCGGCGGCCCGCTGCTTGGCGGTTTTCTTGCCGACCACGTCGGCCTGCGGGCGGTATTTTTCATTACCGCGATTTTACTGACGGTCAGCTTCCTCGTGACCTTGTTTCTGATTAAAGAGGGCGCCCGGCCGCAAATGAGCAAAGCTGAACGCCTGAGCGGTAAAGCAGTCTTTGCTTCATTGACCCATCCGGGGCTGGTGATTAGCCTGTTTTTCACCACCCTGGTTATCCAGTTGTGTAACGGCTCTATCGGGCCGATTCTGGCGTTATTTATCAAGTCGATGGCGCCGGATAGTAACAACATCGCGTTTCTTGCGGGGATGATTGCCGCCGTACCGGGGATTTCGGCGTTGATTTCCGCGCCTCGGCTGGGGAAACTCGGCGATCGTATCGGGACGTCGCGTATTCTGCTGGCGACGTTATGTTGCGCGGTGGTGATGTTCTTTGCGATGTCGTTCGTGACTTCGCCGCTGCAGCTCGGGGTATTGCGCTTCCTGCTGGGCTTTGCCGACGGTGCGATGTTACCGGCGGTCCAGACGCTGCTCTTGAAATACTGCAGCGATAACGTCACCGGGCGTATTTTCGGTTATAACCAGTCATTTATGTATCTGGGTAATGTCGCCGGGCCGCTCATTGGCGCTTCGGTCTCGGCAATGGCGGGTTTCCGTTGGGTGTTTATTGCCACTGCGTTGATTGTCCTGATTAATATCTGGCAACTGGCGATTATGTTACGCCGAAGCCGCCGCGCGGCCGTTTAAATAAAAATATTGGGCGCTCATAAGAGCGCCTTATATTAATCAGCTGATATAGCTATTAACCATTACCTTTAGTTATCCTTAAATAGTGCGACGTATATTCCATTTTATTATTTACTATTAAATTTGGTTATAGAATTATCTTTTAGCTATTAATTATAGGAGCATTCCCTTTGTTGCCTGGCGGTAATAAAAACGTTTCGCTGAATATTATTGCAGGAATAACCCTATTATTTGAAAATAATTCTGGTATCGATATGCCGATGTATGACATAACTAGGCCATTATGGATGTTGCTTAAGGATAATGCGTAATGAAAAATCTCATTGCTGAGCTGTTGGTCAATCTGGCGCAAAAAGAAGAAGAGGCAAAAGAGCTGACGGTACAGGTTGAGGCGCTGGAAATTGTCGTCACCGCGTTGCTGCGCCATATGGCTGAGGATGCGCAGCAACGTTTGATTCAGGATATCGAAACCGCCATGGAGCAGGTCAAGCCCGGGCCGCTGGTGGACGACCGTGACACCCAGCTTCTGCAGCAATATATAAAAAAGCTGCTCCGGCATCCTCGTAACTAATCATGTGACCAGTAAGGATGCTGTCATTTTTCTGTCACACCACTTTTATAAAGTCTCCCTCGTTTTGTTTTTTAAGTATTTTTTACATGGAGACGACAAAGTGAAATTATCTGCCCTCTTTATTGCCCTGTTACCGCTGCTGGCTCCCCCGGTTATTCATGCACAAACAACTTCTTCGCCGGTGCTGGAAAATCGCGCGGCGCAGGGCGATATCACGACCCCAGGCGGGGCGCGCCGTTTAACGGGCGATCAGACCGAAGCGCTGCGCGCTTCGTTAATCAATAAGCCGGCGAAAAATATTATTTTGCTCATTGGCGATGGCATGGGTGATTCAGAAATTACCGCCGCACGAAATTATGCCGAAGGCGCCGGCGGTTTCTTTAAAGGTATTGATGCCCTGCCGCTGACGGGCCAATACACCCATTATTCTCTGGATAAAAAAACCGGCAAGCCGGATTACGTGACGGATTCCGCCGCTTCGGCAACCGCGTGGACCACCGGCGTGAAAAGCTATAACGGCGCGCTGGGCGTTGATATCCACGAAAAAGATCATCAGACCATCCTTGAGCTGGCGAAAGCCGCGGGTCTTGCCACCGGCAATGTCTCGACGGCTGAACTGCAGGATGCGACGCCGGCGGCGCAGGTGGCCCATGTGACCTCGCGTAAATGCTATGGCCCTAGCGTGACCAGCGAAAAATGCGCCAGCAACGCGCTGGAAAAAGGCGGCAAGGGCTCTATCACCGAACAACTGCTGAATGCCCGTCCGGATGTCTCTTTAGGCGGCGGGGCGAAGACCTTTGCTGAAACGGCGACCGCAGGGGAGTGGCAGGGGAAAACCCTGCATGAGCAGGCGGTCGCTCGCGGCTATCAGATTGTGACCGACGCCGCTTCACTCGCCGCTATCAGCGAAGCAAATCAGGGTAAACCACTGCTCGGTCTGTTCTCCGACGGCAATATGCCGGTGCGGTGGGAAGGCCCGAAAGCCTCTTATCACGGCAATATCGACAAACCGCCGGTAACCTGTACCCCAAATCCGAAACGCGATGCTTCCGTACCGACGCTGGCGCAGATGACCGAAAAAGCGATTGATCTCCTTAGCCGCAACGAGAAAGGTTTCTTCCTGCAGGTTGAGGGGGCGTCTATCGATAAACAGGACCACGCGGCAAACCCTTGCGGCCAGATTGGCGAAACCGTCGACCTCGATGAAGCGGTACAGAAAGCGCTGGAGTTTGCCAAAAAAGAGGGTAATACCCTGGTGATCGTCACCGCAGATCACGCCCACTCCAGCCAGATTATCCCGGCAGACACGAAAGCGCCGGGCCTGACCCAGGCGCTGACGACCAAAGATGGCGCGGTAATGGTGATGAGCTATGGCAACTCTGAAGAAGAGTCGATGGAACACACCGGCACCCAACTGCGAATTGCCGCCTATGGCCCGCATGCGGGCAACGTGGTGGGTCTCACCGACCAGACCGATCTGTTTTACACCATGAAAGACGCGCTGGGCCTGAAATAACCCGCGGCCGGTAATGAATTTACGTTACCGGCTGGTTTTTTTGCTGATAGCGACCAGACTTACAGGGATCCACTAACAGAGGGATGGTGTGATGAAAATAACATTTCTGGTAACCCTACTTTTTGGTTTGGTCTTTGTTGCCGCGGTGAGTGCCGCAGATAAAACGTTAACGCCTCAGCAGCAGAAAATGAGCGCATGTAATACCGAAGCGGCGTCAAAGTCGCTGAAGGGGGATGAACGTAAAACCTTTATGAGCAATTGCCTGAAGAAAGATGCGCCAGCGGCCGGCAAGACGCTGACGCCTCAACAGCAGAAGATGAGCGCTTGTAGCAAAGAAGCGTCGTCGAAATCGCTGAAGGGTGACGATCGTAATAAGTTTATGAGTACCTGCCTGAAGAAATAAGATGACGGGTGGGGCGGTGGCGCCTCACCCGTAGTCTCTTTCAGGCTTATCAGGAACGACTCAGTTGCTCTGATTTTTCCATACACTTCGCCATCGCTTCGATAACGGCGGAACGGAAACCTTTCTCTTCCAGTACGCGAACCGCTTCAATGGTGGTGCCGCCTGGCGAGCAGACCATATCTTTCAGCGCGCCCGGATGTTCGCCGCTTTCCAGTACCATCTTCGCTGACCCCATGACCGCCTGCGCGGCGAATTTATAGGCCTGCGCGCGCGGCATACCGCCGAGAACGGCGGCATCGGCCATGGCTTCGATAAACATAAAGACGTAAGCTGGCGCGGAACCGCTGACGCCAACCACCGGATGAATCATTGGTTCGGCGATGGTTTCCGCCTGGCCGAAGCAACGGAAAATGGTTAACACCTCGGCGATCTCTTCCGTGCTGACCAGCGCGTTTGGCGTCACGGAGGTCATCCCAGCGTTCACCAGCGACGGGGTGTTCGGCATGGCGCGAATAATTTTGCGATCGTGGCCCAACGCGCGCGCCAGCTGATCCAGCGTGACGCCTGCGGCTATCGAGACCACCAGCGAATCTTTGTTCAGACTGGAAGCGATATCGCTTAACACCTTGGTCATGATCCCCGGCTTCACCGCGCCGAAGACGATATCGGCGACCTGAGCGACTTCCTGCGCGCTTTCCGCCGCATTAATACCGTACTGGTCATGCAGGGCGGCAACTTTGTCCGGCGATGGGGTATAGACCCAAATTTGCGCCGGTTGCACTTGTCCGCTGGCGATCAGGCCGCCGAGAATGGCTTTACCCATGTTGCCGCAGCCGATAAAGCCAATTTTCTTATCCATTACCTTTCCCCTCTGCATTTTTCGTTACGATCTCACTAGCTTATCATCCTGGCGCTTTTCTGGGGGAGAAAAGCAGGCGACAATGTCGCAACCTTTGCCGACGACAGGAGCCGAAATGGCGATTTGGGTAGATGCGGACGCGTGTCCGAATGTCATTAAAGAAATTTTGTTCCGCGCCGCCGAACGCACGCAGACGCCGCTGACGCTGGTCGCCAACCAGTCGCTGCGGGTTCCGCCGTCGCGCTACGTCCGCGCGCTACGGGTGGCGCAGGGTTTTGATGTTGCCGATAACGAGATTGTCCGTCTCTGTGAACCGGGCGATTTGGTGATCACCGCTGACATCCCGCTGGCGGCGGAAGTGCTGGCGAAAGGAGGTGCGGCGCTGAATCCGCGCGGCGAGCGCTACAGTGAGGCGACCATTCGCGAGCGCCTGACGATGCGTGATTTTATGGAGACGATGCGGGCCAGCGGCGTACAGACCGGCGGCCCGGATAGTTTATCGCAGCGCGATCGGCAGTTATTCGCCGCCGAGCTGGAGAAGTGGCTGCTTGCGGTTAAACGCCAGCAGGATTAAACCCAGCTGTCATCATCGCTACCGAAATCATCGTCATTGCCGAAGCCGGCGTCGAAATCGGAGTCGAAGGTATTATTGTCCGCCAGGAAAGGGTCGTCCTGCTGGCGGAACGGATCCTCGGCGGCGTTATTATCCAGCGTCGGGCTGACATCTTGTTGCTGCTGCGGCTGCTGTTCATCGATGATGTTCACAATCTCCTGCGGATGTGAACCACTGAACATATTGGTCAGCATATTGCCCAGCACCACGCCGCCTGCCACCCCGGCCGCGGTTTGTAGTGCGCCCGCCATAAAGCCGCCGCCGCTGCGGCCTGCCGCCTGCGGGGCATAGTTTTGCTGTGGCGCATACTGCGGTTGCGCGTTATTCGTCTGCGGGCGGCCATATTGCTCGGCTCCTGGGATCGGATCGGCGCCGCGGGACTGGCCGCCACCGAACAGGCCCGACAGGAAACCGCCGCTGCTCGGTTTTGCCGCCTGCAGCTGGCTAACCTGCGCCTCCAGCGCCTGAATGCGGTCGTTAAGCTGTTTGATCGCCGCTTCCTGAATCAGGATAGTTTGCGCCATATAGTATGGGGCCGCCGGCTGTTGGGTTACGTGCTGGGCAATCCGCTCCTCGGCGCTGGCGTCGCGCGATGCGCTGTGCGTCTCGGCCTCTTTTAAACGGGAAAACAGGCCATCAATAAGGCGTTGTTCTTCAGATTGCATGATACATTCCTCTGTCACACGGGTCATTTACCGTCAGAGTGCGACGGTCTGCCGGTGTTGTAAATATATTGCAGCGTAAAGCTGTGCAGAAATGTGTTACCGTTTACGGCAAACGATGGATAAAAAATAATCCTTCGCCTTTAAGTAAAGCTGGCATAACACTAAATGCAATGATAAGTTTACATGCGGAATCCATTCAAACTCTGTGGTAAATAGGGTTCCCTAAAAAATGTAACGATTATTTTACGGTTATCGTGGCAGACATTTGCAGGTATCATGGCGTACTTTTCGCCTTTATTTCTCCGCGACACGCGGAACCAGGGGGTCTTCGGTAATGACACAACCAATTTTTCTCATCGGGCCGCGAGGCTGCGGTAAAACGACGATCGGCCATGCCCTGGCGCGCGCGCTGCATTTCCAGTTTTCCGATACCGATCATCGTTTACAGGCCCATGAGAAACGCACGGTAGCGGAAATCGTGCAGAAAGAGGGCTGGGAGCGCTTTCGTGAACTGGAGACGCTGTCGCTGAAGGCCGTTACGCTGCCGGATACGGTGATTGCGACCGGCGGAGGAATTATTCTCGCTGAACGCAATCGTCTGTTTATGCGTGAAAACGGCATTGTGATTTATCTGCAGGCTTCTGTTAACGCCTTGATTGAGCGGCTGGAAGCTTATCCGCAGGCGGAACAACGCCCAACGCTGACCGGTAAGCCTGTCCGTGAGGAAGTCGGCGAAGTGCTGGCGCAACGGGAGGCCCTGTACCGCGAAACCGCCCATCATACCGTAGACGCCACCGCGACGCCGGATGCGGTGGTTGAACAGATTATGACCATGCTGTGCGATGTGACGGTAAGTTAGGATTTTACCTGGGTCAGGGAAGAAAGCGGGGCCTATACTTAATTGTTCTGACAGCCGAAAAAGGAAGAACAATGCCAAACAGACCTCCTTATCCGAGACAAGCCCGCGTTGTCGCCGTTGAAAAAGGCGCCGCGGGTCAGACGGTCACCTGGTATCAGCTGCGTGCGGATTACCCGACACCCGATTCGCTGATCAGCGAGCATCCCTCCGAGCAGGAAGCGTTAGACGCCAAACGGCGTTACGAAGATCCCGAAAAAACCTAATCCCCCGGCCCGGTTTGCGTCATGAAGATGGCAATACCGGGCCCAGCTCACATTTTTAATTCATCAATGGTACTAATGAATACCTAACACACGGATTTTTCAGGAGCGACTCTGAAGCTTCTGGAATCTTTACATTCCGCAGCGGCGCTGAGCTGCTACGCTTCTCGACGGTTGATTTTTACTCACCAGGGGGGCGGATGTCGTGTGTGAAAAGCCTGTGTTGAAGCAGTGGTAGTGAAAAGGTACATGATATGAGTGCAACGATGGCAATTTTGACCATTGGCGTGGCGCCGGTGGCGGAAGTTTTGCCGCTGTTAACCGAACATATCAGGGAAGAGCAGATCACCCATATTAGCCTGTTAGGTAAAATGACGCGTGAAGACGTTATGGAAGATTATGCCGTGGAATCCGGCGACCAGGGGCTGCTGACCTTACTCAATGATAACCAACTGGTGGAAGTCTCCCGCCAAAAGGTGGAGCGCGATCTGCGCTGCGTTATCGAGATGCTGGATCGGCAGGAATATGATGTCATTCTTCTTCTCAGTTCCGAACAGTTGAGCGGCCTGGCGACGCACAACGCTATCCTTCTTGAGCCTGAACGGATTATTCCGCCGCTGGTGGCCTCGATCGTCGATGGCCATCAGGTGGGCGTGATTGTACCCGTTGAAGAAGTCTTGCCTCTACAGCGGCAAAAGTGGCTCACTTTAGAAAATACGCCTTATTATGCGCTGGCGAACCCGATGGGCGGCAGCGACAGCGATCTGCTGGATGCAGGAAGAGGTTTAGTCGAACAGGGGGCGGATGTACTGGTGCTCGACTGTCTTGGCTATCATCAGCATCACCGCGACGTATTACAAAAGGCGCTGGATGTCCCGGTATTATTGTCAAATGTGCTGGTTTCGCGACTGGCGGCAGAACTATTAGTTTAACCCGACGTTATCGATTAATTTTGCGTGACAGGGGCAAGGAGCGCCCCCTATATTGAAGCTTCAACCAACGATGATAAGGTCTTGTTTATGCTTCAAAGCAATGAGTATTTTTCAGGGAAAGTGAAATCTATCGGCTTCACCAGCAGCAGTACCGGCCGCGCCAGCGTTGGGGTGATGGCAGAGGGTGAATACGCCTTTGGCACCGCCCAGCCGGAAGAGATGACCGTGGTCAGCGGTGCGCTGAACGTACTGTTGCCGGGTGAAACTGAATGGAAAGTTTACGCGGCAGGCGAAGTGTTTAACGTGCCGGGTAATAGCGAATTCCACCTGCAGGTGGCGGAACCGACTTCCTACCTGTGCCGTTATCTGTAATTTAAGCGCCTTCCTGCCGCGTCCACTTTCCGGGCCCGGCAGGAAGGTGGCGCGTTAGCGCTGGGCTTCGCCGCCCAGTCCTTCAACCAGGCTTTGAATCAATGCCGCCAGTTCGCCGGTCATCAAGATAAAGTCGGCGTCAAAACGCTGCGCAAAATCTTCGCGGTCAATATCTTCATTCTGGTCACGTAATTCGTCGCAGAACTTCAGACGTTTAATCGATGCGTCGTCGCAGATCACAAACTGGATACGCTGCTGCCAGTCGAGCGCCAGTTTGGTGACCACTTTACCCGCTTCGATATGTACGGCGATCTCATCGCTCACCAGATCCTGTTTCTTCGCGCGGATCACGCCGCCATCTTCCAGCATCGCTTTCAATTCGGCTTCGTCAAGCAGCTGGAAGCCCTGAGCCACGCTACCGGAGCGCACCCATTCGGTCAGCGTCAGCTCGATCGGATTTTCCAGCGTCAGCGGCACTACAGGCAGCGAGCCCAGCGTTTTACGCAGCAGCGCCAGCGTATCTTCCGCTTTCTTCGCGCTAGCGCAGTCCACCATAATCAGGCCGTTGACGGTATCGATCCACATCATCGTCTGGCTGAAGCGGCTAAAGGCGCGCGGCAGCAGCGAGTGTAGAACTTCATCTTTCAGCGAGTCTTTTTCCGTTTTCTTCAGCTTGCGGCCCTGATCGGCTTCGAGCTTGAGGATCTTTGCTTCCAGCGCCTGTTTGATCACCGGCGACGGCAGGATCTTTTCTTCTTTACGGGCGCAGATAACGATCTGGCCGTTTGCCGTATGCGTCAGCGCGTCGCTGTGCGATCCCATCGGCGATACCCAACCGGTTTTCGCCATATCCTGGCTGCCACAAGGGGTAAATGTCAGCTCGGCCAGCTGTTTTTCCATCTCTTCGGCGCGCAATTCGATATCGCGGCTCAGACGGTAAACCATTAAATTTTTGAACCACAGCATGATAATTTCCACGGCTTTGTCGTTAAATCAGGCGGGCATGATAGCGAATTGTCGCTATGCTTGCATTGTTAATCGGGGTGAGGAGCAGACTGTGCGTATTGGTATTGATTTAGGTGGAACAAAAACAGAAGTTATCGCCCTGAGTGAGCTGGGCCAGCAGTTATTTCGCCACCGCTTGCCAACCCCGAGGGAGGATTATCGCCAGACCATCGAGACGATTGCCTCGCTGGTGGAGATGGCCGAGCAGGCGACCGGGCAGCGCGGCACCGTCGGTATGGGCATCCCCGGCTCGATTTCGCCGTATAGCGGGGTGGTGAAAAACGCCAACTCGACCTGGCTGAACGGCCAGCCATTCGATAAAGATCTCAGCCTGCGCCTCAATCGTGAGGTCCGGCTTGCCAACGACGCCAACTGCCTGGCGGTTTCGGAGGCGGTCGATGGCGCGGCCGCGGGGGCGCAAACCGTGTTTGCGGTAATTATCGGTACCGGCTGCGGCGCGGGGGTGGCGTTGAACGGGCGCGCGCATATCGGCGGCAATGGCACCGCCGGCGAATGGGGGCACAACCCGCTGCCGTGGATGGATGAAGATGAGCTGCGCTATCGTCAGCAAGTGCCTTGTTACTGCGGCAAGCAGGGGTGTATTGAAACCTTTATTTCCGGCACCGGCTTCGCCACCGACTATCAGCGGCTGAGCGGAAACCCGTTAACCGGCAGCGAGATTATGCGCCTGGTGGGTGAAGGTGACGAAAAGGCCGAACTGGCGCTGAGCCGCTACGAGCAGCGGCTGGCGAAATCGCTGGCGCATGTGGTGAATATCCTCGACCCGGATGTCATTGTGTTAGGCGGCGGGATGAGCAATGTCGAACGCCTGTATCAAACGGTACCGGGGCTGGTGAAGCAGTGGGTGTTCGGTGGAGAATGCGAGACGCCGATTCGCCAGGCGATGCACGGCGATTCCAGCGGCGTACGCGGCGCGGCATGGCTGTGGCCGCTGTGATCTCATTCCCTCTCCCCTGTGGGGAGAGGGAAGACTTCACTCTACCGCAAACGCTTTATCCAACCGGCTGTATCCCAGACCGTTTATCTTCTTCACTTTAATCTGCACCGGGATGCGCTCTTTCATCGCCTCGACGTGGCTAATCACGCCAATCACTTTGCCGCTGGCGTTAAGCGCGTCGAGCGCATCCAGCGCGGTATCCAGCGTTTCGCTATCGAGGGTGCCGAATCCTTCATCAAGGAATAGCGAATCAATCCGCGTTTTATGGCTCACCAGGTCAGATAGCGCCAGCGCCAGCGCGAGGCTCACAAGGAAGCTTTCGCCGCCGGAAAGCGTGCGGGTATCGCGCACCGCGTCGGCCTGCCAGGTGTCCACCACTTCCAGCTCCAGCGCCTCGCTGGCTTTACGTTGCAACAAATAGCGGCCATGCAGGCGGTTGAGCTGCTGGTTAGCCAGCCACACCAGATTATCCAGCGTCAGCCCCTGGGCGAATTTACGGAACTTATCGCCTTCTTTTGAACCGATGAGCGCATTCAGCCAGGCCCAGTCTTCGACCTGCTGCGCGGCTTGTTCCATCTGCTGACGTAATGATTGCTGGCGCTGTTGGTTATCGCTGTTTTGCTTCAACTGCTGGCGGATCTCACCCTGACGGGCGCTGTTTTCCCGCAACTGGCGTGCCAGTTGCTCCAGCCTATTCTCTAGCTGCTCCAGCGGCTGGTTAATATCAATATCGGCGGGCGGCTGTTGCTGATGGCGTTCAAGCGACGTCTGCGCCCGCAGGGCCAGCGTTTGGTTCTGTTGAACTTCTTTTTCCAGCGTCTGCTTGAGATGTTCCAGCCGCTGGCGGGTTGCCTCGTCAAGCAAAGCGGCAAGAAAGGCCGTTTGGTCGGCAAACGGGCTGGCGGCCAGCGCGGCGGTAAACTGCTTTTCGCTTTCCTTCACCTGCGCCTGCTGCTGGCTTTCCTGCTGGCCCAGCGTTTGCCACTGGCTCTGTAGCGCCAGGCAATCATCATGCACCTGCCGCCAGCCCTCCAGCGGCGCGGGATCCGCGGCTTCCGTTGACTCAGGCAGGGTTTCCAGCAGCGGCGTTAGCTGCTGGCGCTGTTCCTGCAGCGCGGCGGCTTCATTTTGTTTCGCCTGCCAGCCGCGGGTTTCGGCTTCACGCTGGGCCAGCCAGTCGTTAGCCTCCGCGGCAGGCGGCAGCGCCAGGGTATAAACGTCCAGCTCCGCCTGCAGCGTGCGACGGCGCTGTTCGAGATCCTGCTGTAACTGCTGCAGCTGCAGCTGGCTCTCCTGCTGTTGCGCCTGCCAGGCCAGCCGTTGTTGATGCTGATACAGCTGCTGTTCATGCTGCTGTTGGCTATCCAGCCAGCCAGCAATATCATCCTGCGGCGTCAGCGTAATCGCTAATTCCGTGAGGGTGGCTTGCCATTGAGAGGTGAGCGCTTGCTCCTGCTGCAGAAGCGATGTTTTCTCGTCAGCGTCTTTTTGTTGTTGTTTAAGCAGTGCTTCAAGCTGGCCGCGCAGCTGCGCGCCTTCTTCCGCCAGCTGTCGCACGTCACGCTCCAGCGCGTCGCGGCGGGTTTGGTTGATGCCGGGCACCAGCGCCTGGTATTCCGCGACCGCCGGATGATGTTCAGAACCGCACAGTGGACAAGGCGCGCCCGGCTGCAGGCGGGCGCGCTCGGCTTCCAGCCCGGCGATACGCGCTTCCAGTTCGCAGATGGCTTTTACATCGCTGAGCTGTTGATTTTTTTCCTTCCACGCCTGACGACGCTGTTGTAGCGCGGCTTCAAGCTTCTCTTTTTCCTGCTGTGAGGCGTTTTCCGCGCTCTGTAGCTGCCGCAGACGCAGGAACAGCGGCTGCAGCTGGCGATGGAGGGTTGAGAGCTGCTGACGCAGCGGGCGGGCAGCAGCATGCTGTGTCAGCTCGCGACTAACCTGTTCTCCATCCAGAGTCAGCGCAGTGGCCGGCAATTCGCCGAGCTTACGGCTGGCATCCTGCAGGCGCTGTTGTAGCGTCAACTCTTGCTGAGCGTCGCGGTTAAGCTGCTGGAAGGTGGCTTTCCAGCCTGCCAGCGCCGTGCTCCACTGGTGGAATCGCTCGTGCGCTTTAAGCCACTCATTTAACGATTGCTGGCTGGATTCTAGTTGAGCCAGACGTTGTTGGGCAGCCAGGCGGATCCCGGCGCGACGGCGCAGGTTGTGCTGTAAGCGAGTATTTACTTCCTCAACCTGACGGCGAGTTTGCGCCAGCGCGCTACTGTGTTCCTGCAGCCGCGACCATAATGGACGCAGTTGCTCTGCCGGCTGCGCGGTTTGTAGAGCCGCCAGCTGCGGCGCGGCGGCTTCCTGCGCCAGCAGCGCCTGCTGTAAAGCAGCCTGCGCCTGGGTGGCTTCCGCGTTTAGCTCCTGACGGCGGCGCAGCCACTGTAGGCCATTTTGCTGGCGGGTCTGTTCGGCAAGCTGCTGCTGTTCTTCAGCAGTAAGTACTTGCAAACTTTGCTGTAACGCCTGCTGCTGCTCATCATTTAACAGTACGACGCCGGAGGCCTGCGCCTGCAGCTTTTCCAGCTCAATGCGGGCGAGTTTATGTTTTTCAAAGACCTGCGCGGAAATTTGCCCGTAAATTTCAGTCCCGGTCAGCTCTTCCAGCAGCTCGGCGCGCTCTTTCGGTTTGGCATTGAGGAAAGCGGCGAATTGCCCCTGCGAAAGCAGCATTGAGCGGGTAAAGCGCCCATAGTCGAGGCCGGTAATTGATGCCGTCAGCTCCAGTTTGTCTTTGACCTTGTCGGCAAGAATTTTCCCGTCGTCGCAGCGCGCCAGCTCAACGCGCGGCGCCTGTAGATTGCCATCCGGCTGGTTGCGGGCGCGGTTCTGGCTCCAGAAGGCGCGATAGGCGGTGCCCCGGACCTCAAATTCAACTTCCGCCAGGCACTCGGCGGTGTCGCGGGTCATCAGATCGTTTTGCGATTGCGATACGCTGCTCAGGCGCGGCGTTTCGTGGTACAGCGCGAGACAGATAGCATCTAACAGGGTGGTTTTACCGGCGCCGGTCGGCCCGGTAATCGCGAATAACCCATTGCTGGCGAACGGTTCAGCGGTAAAGTCGATTTTCCATTCGCCTTTCAGCGAGTTAAGGTTTTTCAGGCGTAGGCTCAGGATTCTCACAGGCGTTCCTCACCGTTCAGGCTATGCAGCGTTTCCGTAAACAGTTGCTCCAGCCGCTGTTGCTGTGGAGCATCAAGAGTTTCCAGCGCCAGGCGGCGGGCAAACACCTCTTCGACCTGTAGTTCGCTCAGCGTTTCCATCTGAACGCCGGCCAGAATGCGTTCACGCTGGGCGCGACTGCGACGCACCAGCAGCACTTCCACCGGCAGCGATTCGGTCTGCTGCTGAATTTTTCTTTGGATATCGTGCAGGTATTCATCGCTGGTGATTTCGATATCCAGCCATACCGGCGGCTGCTGCGCGCTATCCTGCCACTGCTGAAGTTGTTCGGTGATGCTGGCGAAATCGCCTTTCAGTACCGCCAGAGGCTGGGTGATCGGTACCGTTAGCGCGGTGACTTCACTGAGCTTGCCCTCGCTGAATGAGACCAGATTAACGCTTTTGTTTTTTCCGGTTTCATCAAAACTCAGCGGCAGCGGCGAACCGCTGTAGCGAATATGCTCGCAGCCGCCAACCAACTGGGCGCGATGAATATGACCGAGCGCGATGTAATCGGCGGGCGGGAAGCGGTTGGCCGGGAAGGCGTCGAGGGTGCCGATATAGATTTCACGGACCGCGTCGCTTTTGCTGGCGCCGACGGTGGTGAGGTGGCCGCTGGCAATAATCGGTAGTGCCCGTTCGCCGCGCAGATCGCAGGCCTGCTGATATTGCTGCTGATAGTAGTCGCTGATGGCGGTGAGCAACTGCTGCTGTTTTTCGCCGCTGGAGTGGCCAGCCTGGCTGACCACCAGTTCGCGCGGCCGCAAAAACGGCACAGGGCAGAAGACTGCGCCGGGCGCGCCGTCGCGCCGCGGCAAGATAAAGGGCGCGTGGCCGGCGTTGGCGACCACGGTGGTTTTCAGGAAGGCGAGTATTTCGCGCGACTCGTTTAACGTCGCCACCGAATCGTGGTTGCCCGCCAGCACCACCAACTGGCAGCCGGTTTGCTGCAGCTGAACGACAAAACGGTTATACAGTTCGCGGGCGTAGCTCGGCGGAGAGCCGGTATCAAAAATATCGCCAGCGACGATAATGGCATCCACCTCGTGTTCCTGCGCGCGCGCCAGCAGCCAGTCGAGAAAGGCGGCGTGTTCGTCCGCGCGGCTTTTGCTGTAGAAGTTCTGGCCGAGGTGCCAGTCGGAGGTATGAAGGATGCGCATAAAAATTCCGTTGCGATAAAAGCCAGGCGGCCATTATAACGTTGATCCCGCCGCCCGTATTCCTTTTGCCATATTACCGCGAGACAGGATGCGTTAAGTGCGTGTCATCATTCAAAATCCGCATTCATCAGACGGTCATTTTTTCATAAATCTGTCACAAATCTGACGCATAATGGCCGCGCACTTCTATACTGATGGCTAAAAAACACAGGGTAAATAATGGCGAGAAGAATTCTGGTCGTTGAAGATGAAGCTCCAATCCGCGAAATGGTCTGCTTTGTTCTGGAGCAAAACGGCTTTCAGCCCGTCGAGGCGGAAGATTTTGACAGTGCGGTGAATCAACTCAATGAACCCTGGCCCGATTTGATTCTCCTTGACTGGATGTTGCCGGGCGGATCGGGGCTACAGTTTATTAAACAGCTTAAGCGCGAAGCGATGACCCGCGATATTCCGGTGGTGATGCTGACGGCGCGCGGCGAAGAAGAAGATCGCGTTCGCGGTCTGGAAACCGGTGCGGATGATTACATTACCAAACCGTTTTCGCCGAAGGAGCTGGTGGCGCGAATTAAGGCGGTGATGCGGCGTATTTCGCCAATGGCGGTCGAAGAGGTGATTGAGATGCAGGGGCTGAGCCTGGATCCCTCCTCGCATCGCGTCATGACCGGTGAAAACCCGCTGGATATGGGGCCGACCGAGTTTAAATTATTACACTTCTTTATGACCCACCCGGAACGCGTATACAGCCGTGAACAGCTGCTGAATCACGTTTGGGGAACCAACGTTTACGTTGAAGACCGGACGGTGGATGTGCATATTCGCCGCCTGCGCAAAGCGCTGGAACATAGCGGCCATGACCGGATGGTACAGACGGTTCGCGGCACGGGATATCGTTTCTCCACCCGTTTCTGAATTTTGACAGGAGTGTGACCCGTGCTGGAACGGCTGTCATGGAAAAGGCTGGCGCTTGAGCTTTTCTTATGTTGTATCCCGGCCCTGATCCTCGGGGCGTTTTTCGGTCATCTGCCGTGGTTTTTACTGGCGGCGGTGACCGGATTGCTTATTTGGCATTTCTGGAATTTGTTACGTCTGTCGTGGTGGCTGTGGGTCGATCGCAGTATGACGCCGCCGCCGGGAAGCGGCAGTTGGGAACCGCTGCTGTATGGTCTGCATCAAATGCAGATGCGTAATAAAAAACGTCGTCGCGAACTGGGAAGCCTCATCAAGCGCTTTCGCAGCGGGGCGGAGTCCTTACCCGATGCGGTGGTGCTGACCACCGAAGAGGGCGCCATCTTTTGGTGTAATGGCCTGGCGCAACAAATCCTTAATCTACGCTGGCCGGACGATAGCGGGCAGAATATCCTCAACCTGCTGCGCTACCCAGAGTTTGCTAACTATCTGAAAAACCGTGATTTCACCAAGCCCCTTAATCTGGTGCTCAATAACGCCCGTCATCTGGAAATTCGCGTGATGCCTTATAGCGATAAACAGTGGTTGATGGTGGCGCGCGATGTCACGCAAATGCACCAGCTGGAAGGCGCGCGGCGCAACTTTTTCGCCAACGTTAGCCACGAGCTGCGCACGCCGCTCACCGTACTGCAGGGTTATCTCGAGATGATGCAGGAGCAGGTGCTGGAAGGGCCGACGCGGGAAAAAGCGCTGCACACCATGCGTGAGCAAACGCAGCGGATGGAAGGGTTGGTGAAGCAGTTGCTGACGCTCTCGCGTATTGAAGCCGCGCCGGTGCTGGCGATGAACGATAAAATCGATGTTCCGATGATGCTGCGGGTGGTTGAGCGCGAGGCGCAAACGCTAAGCCAGGGTAAGCATCAGCTGCACTTTAGCGTCGACGAAACGCTCCAGGTGATGGGCAACGAAGAGCAGTTGCGCAGCGCGATTTCCAATCTGGTGTACAACGCCGTTAACCATACGCCAGCGGGAACTGAGATTCACGTCAGTTGGCAGCGGGCGCCGCACGGCGCGCTGTTCAGCGTTGAAGACAACGGTCCGGGCATTGCGCCTGAACATTTACCCCGGCTAACCGAGCGGTTCTACCGCGTCGACAAGGCGCGCTCCCGGCAAACCGGCGGCAGCGGTTTAGGGCTGGCTATCGTGAAACATGCGGTTAGCCATCACGAAAGCCGGCTGGAAATCGAAAGTACGGTCGGGAAGGGAACACGCTTTAGCTTCCTGCTGCCGGAACGTTTAATTGCCAAAAATGGCGCCTGAGGCGGCGTTTGTCAGCTTTCCTTGCCAATGACCGGCTTCGGCCGGTCATTTTCATTTGCAGTCAACTTTTCGTTGCGTATTAAACGAACGCCTGGTTATTTATTGTTCGCATGATTAGCCACGCGTTTTGCGTCGTTATGGTCAATTAATCCAGGTTCAAAATCATAGTTAGCATAATCATCTGGTTTTACGATCCCACCTTGCTTTAAAACGTTATAAGCGTTTAAATTGCCCCCTATGCAGTCCCGGTAAGACTGCTTTTGCGTGGTAATTCAAAAAACAATTCTTTTCCACGCCGCTTCGAGAGCATATCTCGCTGAGTTTACAGGCAATGGCCGCTGTATCATCCCGAAAGGAAGGCACGGTATTTTTCCGTTTTTTACAACACCACATCCACAGGCAGTAATGAATTTATGACCCATCAGTTAAAATCTCGCGACATCATCGCGCTGGGCTTTATGACCTTCGCGCTGTTCGTTGGCGCAGGCAACATTATCTTCCCTCCGATGGTTGGCTTACAGGCCGGCGAACACGTCTGGACCGCAGCCATTGGCTTCCTGATTACCGCCGTGGGTTTGCCGGTGCTAACGGTAGTCGCGCTGGCGAAAGTCGGCGGCGGCGTTGAGCGTCTGAGCTCGCCAATCGGCAAAGTTGCGGGCATTCTGCTGGCCGTGGTGTGCTACCTGGCGGTTGGGCCGCTGTTCGCGACCCCGCGTACCGCCACCGTTTCATTTGAAGTGGGGATTGCTCCGCTGACCGGCGACGGCGCGCTGCCGCTGCTTATCTATAGCGTTATCTATTTCGCGCTGGTGATCCTGGTTTCCCTCTATCCGGGCAAACTGCTGGATACCGTCGGCAATTTCCTGGCGCCGCTGAAAATTATCGCCCTGGTCGTGCTCGCGGTGGCCGCGGTTATCTGGCCGGCTGGCCCGATTAGCGACGCGATGGAAGCCTATCGTACCGCGCCGTTCTCTAATGGTTTCGTCAATGGCTATCTGACCATGGACACGCTGGGGGCGATGGTCTTCGGTATCGTTATCGTCAATGCCGCGCGTTCCCGCGGCGTTAGCGAAGCCCGATTGCTGACTCGCTACACCGTCTGGGCTGGTCTGATGGCCGGCGTGGGCCTGACGCTGCTGTACCTGGCGCTGTTCCGCCTGGGTTCCGATAGCGCGACGCTGGTCGATCAGTCGGCAAACGGCGCGGCTATTCTGCACTCCTACGTGCAGCATACCTTCGGCGGCGCGGGCAGCTTCCTGCTGGCGGCATTGATATTTATCGCCTGTCTGGTCACCGCGGTTGGCCTGACCTGCGCCTGCGCTGAGTTCTTCGCGCAGTATCTGCCGCTGTCGTATCGTTCGCTGGTGTTTATTCTCGGCCTGTTCTCCATGGCGGTTTCTAACCTGGGGCTCAGCCATCTGATTCAGATCTCGATTCCGGTGTTAACCGCTATTTATCCGCCGTGTATCGCACTGGTGGTATTAAGCTTTACCCGCGGTTGGTGGCATAATTCCTCCCGCGTTATCGCGCCGGCAATGTTTATCAGCCTGATGTTTGGTATCATTGACGGTGTTAAAGCATCGGCGTTCGCAGATATCCTGCCGCAATGGACCGCGAGCCTGCCGCTGGCAGCGCAAGGTCTGGCATGGTTGCTGCCAACCGCGGTGATGGCTGTGCTGGCCGCGATCATCGATCGCGCAGCGGGTAGCCCGGTGGTCTCAAAAGCCCACTAACCGACGCTTTACGCAGGTGTTTAACCACGGGACTTAAGGTCCCGTGGTTTTTTGTTTTTTTGGTCATTCCCTTTTGCGTTTTGCCCCCGCAAAGCACAAACGAGAAAAACGGCATGGAACACGATGGAAAGTAGTAACAAGCTTAAGCGCGGGCTAAGTACCCGGCACATTCGCTTTATGGCCCTTGGTTCCGCTATTGGTACCGGCCTGTTCTATGGTTCGGCAGACGCCATTAAAATGGCGGGGCCGAGCGTATTGTTGGCATACATTATCGGCGGCGTGGCGGCGTATATCATCATGCGCGCGCTGGGCGAAATGTCGGTGCATAACCCTTCCGCCAGCTCTTTCTCGCGTTATGCGCAGGAGAACCTCGGCGGACTGGCCGGCTATATCACCGGCTGGACCTATTGTTTTGAAATCCTGATCGTCGCGATTGCCGACGTGACCGCCTTCGGTATCTATATGGGCGTCTGGTTCCCGGCGGTGCCGCACTGGATATGGGTACTAAGCGTGGTGCTGATTATCTGCGCCGTCAATCTGATGAGCGTGAAGGTGTTCGGCGAACTGGAGTTCTGGTTCTCATTCTTTAAAGTCGCCACGATTATCATCATGATCCTTGCCGGTTTCGGCATCATCATCTGGGGTATCGGCAACGGCGGTCAGCCAACCGGTATTCATAACTTATGGAGTAACGGCGGCTTCTTCAGTAACGGCTGGCTGGGGATGGTGATGTCGCTGCAGATGGTGATGTTCGCCTACGGCGGAATTGAGATTATCGGTATCACCGCCGGTGAAGCGAAGGATCCGGAAAAATCCATTCCGCGGGCGATTAATTCGGTGCCGATGCGTATCCTGGTGTTCTACGTGGGGACGCTGTTCGTCATTATGTCTATCTATCCCTGGAACCTGGTGGGGACTAACGGCAGCCCGTTCGTGTTGACCTTCCAGCATATGGGAATTACCTTTGCCGCCGGCATCCTGAACTTCGTGGTGTTAACCGCCTCGCTATCGGCGATTAACAGCGACGTATTCGGCGTTGGCCGTATGCTGCACGGAATGGCCGAGCAGGGGAGCGCGCCGAAAGTGTTCGCCAAAACGTCGCGTCGCGGTACGCCGTGGGTGACGGTGCTGGTGATGACCGTGGCGCTGCTGTTTGCGGTCTATCTCAACTACATCATGCCGGAAAACGTCTTCCTGGTAATTGCTTCGCTGGCGACCTTCGCCACGGTGTGGGTGTGGATTATGATCCTGCTGTCGCAAATCGCTTTCCGTCGCCGCCTGTCGCCGGAAGAGGTGAAAGCGCTGAAGTTTAAAGTACCGGGCGGCGTGGCCACCACCGTGGTCGGCCTGCTGTTCCTGGTCTTTATCATCGCGCTTATCGGCTACCATCCGGATACCCGCATTTCGCTGTACGTCGGCTTTGCGTGGATCGTGCTGCTGCTGGTTGGCTGGAAAATTAAGACCCGCCGCGATCGCCAGTTAGCGCAGGCGCAGTAATTCTCCACTCTTCCGGGTCCGGCTTTGCCGCGGCCCGGAAAAATCACATCCTCCTCCTTTCTCCTCCCCCAATTATTCTATTGATGATGAGTTATACGCCTGTTCACTGTGGCAAGGTGTGGCCATTACGCAAAAAGAGGAATGATGATGTTGAAGGCCTGGCACCTGCCGGTTGCTCCTTTTATTAAAGAGCAGCAGGAACGACTCGTTATCACATTGTGGCTAAGCGGCGAAACAATGCCGCAGCGAATTACGCTGCGCGCGGAAGAAGACAATGAAGAGCTGTCGTTGCCCATGCAGCGCCTGCGCCAATCCCCACACGCCGATGTCGTCGCCTGGCGTGGAGAGATAAACCTGATGAACGGCCAGCCGCGCCGCCGCTATAGCTTTAAGCTGCTGTGGGCGGACCGTCAGTTGTGGTTTACGCCGCAGGGATTCCAGCGTTTCCCGCCCGCGAGGCTGGAGCAGTTTGCGGTTGATGTGCCGGATAGCGGCCCGCAGTGGGTCGCCGATCAGGTCTTTTATCAAATTTTCCCCGATCGTTTCGCCCGTAGCGAGGCGCGAGAAGCCGGGCAGGACGAGGTTTATTACCACCATGCGGCCGGTCAGGATATTGTGCTAAAAGCGTGGGATGAGCCGTTAACCGGCGAGGCGGGCGGTTCGACCTTTTATGGCGGCGACCTCGACGGTATTAGCGAGAAGCTTCCTTATCTGAAGCAGCTTGGCGTGACCGCGCTGTATCTCAATCCGGTATTCGTCGCGCCCAGCGTACATAAATACGATACCGCTGATTATCGCCGTGTCGATCCGCAGTTCGGTGGCGATGCCGCGCTGCTGCGCCTGCGCCACAATACGCAGCGTGAAGGGATGCGCCTGATCCTCGACGGCGTGTTTAACCATACCGGTGACTCGCACCCGTGGTTCGATCGCCACCAGCAGGCGAGCAACGGCGCCTGCCATCAGCCGGATTCACCGTGGCGTGAGTGGTTTAATTTTTCCCCGGACGGGGTGGCGCATAACTGGCTGGGTTACGCCAGTCTGCCAAAACTTGACTACCGTTCATCGAGCCTGGTTAACGAAATCTATGCGGGTGAAGACAGCGTGGTGCGCCACTGGTTAAAAGCGCCGTGGAGTATGGACGGCTGGCGGCTGGACGTGGTGCATATGTTGGGCGAAGAGGGCGGGGCGCGCAACAACCTGCGCCATATTGCCGGCATTACCCAGGCGGCGAAGCGGGAGCAGCCGGAGGCTTTTGTATTCGGCGAACATTTTGGCGATGCGCGTCAGTGGCTGCAGGCTGATGCCGAAGACGCGGCGATGAACTATCGCGGTTTTACCTTCCCGCTGTGGGGGTTCCTCGCCAATACCGATATTTCCTACGATCCGCAGCACATCGATGCGCAAACCTGTATGGCGTGGATGGACAACTATCGCGCCGGGCTGTCGCATCAGCAGCAATTGCGGATGTTTAACCAACTGGGCAGCCACGATACCGCGCGTTTTAAATCCTTGCTGGGTAAGGATGTGGCGCGACTGCCGCTGGCGGTGGTCTGGCTGTTCTGTTGGCCGGGCGTTCCGTGTATTTACTATGGTGACGAAGTCGGCGTCGATGGCAACAACGATCCCTTCTGCCGTAAACCCTTTCCATGGGATCCGGCGCTGCAGGATGAAAACTTGTTGGCGTTATATAAGCGTATGACCATCTTGCGTAAGGGGCATCAGGCGCTGCGCTATGGCGGCTGCCAGGTCATCTATGCGGAAGATAACGTGGTGATCTTTGTTCGCGTTTACAAACAGCAGCGGGTGCTGGTGGCGATAAACCGCGGTCATGCCTGCGAGGTGGTAATCGACGCATCGCCTTTGCTGGAGGGGAAAACGTGGCAGCGAAAAGAAGGCGCGGGCGACATGCACGATGATGTGCTGAGTTTGCCCGCGATTTCCGCAAGCGTCTGGTGTAGCCGTTAACGGTAGAGCTGGCTCAGACAGCTGTCTTCGAGAATAGCCTCTCGCCACCAGCGCTGAGCCAGACCGTTATTGCCGCTACGCCAGGCCATATAGGTTATATCTTTCTCACGGCTCGAAATCACCGGTTTCTCCAGCAACTCACCGCTCTCCAGCCACGGGAGGGCGATGTGGCGGGGCAGGAATCCGCATCCCAAACCGGCGCGCAGGAGCGCGACTTTGGTGGCGAAATCATCTACCCGGATTTGCTCCTGCTCATCGAGCAGGTTGCTGTTCAGTGGATGACAGTAGCGGGCGCTATCGCTAATAACCACCGCGCGATGCAGGCTGAGTTGTTTGTTGGTCAGCGGCTGGGTCGTTGCCGCCAGCGGGTGGCCGGGCGCGACAACGAACACGTTGTCCATCGCGCCGAGCATTTTCCACGACCATTCCGCTGAAGTCGGCGGTTCGTTAATCGCCCCAAGAATAATATCCGCGCCGTTGTGAGTCAGCTCTTCCCATGAGCCCGCCAGGGTATGGTGGGTAAAGTTGAGCCGGGTTTGCGGATATTGCGCGTAAAACTTTTCAATCAGCGGCAATAGGGCCTGGAAAGGAAAAGAGTCGTCCAGCGCAATCGCCAGATCCCGCTCCCAGCCGGAACTCAGCAGCTGCGCCTGTTTTTCCAGATCGTTGGCGGCATTGAGCAACAGGCGCCCCTTTTCCAGCATCATTTTACCGGTATCGGTAAATTTCGCCCGGTGTCCGGAACGATCCAGCAGACTGATGTTTAGATCGTTTTCCAGTTTTTGGATCATATAGCTCAGCGCGGCGGGGGTTTTAAATAGCGACTCCGCCGCCAGCGCGAACGAGCCATGCCTATCCAGAGCATCAAGAATCAAAAGTACATCAAGGTTTAAACGCATTAGTCTCGATCCGCCAGTCTAATAATAACGTTGTTTTACCGAAGGCCGATGTTCAATTCCAGTGAATAAATTAGAACAGTTCCCATTAATTTTTTGATTAGTCTTTTTTTAATTATTCAAACGGTCACTATTTTTACTCAAGTGAATTAAAACGGAAAGATTTCTTTAATAACTCGTTAGAAATTACTGACTATACTCATCATGCGTTATTGGCCACAATCAGCACAGCACAACGGCAGTGTATTATCTTCCTAACTAATTGATTAATAGGATGTGTTATGTCTATTCGTGAACTGATTGATCCGTCTAATTCCACCCTTATTTTTATTGACCACCAGCCGCAAATGGCTTTTGGTGTGGCCAATATTGATCGCCAGACGCTGAAAAATAACACCGTCGCGTTGGCCAAAGCGGGCAAGATTTTTAACGTTCCGGTTATTTATACCTCTGTCGAAACCAAAAGCTTCAGCGGCTATATCTGGCCAGAACTGCTGGCGGTTCATCCTGAAGTGAAACCGATTGAACGTACTTCTATGAACTCCTGGGAAGACACCGGTTTTGTTAATGCGGTGAAAGCCACTGGACGTAAAAAACTGATTATTTCCGCGCTGTGGACTGAAGTGTGCCTGACCTTCCCGGCGCTGATGGCGCTGGAAGAAGGTTATGAAGTGTACGTGGTAACCGATACCTCCGGCGGTACCTCCGTTGACGCTCACGAGCGCGCCATCGACCGTATGGTGCAGGCCGGCGCGGTACCGGTGACCTGGCAGCAGGTCCTGCTGGAGTACCAGCGCGACTGGTCACGTAAAGAGACTTATGACGCGGTGATGGATCTGGTTCGCGAACATAGCGGCGCCTACGGTATGGGCGTGGATTATGCTTATACCATGGTGCACGGCGCGCCGGAACGTAAAGCCTAAAACACTTCATCCTACAAGCTGCCTCTTTGTTGGCTTCGCTTGCCCGCCCCGGTCACTGGCTGATGTCAGCGCTCGAGGGCGGGCAATCTTGCCGCCTCAATGCGGCATGAATGATTTTGTGTATTGTCATTTATGGCTGATGGCGGGAGAAATCCCGTCATTCCCCTGAAGCAAGGAACTCTTAATGGCGCAACAGAAATCAGTGACGCTGGTCATCAGTCATCATCTCGATCCACAAAACGGCCAGCGGTATGAAGCATGGTTGGGCAAAATCATGCCGGTTGCGGCGGAGTTTCCCGGCCATCTTGGCGCCAACGTGATCCGTCCGGCGGCCGGGCAAAATCTCTGGAGCGTGATAATTCGCTTCGACACCATTGAACATCTCTACGCCTGGACGCAGTCGGAAATCCGTCGTGAATTAGTCGCGGAAATCGCGCCGTTTCTCAATGATGGCGATCGTACCGAAATCCGCACCGAACCGGCGTTCTGGTTTACCCCGCCTGCGGCCAATATTCGCCAGCCGCTGCGCTGGAAACAGTTCCTGATAACCCTGCTGGTCATCTTCCCAAGTACCAACCTGGTACCATGGCTGACCGGCATGGCGCTACCGGAGTTACGAGGAAGCTTGTTACTGCATCTGATTAACGATGCCCTTGTGGTCGCGTTGGTGGTCTGGTTGTGGATGCCTATCGTGACCCGTCTGTTTGCCGGTTGGTTGAAAAAAAACTAGCTCAACCAGCTTAAAGGAGTGCGTTATGTCGCAAACTGCCACACTGATTCTGACCCACGGTCAGATTCATACACTCGACCGCGCGAATCCACTGGCGGAAGCCGTGGCCATCGCCGATGGAAAAATTCTAGCGACCGGAAGCCACGATCGAATCATGACGTTCGCCGCCGAGGGGACGCAAATTGTCGATCTTAAAGGCCATACGGTGATCCCAGGTCTTAACGACTCCCACCTGCACCTGATTCGTGGCGGCCTGAACTATAACCTCGAGCTGCGCTGGGAAGGCGTGCCATCGCTGGCGGATGCGCTGCGTATGCTAAAAGATCAGGCCGATCGCACACCGTCGCCGCAGTGGGTGAGGGTGGTCGGCGGCTGGAGCGAATTCCAGTTTGCCGAACGCCGCATGCCGACGCTGGAAGAGCTGAATGAAGCGGCGCCTGACACGCCGGTATTCGTGCTGCATCTGTACGATCGCGCGCTGCTTAACCGCGCGGCGCTGAAAGCCGTTGGCTATACCAAAGAGACGCCGGACCCGGCGGGCGGCGAGATCGTTCGCGATAACAACGGCAACCCGACCGGGATGCTGATCGCCAAACCTAATGCCATGATCTTGTATGCGACGCTGGCCAAAGGACCGAAGCTGCCGCTTGAGCTGCAGGTCAACTCCACGCGCCAGTTTATGCGCGAACTGAACCGTTTAGGATTAACCAGCGCCATCGATGCCGGCGGTGGTTTCCAGAACTACCCGGAAGATTACGAAATTATCGAGCAACTGCACGCCAAAGAGCAGATGACCGTTCGTATCGCCTACAACCTCTTTACCCAGCGGCCGAAGCAGGAGCTGGACGATTTCGAGCGCTGGACCGATATGCTGAAGCCGGGGCAGGGCACCGATTTCTATCGTGCCAACGGCGCAGGTGAAATGCTGGTCTTCTCGGCGGCGGATTTTGAAGATTTCCTGCAGCCGCGGCCGGATCTGCCGCAAGGCATGGAAGATGAGCTGGAGCGGGTGGTGCGTCATCTGGTGGAACACCGCTGGCCTTTCCGTCTGCATGCCACCTACGATGAGTCGATTAGCCGAATGCTGGATGTGTTCGAGAAGGTGAACCGCGATATTCCGTTTAACGGCCTGCACTGGTTCTTCGATCACGCCGAGACCATCACCGAACGTAATATTGAACGCGTGAAGGCGCTAGGCGGCGGTATCGCGGTGCAGCACCGGATGGCTTTCCAGGGCGAGTATTTCGTCGATCGCTACGGCAAAGAGGCGGTGAAACATACGCCGCCGGTGGCGAAAATGCTGGAACTGGACGTACCGGTAGGCTTGGGTACCGATGCGACCCGCGTCGCCAGTTATAACCCGTGGACCGCGCTGTACTGGCTGGTTTCCGGACGTACCGTCGGCGGCATGGCGATGTACGACGATAACAACCGTTTGCCGCGCGACGTCGCCCTTGAGCTATGGACCGCCGGTAGCGCATGGTTCTCCAGCGAGCAGGGTAAAAAAGGACGCATTGAGAAAGGGCAACTGGCTGACCTGGTGGTGCTGTCAAAAGACTACTTCAGCGTTGCGGAAGAGGAAATTAAAGGTATTGAGTCGGTATTGACCATCGTTGATGGCAAGGTGGTGTACGCGGCCGGCCATTTCTCGCCGCTGGCGCCGCCGCCAATTCCGGTATTGCCGGAGTGGTCGCCGGTGGTAAAAGTGCCAGGGCATTATCGCTCGGCGCCGCCTGCGGCCGCGAAGATTGGCGCGGTGGTGCAGATGCACCAGTGCTGCGGCAGCTGCGGCGTGCACGGACATCAGCATGATATTGCGCGCAAGTCGTCGATTCCGGTGGCGGATGAGCAGGCTTTCTGGGGCGTATTAGGCTGTTCTTGCTTCGCGTTCTGATACTTTTGCCCGGTGGCGCTGCGCTTACCGGGCTCACAGCGAATATAACAGGCACAAAAAAGGCTCGCATTTGCGAGCCTTTTTATGGAAACGTCTAGCCGATTACAGGCTGGATACGTTTTCGGTCAGGTATTTAGCTACGCCTTCCGGAGAAGCGGCCATACCTTCTTTTCCTTTTTCCCACTGAGCCGGGCAAACTTCACCGTGCTCTTCGTGGAACTGCAGCGCGTCAACCATACGCAGCATTTCGTCGATGTTACGGCCCAGCGGCAGGTCGTTAACAACCTGGTGGCGAACGATGCCGTTAGCGTCGATCAGGAAGGAACCGCGCAGCGCAACGCCTTCGTCCGGATGCTCGATGCCGTAAGCTTTCTGAATTTCACGTTTGATGTCGGCAACCATCGCGTATTTAACCGGGCCAATACCGCCCTGGTCTACCGGGGTGTTACGCCATGCGTTGTGAACGAACTCGGAGTCAAAGGAAACGCCAACCACTTCTACGCCGCGTTTCTGGAATTCTTCGTAGCGCTTGTCGAAAGCGATCAGTTCAGACGGGCAAACGAAAGTGAAATCCATTGGCCAGAAGAACAGGACGGTAGCTTTACCGTTGGTGTGCTGTTTGAAGTTGAATTTCTCAACGATTTCGCCGTTACCTAATACTGCTGCAGCGGTAAAGTCCGGAGCCTGACGAGTAACCAGAACCATATGATTCTCCTGTTATTACTAAGGTTAATTGGAACGCAACGCGGGCCAGTATAGGCAGAGGCGGGCAGGAACTCAATGCGGCACTGACAATCGATGAGATAGATTTTGCCTATTGATAATTATTCAATAGCGCTTTCAGAATAATCGTTTTGTGAGAAAGCGCAAGGTTTTACAGCGTTCTCTTTTTCGCCTGCTCCATCATTCGCGGATAAAAACGCCAGAATTGCTGCTCCAGTTGCCCATAGTGGTTATCAAGGTCGTACCATGAATCACGCAGCGCATCGAGGCGCGGGCGGCGACTGGCCATACCGTTCAGGACGCGCTGAATGAATTCCATATCCTGATAACGTTCCAGCCAGCGTTCGGACCACATATATTCATTGAGATTAACAAAGCGCGGCGGCGAATCCGGCAGAATTTGCGCTACCTGCGCGTGGGCGTAGCGCACAAACTCGTTTAGCGGCAGATCCGGCGACAGCTGCGCCCAGTGATGCGACAGGAAATGATCCCACATGACGTCGAGGGAAATTGGCGCGACGCGGCGGGTCTCGGGGCGAAACCATTCGCGCGCCGTTTTAACTTCCGCCAGATTGTCGGTCATTACATCTATACGCCGATGCATATAAATGCCGTCAACCACATCCGCAGGATACTCGCCCTGCGGGTTACCACGGACAAAATCGGCCAGCAGGTTGCCCGGCAGCGAGCTATCCGCAAGATGGGCGAGATGTAAATGCGCGAGAAAATTCATATCGACTTCAATCCTTCACACGGTCATGCCGTTCTTGCTGGTTAATCATGGTATTCCGCTATTATATCCAGCGTTGAATAGGGTAACGGTTGCAGGAAGACCCGCCCGGCACTAGACTACCCGCCTCTTTATTTAGTCTGAGTCATCGTCATGCGCGTTACCGATTTTTCCTTTGAATTACCTGAATCCCTGATTGCTCACTATCCGCAGCCGGAGCGCAGTAGCTGCCGCTTGCTGTCGCTGGACGGGCCGACGGGCGCGCTGACGCACGGTACTTTCACCGATCTGCTCGATAAGCTCAACCCTGGCGATCTGCTGGTCTTTAACAACACCCGGGTGATCCCGGCGCGTCTGTTTGGCCGTAAAGCCAGCGGCGGCAAGATTGAAGTGCTGGTCGAGCGAATGCTGGATGATAAACGTATTCTGGCACATATTCGCGCCTCTAAAGCGCCGAAGCCGGGGGCGGAGCTGCTGTTAGGCGATGACGAAAGCATTAACGCCACAATGCTGGCGCGCCACGGCGCACTGTTTGAAGTTGAGTTCAACGATGAGCGCCCGGTGCTCGATATCCTGAACAGCATCGGTCATATGCCGCTGCCGCCGTATATCGACCGCCCGGACGAAGACGCCGATCGCGAGCTGTACCAGACAGTTTACGGCACCAAGCCGGGCGCGGTCGCCGCGCCGACCGCCGGCTTGCATTTTGACGACCCGCTGCTGGAAAAACTGCGCGCTAAAGGCATTGAGATGGCGTTTGTGACGCTGCACGTTGGCGCGGGGACCTTCCAGCCGGTGCGCGTCGACAGCATCGAAGAGCACATCATGCACTCAGAATATGCGGAGGTGCCGCAGGATGTGGTTGATGCGGTTCTGGCGGCGAAAGCGCGCGGTAACCGCGTCATCGCCGTCGGCACCACTTCCGTGCGTTCGCTGGAAAGCGCGGCGCAGGCGGCTAAAAATGGCCTGATTGAGCCGTTCTTTGCCGATACGCAGATCTTTATCTATCCGGGATATCAGTACAAAGTCATCGATGCGCTGGTGACTAACTTCCATCTCCCTGAATCCACACTGATTATGTTGGTCTCCGCTTTCGCTGGCTATCAGCACACCATGAACGCCTATAAGGCTGCGGTAGAACAAAAATATCGCTTTTTTAGCTACGGGGACGCGATGTTTATCACGTACAATCCGCAGGCTATTTCTGAGCGTCCCTAAAAAGCCCGGCACGCCGGCTTTCTGACGCCTTGACGCATTTTTTAGCCACGGAATCATTCCGTGGCGAGTATTTAAACGTCGGACTGTTTTTCTGACGCAGGAGCAATAATGAAATTTGAACTTGATACCACCGATGGCCGCGCGCGTCGCGGCCGTTTGGTGTTTGATCGCGGCGTAGTTGAAACGCCAGCCTTTATGCCCGTGGGTACCTACGGCACCGTCAAAGGGATGACGCCGGAAGAAGTTGAAGCCACCGGCGCGCAAATCATCCTCGGCAACACCTTCCACCTGTGGCTGCGCCCGGGCCAGGAAATCATGAAGCTGCACGGCGATCTGCATGATTTCATGCAGTGGAAAGGGCCGATCCTCACCGATTCCGGCGGCTTCCAGGTCTTCAGCCTTGGCGATATCCGTAAGATCACCGAGCAGGGCGTGCACTTCCGCAATCCGATCAACGGCGATCCGATTTTCCTCGATCCGGAAAAATCGATGGAGATTCAGTACGATCTCGGTTCCGATATCGTAATGATCTTCGACGAATGTACGCCGTACCCGGCAGACTGGGATTACGCTAAGCGTTCGATGGAAATGTCTCTGCGCTGGGCCAAGCGCAGCCGTGACCGTTTCGATGGCCTCGGCAACAAAAACGCGCTCTTTGGCATCATTCAGGGCAGCGTTTACGAAGATTTACGAGATATCTCGGTGAAAGGTCTGGTAGAGATTGGCTTTGATGGCTACGCTGTCGGCGGTTTGGCTGTCGGCGAGCCGAAGGAAGACATGCACCGTATCCTGGAGCACGTTTGCCCGCAGATCCCGGCAGATAAACCGCGATACCTGATGGGCGTCGGGAAACCGGAAGACCTGGTGGAAGGGGTACGTCGCGGCATCGATATGTTTGACTGCGTTATGCCGACGCGCAACGCGCGTAACGGCCATCTGTTTGTGACCGATGGCGTAGTGAAAATCCGCAACGCGAAGCATAAAAGCGATACATCGCCGCTGGATGCCGAGTGCGATTGCTATACGTGTCGCAATTATTCACGTGCTTACTTGCATCATCTTGATCGTTGCAACGAAATATTGGGCGCGCGCCTCAATACCATTCATAACCTGCGCTACTATCAGCGTTTAATGGCTGGTTTACGCAAGGCTATCGAAGAGGGTAAATTAGAGAGCTTCGTGACCGATTTTTACCAACGTCAGGGGCGTTCCGTTCCTCCTTTGAACGTTGATTAATTTTAATAATGAGGGAATTTCAATGAGCTTTTTTATTTCTGATGCGGTAGCAGCAACCGGCGCGCCGGCGCAGGGCAGCCCAATGTCTCTGATTCTGATGCTGGTGGTGTTCGGTCTGATTTTTTACTTCATGATCCTGCGCCCACAGCAGAAACGTACTAAAGAGCACAAGAATCTGATGAACTCCATCGCCAAAGGTGATGAAGTCCTGACTAACGGTGGTCTGGTTGGTCGTGTGACTAAAGTCGCGGAAAACGGCTACATCGCTATCGCGCTGAACGATACCACCGAAGTGGTTATCAAACGTGACTTCGTAGCTGCCGTTCTGCCGAAAGGCACCATGAAGGCGCTGTAATTACCATTTTCCCTAAGGGAACTGCCGTGTTAAACCGTTATCCTTTGTGGAAGTACGTGATGCTGGTCGTCGTGATTATCGTCGGCCTGATTTACGCGCTTCCCAACCTGTATGGTGAGGATCCGGCTGTTCAAATCACTGGCGCGCGCGGCGTCGCCGCCAGTGAGCAAACGCTGATCCAGGTCCAGAAAACTTTACAAGAAGAAAAAATCACCGCGAAGTCTGTGGCACTGGAAGAGGGCGCAATTCTTGCGCGCTTCGACACCACCGACACTCAGCTGCGGGCGCGTGAAGCGCTGGTTAACCTGCTGGGTGACAAATACGTCGTGGCGCTAAACCTTGCTCCTGCTACCCCGCGCTGGCTGGCGGCGATGTATGCCGAGCCGATGAAGCTGGGTCTTGACCTACGCGGCGGCGTGCACTTCCTGATGGAAGTTGACATGGACACCGCATTAGGCAAACTGCAGGAACAAAACATCGATAGCCTGCGCAGCGAGCTACGTGACAAAGGCATTCCTTACTCCACCGTGCGTAAGGAAGACAACTACGGTCTGAGCATCGTCTTCCGCGACAGCGCGGCGCGCGATCAGGCTATCTCTTATCTCAGCCCGCGCCATCGCGATCTGGTTATTTCAAGCCAGGGTAACAATGCGCTGAAAGCGGTGATGACCGACGAACGTCTGAAAGAAGCCCGTGAATACGCCGTTCAGCAGAACATCAACATTCTGCGTAACCGTGTAAACCAGCTCGGCGTGGCCGAACCGCTGGTGCAGCGTCAGGGTTCCGACCGTATCGTGGTTGAACTGCCGGGTATCCAGGATACCGCGCGTGCGAAGGAAATCCTTGGCGCGACCGCGACGCTGGAATTCCGTCTGGTGAACACCAACGTCGATCAGTCCGCAGCCGCTTCTGGCCGCGTACCGGGCGATTCGGAAGTGAAAGATACCCGTGAAGGCCGTCCGGTGGTGCTGTATAAGCGCGTGATCCTGACCGGCGACCATATCACTGACTCCACTTCCAGCATGGACGAGTACAACCAGCCGCAGGTTAACATCTCGCTCGATAGCGCGGGTGGCAACATCATGTCTAACTTCACCAAGGACAATATCGGTAAACCGATGGCGACCCTGTTCGTGGAGTACAAAGACAGCGGTAAGAAAGATGCCAACGGTCGCGCTATCCTTGCGAAAGAGGAAGAGGTGATTAACATCGCCAATATCCAGTCTCGCCTTGGCAATAGCTTCCGTATCACCGGTATCAGCAACCCGACCGAAGCGCGTCAGCTTTCTCTGCTGCTGCGTGCGGGCGCCCTGATTGCGCCGATTCAGATCGTTGAAGAGCGTACTATCGGCCCAACTCTGGGTATGCAGAACATCAAGCAGGGCCTGGAAGCGTGTCTGGCCGGTCTGGTGGTCTCTATCCTGTTCATGATCTTCTTCTATAAGAAGTTCGGCCTGATTGCGACTTCCGCGCTGATTGCTAACCTGGTGCTGATTGTCGGCATTATGTCCCTGATTCCTGGGGCAACGCTGACCATGCCGGGTATCGCGGGTATCGTCTTAACCCTTGCGGTGGCGGTCGATGCTAACGTACTGATTAACGAGCGTATCAAAGAAGAGCTGAGCAACGGACGTACCGTTCAGCAGGCGATTGACGAAGGTTATAAGGGCGCATTTAGCTCTATCTTCGACGCCAACGTGACGACGCTAATTAAGGTTATCATCCTGTACGCGGTCGGTACCGGTGCCATTAAAGGGTTTGCGATTACTACCGGTATCGGTATCGCGACCTCAATGTTTACCGCTATCGTCGGCACCCGTGCCATCGTGAACCTGCTGTACGGCGGCAAGCGCGTTAAAAAGCTGTCTATCTGAGGAGTGCGTTGTGGCACAGGAATATACTGTTGAACAATTGAACCACGGCCGTAAAGTCTGGGACTTTATGCGCTGGGACTACTGGGCCTTCGGCATTTCAGGTTTTCTGCTGATTGTGTCGATCGCCATCATCGGCGTCCGCGGGTTTAACTGGGGTCTCGATTTCACCGGCGGTACGGTGATTGAAATTACCCTCGAAAAACCGGTTGATATGGACCAGCTGCGCGATTCGCTGCAGAAAGCGGGCTTTGAGGAGCCGCAGTTGCAGAACTTCGGCAGCAGCCGCGACATCATGGTGCGTATGCCGCCGGTACACGATGCCAACGGCAGCCAGGAGCTGGGCAGCAAAGTCGTTAACGTGATTAACGAATCGACCAGCCAAAGCGCGACGGTGAAACGTATTGAGTTCGTTGGCCCGAGCGTGGGCGCGGACCTTGCGCAAACCGGCGCTCTGGCGCTGATTGCGGCGCTGGTGTGTATCCTTATCTATGTCGGCTTCCGCTTTGAATGGCGACTGGCGGCAGGGGTCGTTATTGCACTGGCGCACGACGTGGTGATTACCATGGGCGTACTGTCGTTGTTCCACATCGAGATTGACCTGACCATCGTCGCATCACTGATGTCGGTAATTGGTTACTCGTTGAACGATAGTATCGTGGTGTCGGACCGTATCCGTGAAAACTTCCGTAAGATCCGTCGCGGTACGCCGTACGAAATCTTTAACGTGTCGTTGACCCAGACGCTGCATCGTACCTTGATCACCTCCGGTACCACCCTGATGGTGATCCTGATGCTGTTCCTCTTCGGCGGCCCGATTCTGGAAGGCTTCTCGCTGACCATGCTGATCGGTGTTTCCATCGGTACGGCTTCTTCTATCTACGTCGCGTCCGCACTGGCGTTGAAACTGGGCATGAAGCGCGAGCATCTGATCCAGCAGAAGGTCGAAAAAGAAGGGGCGGATCAGCCGTCTATTCTGCCGTAATAGAGTTCAGTTGAGATAAAGCAATCCCGGCCTCGATGGCCGGGATTTTTTTTGCCTGCCTGAAACCTGCTGACAGTATGCTGTCAGGAGCCCTCTCGTACACTGCTTCTGAACTCACTAACGAGCAGGAGGAAGTATGAATAACGTGATTAACTGGTTTGAAATTCCGGTCGCTGATATGGATCGCGCCGTCGCGTTTTATGAGCCGGTAATGCAGGTGACGCTGCGTCGTGAAACCATGGATTGTGCGGACCTGGCCGTCTTCCCGCATCAGGATCCGGCCCCCGGCGGCGCGTTGGCTAAATTTGACGGTATCGCGCCATCGCCGCAGGGCGCTATTATTTATCTGCATACCGACAACCTGGCCGCCACGCTGGATCGTATCGCCTCGGCGGGAGGAGCGTGCGTATTTGGCCCGCTGGCGCTGCCGAATGATATTGGCACCATCGCCCTGTTTACCGACAGCGAAGGTAACCGCGTAGGTTTGCATCAACCGGCTTAACCTGACTATTTAGCGAAACGAGAAATGACCCGACGCGCCGACCGTTTATTTCAGATTGTACAGATCCTGCGCGGCAGGCGGCTAACCACCGCGGCGCTGCTGGCGGAGCGGTTGGGCGTGTCGGAGCGAACCGTCTATCGCGATATCCGCGACCTCTCGCTCTCCGGTGTACCGGTTGAGGGCGAGGCCGGGAGCGGTTATCGTCTGCTGGCGGGCTATGATCTGCCGCCGCTGATGCTGACCAGCAAAGAATCCGAAGCGCTAATCGCCGCGATTCGACTACTGAAGACCTGGGGCGGAGATGCGCTTTCGCAGTCGTTGGAGTCAGCTCAGGAAAAAATGCTGGCGATTTTGCCGGAAGACCGGCGGCGCAAAGCGGAGCAGACCCGGCTGTTTGCCCCTGACTTTGGCGCGCATCGTTATGCTAAAACCCATTTTGACGTTATCCATCAGGCCGTATCCAATCAGCAGGTGTTGCAGCTTCACTATCAGGATGAATCCGGTCAGGTAACGCGGCGTGAAGTGCTGCCGCTGGGGCTATTTTTCTGGGGGGAGCGTTGGCTGCTGGTGGCCTGGTGCGAACTGCGCAGTGATTATCGTAACTTTCGTCTCGATCGTTGTCTGGAGGTGAAGGTGATCGAACGTCGTTTCAGCGAGTGCGCCGACCGTTCACTGAGCGATTTCTTACGTAAGGTGAGATGTGAGGAGCGATAAAAAAACGCCCGGTAAGCGTAAAACGCGTCCCGGGCGCTGTCTTGCTGTATCAGCAATTAGAAGTTGTAACCGACAACGAAGTAGCCACCCCAGCCGGTAGAGCGAACGCTGAAGTCGCCGTCGCCGAAGTTCAGCTTAGCATCATCAGCCCACTGGCCGCCGTTATGGAAGTAACGCGCGACGATAGAGTAGTGCCAGTGCGCATAGTTCAGCGCCAGGATGTGGCTGGACGCGATAGAGTTGCTGGTACGCGCGTGCTTACCGTTCATATCGTAGAAGTTGTCGTCGCCAAGGTCAGAACCCCAGTCGAAGTTGGTGAAGCCAATATAGCTCAGCGAACCGCCCCACAGGTCGGTCAGCGGAACGAAGTATTTCACCTTGAAGCGGTAGCCGTCCCACTCGTTTTCGTTGGAGGCGCCGTAGTTCTGCCACTGGTATTTAGCATAGATATTCAGCGACAGGCTCATCGGCAGACCGGTATCGATGTCGGTACCCAGACCCATATACCAGGTGCTCTGCTCCTGAGAGTCGTTGCGGCCCATATCGTAGATATAGTTGTTCGCGAAGTACCACTCTTTGAACGGCCCGAAGCTCAGATCGGTGTTGGTCAGCTTGTCGATAGAGAAACGCGGTTCGATCTCCATAAACAGCGGGGAGCCTTTGTTCCAGATACCTTTCGCCGTGCTGTTGCCGCCGAAGAAGACCGGCGCATCAATATAGCCGTAGAAATCAAACCAATCTTTTTTAGCAAACGCTTCGTATTCCAGATAGGTATCGTTACGGATCTGCGGTCCAAAACGAGTGTGGTAGCTACCGACCACGTTCACACTCTGGTGCCACCAATCAGACAGGTACTGCGGTTTTTCAGTTTCTGCCGCGCCAGCGGTGAAAGAAGCGGAAAGCGCCACAACAGCGCTCGCTGCCAGTAATGTTTTTTTCATGTTGATGCCACTGTTTAAATTAAGCCAAAAGGCGTTAAGAAAATTGCCGAAGCGTTGCTAAATATTTCGTCTTTCTGTGGGGGTCTATTATAGAAATCATTGCTCACAAAAATACGTGTTGTTTCACATAACCAGAACATGAGTAATCGATTGCGTTCACGATTCTATGCATTTCTTGACAAAATGCTACTGAAAATCGCCTTCAGGAGCGATTTCTAATGAACTCTTATGAAAAGTTGTAAATGGATAACTTCGATAGATGAAAAGTGGGGCGCCGGGCCGTTTTGCCCGGCGTGAGCGCTTACTGCGCGCTGGCGGGTTGGATATCGTGGATACGAATAAAGCCGACTTTATCAGGCGTCACATTCAGGCGCAGCGGGATATCCACATCGCTGGGCGCCAGGATGCTGGCCGGGGCGCTAATCAGCTGATCCTGGACGTTGACTTCCTGATAGCTGTGGGTGGTGCCGGTAATTTGTCCGGAAGCGACGGTCGCGGTGAAGGCCGGGAGCGGATCGTTAGACTCGCCCTGGATGCGTAAGGTCAGGCGCGAACCGTCGCCATCTGGCGTAATGCTACCCACTGACATGCGCAGGGTGCCGATCTGGCTCTCCAGCCGCGCGGGGGTTTTGGCCTCCGGCAGCAGATAAACGCCGCGGGTTGATTTAGCATTCAGTGCGTTTTGCTGGGTGATTTTTATCGTTTGCTGATTCAGCTGGGTCATCTCTTTGCTCAGCGTACTGACGCTCTCGTTCATCTGACGAACTTCGCTTTGCTGGGCGCAGGCGGTAAGGGTGAACAGGCTGCCGATGATAGCCAGTTGTAGGTAACGTCTTGTCATGGTCAGGATTCCGTTTACAGAGGATGATTAATGGTAGCTAAACTGAATTGACCTACCATAGATCCTTTGTCTCAAAAGCTCTTTCTTTGTAGTCCGCTGACTTCAGGGTAAACTATCCTTCAGATTAACTACCTGTCAGGACGCGCCATGCATTGCCCTTTCTGTTTCGCCGTGGATACCAAAGTCATCGATTCTCGCCTGGTCGGCGAAGGCTCCTCCGTGCGTCGTCGTCGGCAGTGTCTGGTCTGCAATGAACGCTTTACCACTTTTGAAGTGGCTGAGCTGGTAATGCCGCGGGTGGTAAAAAGCAACGACGTGCGCGAACCTTTCAACGAAGACAAGCTGCGTAGCGGGATGTTGAAAGCGCTTGAAAAGCGCCCGGTCAGCGCCGATGACGTCGAAATGGCGGTAAATCACATTAAAACCCATCTGCGCGGCACCGGTGAGCGTGAAGTCGCGAGTAAAATGATCGGTAATCTGGTGATGGAGCAGCTGAAGAAGCTCGATAAGGTCGCCTATATTCGCTTCGCTTCCGTCTATCGCAGTTTCGAAGATATTAAAGAGTTCGGCGAAGAAATCGCCCGTTTACAGGACTAAGCCATGCAGGACGAAATGTACATGGCGCGAGCGCTGAAGCTTGCCGCGCGCGGACGCTTTACTACCCATCCTAATCCCAACGTCGGCTGTGTGATTGTAAAAGACGGCGAGATCGTCGGCGAGGGCTTCCACTATCGGGCCGGCGAGCCGCACGCCGAAGTGCACGCGCTGCGTATGGCCGGCGATAAAGCCAAAGGCGCGACCGCCTACGTCACCCTGGAGCCCTGTAGCCACCATGGTCGCACGCCGCCGTGCTGCGACGCGCTGATCGCCGCAGGCGTGGCTCGCGTGGTAGCGGCAATGCAGGACCCGAATCCACAGGTGGCCGGTCGCGGCCTGTACCGCCTGCAGCAGGCCGGCATTGACGTCAGCCATGGGCTGATGATGAATGAAGCGGAAGCGCTGAATAAAGGTTTTCTGAAGCGGATGCGCACCGGTTTTCCGTGGATCCAGCTGAAGATGGGCGCTTCGCTTGATGGCCGTACGGCGATGGCCAGCGGTGAAAGTCAGTGGATCACCTCGCCACAGGCGCGACGCGACGTGCAGCGCCTGCGCGCGCAGAGCCACGCTATTCTCACCAGCAGCGCGACCGTGCTGGCGGACGATCCGGCGCTGACCGTGCGCTGGCAGGAGCTGAGCGCCGATACGCAGGCGCTCTATCCGCAGGAGAACCTGCGTCAGCCGCTGCGTATCGTCATCGATAGCCAAAACCGCGTCACGCCGGAGCATCGAATTATCCAGCAGCAAGGTGAAACCCTGTTCGCTCGCACCCATGTCGATGAACGTGCCTGGCCTGACAACGTGCGTACCCTGCTGGTGCCGGAGCATAACGGCCATCTCGACCTCGTGTTGCTAATGATGCAGCTCGGTAAACAGCAGGTGAACAGCATTTGGGTGGAAGCGGGGCCGACGCTGGCCGGCGCTTTGCTACAGGCCGGGCTGGTGGATGAGCTTATCGTCTATATTGCGCCTAAACTGTTAGGCAGTGACGCGCGCGGTTTATGCGCGCTGCCGGGGCTTGAGAAACTGAGCCAGGCCCCCCATTTCAAATTCAACGAGATACGTCAGGTCGGGCCCGATGTCTGCCTGCATTTAACGACTGCGTGATGTATTCCTAATATTAGGAAGCAGCGCCCAGAATATTATGATAAAATCCGCCCCCCTTGCGGGGCACATGAACCCGAAGGAAGAGTATGAACATTATTGAAGCTAACGTTGCTACCCCGGACGCTCGCGTCGCCATCACCATTGCGCGTTTCAACAACTTTATCAATGACAGCCTGCTGGAAGGCGCGATTGACGCCCTCAAGCGCATTGGTCAGGTAAAAGATGAAAACATCACCGTTGTTTGGGTTCCAGGCGCGTATGAGCTGCCGCTGGCGGCTGGCGCACTGGCAAAAACCGGTAAATATGACGCGGTAATCGCGCTGGGTACGGTGATTCGCGGCGGTACCGCCCACTTTGAATATGTGGCTGGCGGTGCAAGCAATGGCCTGGCGCACGTCGCTCAGGACAGTGAAATCCCGGTAGCCTTCGGTGTTCTGACGACTGAAAGTATTGAACAAGCCATCGAACGCGCTGGCACCAAAGCCGGTAACAAAGGCGCAGAAGCCGCGCTGACCGCGCTGGAAATGATTAACGTATTGAAAGCCATCAAGGCCTGATTTTTTGTAAGGGGAATTCCGTGAAACCTGCTGCTCGTCGCCGCGCCCGTGAGTGTGCCGTCCAGGCGCTCTACTCCTGGCAGTTGTCCCAGAACGACATCGCTGATGTTGAATACCAGTTCCTGGCGGAACAGGATGTAAAAGATGTAGACGTTCTGTATTTCCGTGAACTGCTGTCCGGAGTGGCGACTAACAGCGCGTATCTCGACGGTCTGATGAAGCCATACCTGTCACGTCAGCTGGAAGAGCTGGGTCAGGTAGAAAAAGCGGTACTGCGTATTGCGCTGTTTGAGCTGTCGAAGCGTGACGACGTGCCGTACAAAGTGGCTATCAACGAAGCTATCGAGCTGGCGAAAACCTTCGGCGCTGAAGATAGCCACAAGTTCGTCAACGGCGTGCTGGATAAAGCGGCCCCGGTAATCCGTCCCCGCAAAAAGTAAACTGCAGGCCGGGCTTTGCAGGATCTGATCCTGCGAACCCGGCCTTATTCTTTTCTTTGCTGAGGCATAACGTATGGCATGCGGCGAATTTTCCCTGATTGCCCGTTATTTTGATCGCGTTAAAAGCGCCCGCCTTGATGTTGAAACCGGCATCGGCGATGACTGCGCGCTCCTGAATATCCCCGAGAAAAAAACGCTGGCAATCAGCACCGACACCCTGGTGGTGGGCAACCACTTTTTAGCCGACATCGACCCTGCCGACCTGGCGTATAAAGCACTGGCGGTGAACCTGAGCGATTTGGCGGCGATGGGGGCGGAACCGGCATGGTTGACGCTGGCGCTCACTTTGCCGGAAGCAGACGAAGCGTGGCTTGAAGCCTTTAGCGACAGTCTGTTTGTCCAGCTTAACTATTACGATATGCAGCTGATCGGCGGCGACACCACCCGTGGGCCGCTGTCGATGACGCTGGGTATCCACGGCTTTGTGCCGCCGGGCCGCGCGATGAAGCGTTCCGGGGCCAGGCCTGGCGACTGGATTTATGTCACCGGCACGCCCGGTGATAGCGCCGCCGGGCTGGCGCTTTTACAGGACCGGCTAACGGTTGATTCGCCAGCGGATGCCGATTATCTGCTGGCGCGCCATTTGCGTCCAATGCCCCGCGTGCTGCAGGGGCAGGCGCTGCGCGATCTGGCTAATTCAGCGATCGATCTCTCTGACGGTCTTATCTCTGACCTTGGTCATATTCTCAAGGCCAGCGCCTGCGGCGCGCGTATCGATCTCGATGCGATGCCGTATTCCGATGCCATGCTGCGCCAGGTTGATCCTGAACAGGCGCTACGCTGGGCGCTCGCTGGCGGCGAAGATTATGAATTGTGCTTTACCGTTCCCGAGCTGAACCGCGGAGCGTTGGATGTCGCGATTGGTCAGCTTGGCGCACGCTTTACCTGTATCGGCCAGATCGTGGCGGAAGCGGATGGACTGCAGTTTACCCGTGAGGGTAAGCCGATTAAATTGGATTTAAAGGGGTACGATCATTTTGGCACGCAGTAGAGACGAGGCGAAAAGCCGCCTCAATATGCGCAATCCCTGGCATCTGCTGGCGACCGGGTTCGGCAGTGGGCTGAGCCCGGTGGTGCCGGGAACGATGGGGTCTCTGGCGGCGATTCCGTTCTGGTATCTGATGACCTTTCTTCCCTGGCAGCTCTATTCGCTGGTGGTGATGATGAGCATCTGTATCGGCGTCTATCTTTGTCACCGTACGGCTAAGGATATGGGCACTCATGACCACGGCAGCATCGTTTGGGATGAGTTTGTCGGGATGTGGATCACTTTGATGGCGTTACCGACGATGGACTGGCAGTGGGTGGCCGCCGGTTTCGTTATTTTCCGCATCTTTGATATGTGGAAGCCGTGGCCAATTCGTTGGTTCGACCGCAACATCCATGGTGGAATGGGGATCATGGTCGACGATATCGTCGCCGGGGTGATCTCCGCCGGCGTACTGTATCTGATTGGCCACCACTGGCCGATAGGTCTGCTCTAAATCTGCACCCCGGCGCGGCCGGGGTTTAAATTGCGGCGTTACTTGAAGCCGACGATTGGGTGGGGCCGATAGGGCGCCTCCAGCTTGTCGATTTGTTCTGGCGTCAGGGTTAAATCGACGGCATGCAGGAGCTCATCCAGCTGTTCCTGCCGCGAGGCGCCAATAATCGGCGCAGCCACGCCGGGCTTGCTTAATAGCCAGGCCAGCGCCACCTGCGCGCGGTTGGCATCTAATTCTTCAGCCACCTCCTCCAGCTTCTGTGCTATCTGCTCATCATTAGCGTCGGTGGCGCTATACAGCGATTTGCCGAACTCATCGGAGACGAGACGCGCGGTGGTTTCTCCCCATGGTCGTGTTAGTCGGCCGCGCGCCAACGGGCTCCACGGCATGACCGCAATCCCTTTGCGCTGGCATAGCGGCAGCATCTCGTTTTCTTCTTCGCGATAAATCAGGTTGTAGTGATCCTGCATGGTGACGAAGCGCGCCCAATTGTTCTGTTCCTGCAGAGCGAGCGCCTGGGCGAACTGGCGGGCATGCATTGATGATGCGCCGATATAGCGCGCTTTCCCGGCGCGTACGACGTCGCTGAGCGCCTCCAGCGTCTCTTCGATGGGCGTGGAGTAATCCCAGCGGTGGATCTGCAACAGGTCGACATAGTCCATTCCCAGACGGCGCAGGCTATCGTCAATGGATCGCATGATTTGCGCGCGAGACAGCCCCTGCGGCAGATCGCCGACCTGATGATAAACTTTGGTGGCGACGATCACCGAATCGCGGCGAGCGTACTCCCGCAGCGCGCGGCCGAGGATCTCTTCGCTGCTGCCGTCGGAGTAGTTGTTCGAGGTATCGAAGAAGTTAATTCCGCCTTCCAGCGCACGTTTAATCAGCGGACGGCTACTCTCTTCTGGCAGCGTCCAGGCATGATTGCCGCGGTCAGGTTCGCCGAAGGTCATGCAGCCGAGACAGAGTCGGGAAACGCGAAGATGGGTATCGCCAAGAGGAATGTAGTGCATAAGACGCTCCTGCTACTTTAAAAGGTATCCTTTAAGCATAGCAGGAGCGGTATGGGCAATTATGCCAACCAGTCGCGGATTTTGGCTTCGATACCGGCGGCATCCAGGCCGAGGTCGGCGCGAACTTCTTCCTGAGTCCCCTGCGGGATAAAGAAGTCCGGCAGACCGATATTCAGCACCGGCACCGCGCGACGGTGGGCCATCAACAGCTCGTTTACGCCGCTGCCTGCCCCGCCCATGATGGCGTTCTCTTCAAGGGTGACCAGCACCTCGTGATCGGCGGCAAGCTGCAGGATAAGCGCCTCATCAAGCGGCTTCACAAAGCGCATATCGACCAGCGTCGCATTGAGTTTTTCCGCGACCTGAGCGGCTTCCGGCAGTAAAGTCCCGAAGTTAAGGATCGCCAGCTTCTCGCCGTTTCTTTTCACCACGCCTTTCCCGAGCGGCAGCGGCGCCAGTGGTTCCAGTTCCGCGCCGGTACCTGTGCCGCGCGGATAGCGTACCGCGCTAGGGCCATCGTTATAGTGGTATCCGGTGTAGAGCATCTGGCGACATTCATTTTCGTCGCTCGGGGTCATGATCACCATTTCCGGAATGCAGCGCAGGAAGGAGAGATCGAACGCTCCCTGGTGGGTCTGACCGTCGGCGCCGACGATGCCCGCACGATCGATTGCAAACAGCACCGGCAGCTTTTGAATGGCGACGTCATGGATCACCTGATCGTAAGCGCGCTGCAGGAAGGTGGAATAGATCGCCACGATCGGCTTATAGCCGCCAATCGCCATCCCGGCGGCAAAGGTCACCGCGTGCTGTTCGGCAATCGCGACATCGAAATAGCGATCGGGGAATTTTTTCGAGAACTCGACCATCCCGGATCCTTCACGCATCGCCGGGGTGACGGCCATCAGTTTGTCGTCTTTGGCCGCGGTTTCGCACAGCCAGTCGCCAAATATTTTCGAATAGGAAGGCAGGCCGCCGCTGCTTTTCGGCAGCACGCCGCTGGTGTGATCGAATTTCGGTACCGCGTGGAAGGTGATGGGATCTTTTTCCGCCGGTTCATATCCACGGCCTTTTTTGGTCATGATATGCAGGAACTGCGGCCCTTTCAGGTCGCGCATATTCTTCAGCGTATTAACCAGACCCAGCACATCGTGGCCATCTACCGGGCCGATGTAGTTAAAGCCCATCTCTTCAAACAGCGTGCCGGGCACCACCATACCTTTAATATGCTCTTCGGTACGCTTAAGCAGTTCTTTAATCGGCGGTACGCCGGAGAAGACTTTTTTGCCACCTTCACGCAGCGAGGAATACAGCTTGCCGGACAGCAGCTGCGCCAGGTGATTATTCAGCGCCCCGACGTTTTCTGAAATCGACATTTCATTGTCGTTCAGCACGACCAGCATGTCTGGTTTGATATCGCCCGCGTGGTTCATCGCCTCAAACGCCATCCCGGCGGTGATAGCCCCATCGCCGATGACGCAAACGGTGCGCCGCTGTTTGCCTTCTTTTTCGGCGGCAATAGCGACCCCAATACCTGCGGAGATAGAGGTAGAAGAGTGGCCAACGCTCAGTACGTCATATTCGCTTTCGCCGCGCCACGGGAACGGATGCAGGCCGCCTTTCTGGCGGATAGTGCCGATTTTATCGCGGCGGCCGGTGAGAATTTTGTGCGGGTAGGCCTGATGGCCGACATCCCAAATTAAGCGGTCGAACGGCGTGTTGTAGACATAGTGCAGCGCCACGGTCAGTTCAACCGTGCCAAGGCCAGAGGCAAAATGGCCGCTTGAGCGGCTCACGCTGTCCAGAAGATAGCGGCGCAGCTCATCGCAAAGCTTAGGCAGGCTATCTTTTGGCAGCAGTCGCAACTCCTGGGTGGAATCTACCAGCGCCAGGGTTGGGTATTTGGCAATATCAAAACTCATCAGAGACTCATTTATTGTTTATTTATCGCGCTGAATAATGTAATTCGCGAGCGCTTCCAGTGCCGTGGTATCCAGCGATTGCGCAGCCAGTTCATCTAAAGCCTGGCGGGCGTCGGCAATCAGATCGCGCGCTTTCTGCTGGGCTTGCTCAAGACCCAAAAGCGCCGGATAGGTACTTTTGCCTAACTGTTGGTCGGCACCCTGACGTTTGCCAAGAGTCGCAGTATCACCTACCACATCCAGAATGTCATCCTGCACCTGGAAGGCGAGACCGATATTCTCCGCAAAGCGATCGAGTGCTGGTAGCGCCTGACGGCCACGCTCGCCGGCGCTCAGCGCGCCAAGACGAACCGCCGCGCGAATAAGCGCTCCGGTCTTATGGCGGTGAATTCGCTCCAGCGCCTGTAGATCGACCTGCTTGCCTTCCGCCTCGAGATCCAACGCCTGACCGCCGCACATTCCGGCGACGCCGCTGGCCTGAGCCAGTTCGGAAACCATCGCCAGACGGTCGCGATCCGGTACTTCCGGCATCGGCGTATCACTCAGTATAGAAAATGCCAGCGTTTGCAGGGCGTCACCGGCAAGAATAGCGTTCGCTTCGCCAAACTTGATGTGGCACGTGGGTTGACCGCGGCGCAGATCGTCGTCGTCCATCGCCGGCAGATCGTCATGCATCAGCGAGTAGGCATGAATGCATTCGACGGCAGCGGCTGGGGCATCCAGCGTGGAACGGCTAACGCCGAACATCTCGCCGGTGGCGTAAACCAGGAAAGGGCGCAGGCGTTTGCCGCCTAATAATGCGCCATAGTGCATGGCTTCAACCAGCGGAGTGTTCTGAAATGGCAGCGGAGAGATAAAACGGCGCAGCGCGTCATTGGCCTGGGTGACACAGGTCTGTAATTGTTGCGGGAAGTCCATTTATTCAGCGTCCGGCGTAAAGGGAGTCAACGGCGCATCTTCGCTATCGGCCAGCAGGATTTGGACACGCTGCTCGGCCTGTTGCAGTTTCGTCTGGCCCTGGCGCGCGAGCTGCACGCCGCGTTCAAATTCGCTGAGCGCTTCTTCCAGCGGTAGTGAGCCGCTTTCCAGACGATTAACGATCTGCTCGAGTTCGCCTAAAGCGCTCTCAAAGCTGGCCGGGGCCACATTTTTCTTTGGCATAGTGAATATAGACTCTTGTTATGTCTCGATGGCTATCAGTATGGTAACGGAGTCGGGCGGTTAAGCAAACTCGCGGCATTCACCCTACGGATACATTTTTGCGAAAATGCGCAATGCCAGGCGAAAAGCGAACAATGATGGTATACTCCGCGCCCTGGATGCAGACGCTGTATCGCGCCTGTACAACTTTTTTGCTTAAAGCCCCGTCGGGCTTGCCAACGAACTATTGTCGCCATGAAGTTTATCATTAAATTGTTCCCGGAAATCACCATCAAAAGCCAATCTGTGCGGTTGCGCTTTATTAAAATCTTAACCGGGAACATTCGTAACGTTCTCAAAAACTATGATGAGACGCTCGCCGTCGTTCGTCATTGGGATCATATCGAAGTTCGCGCGAAAGACGAAAACCAGCGGCCGGTTATTCGCGATGCGCTGACCCGTATCCCTGGCATTCACCATATTCTGGAAGTGGAGGACGTACCTTTCACTTCTCTGCATAACATTTTTGAACAGACGCTACCGCTGTGGCGTGAACAGCTCGAAGGCAAAAGCTTCTGCGTGCGTGTGAAGCGCCGGGGTAAACATGAATTCACCTCAATTGAGGTTGAGCGCTACGTTGGCGGCGGCCTGAACCAGCATATCGAATCGGCGCGCGTGAAGCTCACCGATCCGGACGTGACGGTTAACCTGGAAATCGAAAACGATCGTCTGTTGCTGGTGAAAGGGCGCTATGAAGGTATTGGCGGCTTCCCCATTGGTACTCAGGAAGATGTGCTGTCGCTTATTTCCGGCGGCTTCGACTCCGGCGTCTCCAGCTATATGCTGATGCGTCGCGGCTGCCGCGTACACTACTGCTTCTTCAACCTCGGCGGCGCCGCGCATGAAATTGGCGTTCGTCAGGTGGCGCACTATTTGTGGAACCGCTTCGGCAGCTCCCATCGCGTTCGCTTCGTGGCAATCAATTTCGAGCCGGTGGTTGGCGAAATCCTTGAGAAAGTCGAGGATGGCCAGATGGGCGTGGTGCTCAAACGTATGATGGTGCGTGCGGCATCGAAAGTCGCTGAGCGTTATGGCGTGCAGGCACTGGTGACCGGCGAAGCCTTGGGCCAGGTATCCAGCCAGACGCTGACTAACCTGCGTCTTATCGATAATGTCTCAGACACGCTGATCCTGCGCCCGCTGATTTCTCACGATAAAGAACACATTATCAATCTTGCGCGCGAAATCGGCACTGAAGATTTTGCCCGCACCATGCCGGAATACTGCGGCGTTATCTCGAAGAGCCCAACCATAAAAGCGGTAAAAGCGAAGATCGAAGCGGAAGAAGAAAACTTCGATTTTAGCATTCTGGATAAAGTGGTTGAGGAAGCGAATAACATCGACATTCGCGACATCGCTCAGCAAACGCAGCAGGACGTGGTGGAAGTCGAAACCGTCAGCGGCTTCAGCGCGAATGACGTGATTCTCGATATTCGTTCTGTCGATGAGCAGGATGATAAGCCATTGAAAGTGGAAGGCGTCGATGTTGTTTCGCTGCCGTTCTATAAACTGAGCACCCAATTTGGCAACCTCGATCAGAGTAAAACCTGGCTGTTGTGGTGTGAGCGCGGCGTAATGAGCCGTCTGCAGGCGCTGTACCTGCGTGAGCAGGGCTTTACTAACGTGAAAGTGTATCGTCCGTAATTCACCTGTACTGATGAAAAAGCCTTCCCTTAGGGAAGGCTTTTTTACATCTGGGTTTAGCGTAGCGTCATCGCCAGGGCATTCAACTGATCGATAACGATATTCCAGCCTTCAAAAAATCCCATCTTTTCGTGTTGCTCACGGGTTTCATTATCTGCATGCAGTACCGTTGCCGTATAGCGACAGCCGTCGTTTTCATCCGCAAAGGTGATAATAGCCGTCATGGCAAACGGGGAAACGGCAGGGCGAAAGTCTGCGGTCAGCATTGAGGTCATGACTAACTTTTGCTGCGGAATGACCTCAAGAAAGCAGCCGGGATTATCGCTACGTTCACCGTCAGGGCCGTGCATCACGGTGTGAAAAGCCCCTCCGGGACGCAAATCAAAGGCCAGAACGTCGGTATACCATGGCTTAGGACACCACCAGGTTTTGAGTAAAGCCGGGTCGGCCCACGCGCGCCAGAGGGCTGTCGTGGGGGCGCTGAGTAGGCGGCTGATGACGAGATCACGAGAATCGGTTGCGCTACGGGACATGCTACGGCTCCTCAAGAAGGGGGGAACCAGCCCGCGGCGCGGACCGGCTATCAGGATTCGTAGTAATTATAGATGCCAGCAGCCATGACCAACTGCGAAGCCACCTCGTATGCTTTTTCGCGACCGATCAGCAGGTCAATCATTTTTAGCGCGAAATCAATAGAGGTTCCCGGACCCTGGCTGGTTAACAGATTAACCCTTGGGTCCCAGACGACGCGTTTATCCTGCCACTGTTCGGCGGGGATTTGCTCTTTCAGCGCCGGGAAACCGGTGATGTTGCCGATGGGGAACAGATTATGTGGCACCAGGACGGTCGCTGGCGCGGCGCAGATAGCCGCCACGATGCGCCCGGATAAATGAAATTGTCTTACGGTTTCTACCAGCAAAGGGCTGTCGCGAAAGCACTCGGCACCTTTAATACCGCCAGGTAAAACAATGATATCAAAATCGCCATCAGCGACTTCGACCAGCGGCGCATCCGCAAGTAGCTTCACGCCGCGCGAGCAAACGATGGTCAGATTGCCATCACTGGCGACGCTGGCGGTAGTCACTTTCACGCCGCCGCGCGCTAATAAATCGATAGTGGTGACCGCTTCGGTCTCTTCACTACCAGGGGCGAGGCAAATCAGTGCCGACGCGCTCATAAGTATTCTCCTTCCGCTTTACCTGTTCAAATAAACGGGCATTTTCTGGCACTGACAGACCGTGGGCCCGGGCGCGATTAAGCAGAAAACCGGTGATGTAGTCGATTTCCGTATGCCGCTGCGCGCGAATATCCTGCAACATAGATGAGATATTGTCTGCTGTACTTTCAATTACCTGATTTACATACAATAACAGGTTTTCCGCAGATGTATGAATGCCTTCACGTTGCATTACCGCTGCGACTTCATGACAGATTGCGCCGATCTCTTGCGGAAAATCTCGCAGATCGCCGTTTCTACAATCTTTCAGCGCAGTCAGGGGATTAATCACACAGTTGACAGCCAGCTTACTCCAAAGAGCAGGGTGAATATTGTCGTGCCAGGCGACATCCGGCAGGACGTTTTGCAGAATGTCGGCGAGGCCGCTGTAATCTTCGCTATAGCTTTTGGCTGGTCCAATATGAGTTGTTCCCTGCGCGACGTGAATGATGACGTTGCCATCGCGGCGGGCGGCATGAGTGGTGGACGCCAGCAGCAGTGGGTGTTTAACGCTTTTTAATTCATCAAGGGTGCCCATGCCGTTATGAATGAGCAAGATAGGCGCAGAAGCCGGTAAGATAGCAGCCAGATTTCTCACTGCCTGGGAAACCTGCCATGCCTTTAGCGTCACCAGTAGTAAATCGCTGGTGGCGAGAAAATCAGGATCGTTAGCGGTCATTGATTCGTTGAAATTACTACCGTCAGTCTCAATGAGATTAACGCTACAAAATGGTTGCGGGACGCGTAACCAGCCCTGAACCTCATGTCCGTTTTTATACAGCGCGGTTAACCATAGTTGCCCCAATGCACCGCATCCCAGTACGGTTACTTTCATTATTCCTCCTCACCTGCGACTTCCCAGGCGCTTGTAGCTAAAGTATAGCGTTATCAGCTAAGCTTCCGGGATAACAAGTTGAGTTATGCCGCGTTGTGGGTATTATGCAACGCAAAAGAAACGGAAGGAGAGGAAAAGATGCCATCTTTCGATATTGTCTCTGAAGTCGATCTTCAGGAAGCGCGTAATGCGGTCGAAAACGCAAGCCGCGAAGTCGAGTCACGATTTGATTTTCGTAATGTTGAAGCCACCTTTGAGCTGAACGAAACCAGTAAAACCATCAAGGTGCTGAGCGAGTCTGATTTCCAGGTCAATCAGCTGTTGGACATCCTGCGTGCAAAGCTACTCAAGCGCGGTATTGAAGGAAGCTCGCTTGACGTGCCGGAAAACTTCGTACACAGCGGGAAAACCTGGTTTGTTGAAGCTAAGCTGAAGCAGGGTATTGAGAGCGCAATACAGAAGAAAATCGTTAAACTGATTAAAGACAGCAAACTCAAAGTACAGACGCAGATTCAGGGCGAAGAAATTCGCGTCACTGGCAAATCCCGTGACGATCTGCAGTCGGTTATGGCGTTGGTTCGCGGCGGCGATCTTGGCCAGCCATTCCAGTTCAAGAATTTCCGCGATTAATAAGCAAAGCCCGATGGCGCAACGCCATTCGGGCATAATGTCGATGTCGATGCCGGAGAAGGCTTAAGCCGCTCTCCGGCAAATTCAGCGCTCTCCACCCTCTCTTCTCTGACCTGCGTCACCCTTTACGATGCGTTTCACATTGCTTTTTCACTACCTACAGCTGGCTGGCATTACTATTTTTAATCAAATTGTAATTCATAAATATGAATTCATATAAACTTGAGGAAATTACGCGATCAATAATCGATAAGGGCGGAGAGGCGTACATTGTTGATCTTAATCATGAAGTGAAGGAAGTTGATTATGCAGGTAAATAATTCACTTTTTATTCATTGTGTTAATCGGGGAAACTGTAACGGAATAAGGATATGGCGTGAAGTATGTCATTATTTATCACACAGCGCTCAAATACTGGACTTCGCGTGTGGTCAATATATGGATTACCGGCGCTTAAAAAAGTAATTAGTCTTCATGCATGGGCAAAGGATGTCTCATATTTTGTATGAATTTAATCAGCTTTCTTTGTTCCAGATGTGTATAAGCGGTCGCAATGTATTTATATAATTAGCTGAGTAGAGCCGAATATAACGTTTGATGGGTTTACGTGCTTTTCACAGGGATTTGTACGCATAACGCGTGCTTAAAATAGTCAGAAGAGAATGCACCTGTACAGGGCATTCCTTTTGGCTGCACTCAATCAATACTATCTTAGAAAGGTTCATATGAAATATCACGAAAATAAAAAAAAGTCCGTTAAATTAAACCCGATTGCGGCATCATTATTACTGTTGATGCCTGTAATGGCGCAAGCGGAAATTTCGATTAAAAATGGCAGCGTTACTGAAGCCTCCAATGGGGTGCCGGTTGTTAATATCGCGAAAGCGAACAGTAATGGCCTTTCACATAACGTATATGACACACTGAATGTTGGCACCGAAGGCGTTATTTTTAATAACGCGACCAGCGCAGCACAGTCCGTGCTGGCAGGGCAGATTGCGGCTAACCCAAATCTTACCGACCGCAGCGCCATGGTTATTCTTAACGAAGTGACTTCAACGAATGCCAGTACCATTAATGGCATGATGGAAGTTGCAGGTGATTCCGCTCACTTAATCATTGCCAACCCTAATGGCATCACGACTCAGGGTGGTGGGTTCATCAATGCTGAAAAAGGGACATTGACGACTGGTACGCCAAAGATAGGTGACGATGGGCTATTAAATGGCTATTCCGTAAATGGTGGAACGATTACTGTAAATGGATTTCAGAGCGAATCGCCGACCGAAATTCTGGCGCGTAGTATCGTTGTGAAGGGAGCGCTTTCTGCAAGTGAGCTTAAGATCGTCGCGGGGAGTAATGCGATCAACGCCGACGGTGTGGTCACCGACTCCGTTACGCCAACCGGTAACGCAAGTACCTATGGCGTGGATGTTTCTAAGCTCGGTGGTATGTATGCGAATAAAATTAGCCTGGTCAGCACCGAAAGTGGCGTAGGTGTACGTAACCTGGGGACGATTTCTGCCGGGGATAGCGGTATTAAGATTACCAGTAACGGTAAACTGCTTAACAACAACGCGGTTATACAATCCAGTGGCGATATCACCTTAAACACCAATGGTGTTCTGGAAAATAGTGCAGGAAAAATCAACAGCGATAAAATGATTGCTATTGATACTGCGGGCAATAAAGTAAGTAATATCAATGGTGGTAACATATTAGCAACCACTAACAACTACATTAATAGCGGTAAGTTCGATAATAGCAATGGGAAACTGGCTGCTGGCCAAACGCTGGCTGTCAATACCAGTGGCAATACTTTTACCAATACTGGTAAAGCTAAAACCGCGGGTATTGAGGCGGGTATCGTTGCTATCGAATCAGGTAGTTTTGATAATAACAACGGTCAGATTCATGCTGGCTATGTTGGCCTGAAAAATACATCATTAACCAATAATGGCGGTACTATTGATTCAACAGGCAATGTCGAAGTTGAAAGTACTGGAAACATTGAAAACGTAAGTGGCTTGATTCGCTCCAGTTCTGGTGCTGTAAAATTAACGACAACTAAAGCAGTAAAAAATAATGACAACAAATCGGCCGATACCACGGGCGGTGAATCCTTGGGTATCGTCTCAGGTAATGGCATCGAGATTGCTGCTGACTACTTATTCAACTGGGCTGGCGAAATTGCCTCAGATGGTGATGTGAGTATCCAAACCACCAGTGATATTGATAACTATATGGGTAAAATTGAAAGCAGTAAGACTGTTTCAATTACTGGTCGCGACATGAATACCAGCCAATCCGGTATTAACGGCGGAGAAGGTGTAAATATCGATCTCGATAATTACTACAGTCGATTGGGAGTGATAACTTCAGTAAACGGTGATGTTACTATCAAAGCCAACACCGTTAGCACAGACAGTTCAGTCATCAAAGCTAAAAATATCAGTATCGAGTCCGGAGCTGATATCGATGCTAAATATACTATGATGGTTGCTGATCAAAAACTAGCGCTTAATGCGGTTGGTAAAATCACCAGTACTGACAGTGACAAATTTGGTTTCTACGTGGGGCAATACTTCGGCTACGGGAATCAGCAAGGCGGTCTAATTGGCGGTGAAGGGGTTGATATTACGGCTAAGAGTCTGAATAACGAATCTGGCCGTATTATTGCGCAAACCGGTGATGTAAATATTAATCTGACTGGCGATCTCGCAAGTAACAAAGGGCAAATTATTGCTAATTCCGGAAAAATGACGATTGCTGCGAAGAAAGTTGCTGCTGATTACGCAACAATTTATAGTTCAGGCAATATGCAGATTGATGCAACTACGATATCATCAAAAGCAAGTGGCTCTGTTGCCAAAAATACCGCTACCGGTATCATCTCTTCAGATAGTGATATTTTAATTAATATTACTGGTGACTACAATAACACTGGATGGGTGAATGCAGCAGGCAATCTGACAGTAAATACTTCCGGTTACGTGACAAATAATCACGCCTTTAATGCAGGTGGTGATTTAAATCTGACTGGCAAAACTATTACTAATAACAGCGATATTGCAGCTGGTAATACACTTAATATCACCACTGCTAATGATTTAACTAATAATCTCGGCGCGAATATTACAGCTAAGACTACTAATGTCACCGCTAAAAATATCTCGAACTGGTCTAACCTGGTTGCTGATAGTCAGTTAAATGTCACTGCAAGTAATAATATTTACAACTACGGTAATTTGTATACCAGCGGTAAGGCTGTTATCAATGCCAAGAAAATAGTCAATACTGGTTTCTGGGCTGTATTAGGCGGCGCTCAAGGACTTGAGACTACTGCCAATGTTGTAAATGTATTTGGTACCGTTGTAGGTAAATAACTTAGGTTGAAGGTAAAAGCGGTAAGGGATTACTGCTTTTACCTGATTAGGGTATGAAATGGATATTCGCAATATAGTAATTATTAGCCTGGTATTGTTGATTGCTGGCCCTGCAGTAGCGGCTGATGCTCAGTTAGGGCGGCTTGTAAAAGAGCAGCAAAACAATGATAACGCTGCTTTCAAAGACCGAAAAATAGAACAAAAGGATGTGTTCTCCGATGCTATCGCAAAAAAAGAAACCGATAGCACATTCCCGTTGGAAAATCCGTGTTTTCAAATTGATGAATTAGTACTTAGTAATGATTTTTTAGACGGCCGCGGATTAAATAAAATAAAAAAACTGGTTGCTGGAAAATGCTTAGGAATGAATGGGTTGAAAAAAGCGGCTGTGCTTTTTCAAGATTACTATATAAATGCAGGCTATATAACAACGAGGGTGGAAATTCCATCTCAAGATCTCTTGACTAAAAAATTAAAGTTAGCAGTGATACCTGGAAGGATTTCTGAGATTATCATTGTTGATAACGATATAAGTAAGTGGGTTTTGCCATTTTCACAAGGTGATATTCTCAATATTAGGGATGTTGAGCAGGGTTTGGAAAATATACAGAGAACACCTGAGGTTGATGTTAAAATTAACATAGTGCCAGGCCCTGAAAATGGCACGAGCAATCTGGTAATTAATACACAACGAAAAAAAATATGGAGTGCCAGAACTTCGTATAATAACTATGGTGATGACAGCACAGGAAACCAACTTATTGGTGGAGTGGGGTATTTATATAATATCACTAGCTTGAGCGATGTTTTTTATCTTGCGGGAACAGGTAGCCAAACCGGGGGTTATAAAAATGCTAGTGCCTATTATAGTGTGCCTTTTGGTTACACCGATCTCAGTCTTTTTTATAGTAAAAGTAAATCAACTCAGGGTATTGATCTTGGTGCATATACTTTTGACTATATAGGTGAGACGGAATATTTCAGTCTCAAAAGTAATCGTATGCTTTACCGCAATGTGAACTCTAAATTGTCTGCGAGTGCCGAACTGATCAGACGGAAGTATGACTATACATTGGGAGGCACAGAGCTAGTTTTGCAAAAGCGTGATATGGGCAACATACGGTTAGGCTTAAATTATAAAAGAAACTTTACCGGAGCTGCGCTGGATTCAACGTTAACCTGGCAGCGGTTTACTAAGGCTTTTGGCGGTACTGATACACCAGACATGCGTACAGGGACCGTTAGTAAGCGAAGTCAGATTTTGAATCTGAATGTGAACTATGTGAAATGGTTAACTATGTTACCCGTTAACGCCTATTACGAACTGAATATTGGGGCTCAGTATTCACCAGATAATTTGACGTTGCAGGATCAATTCACAATAGGCGATCGCTGGAGTGTGCGTGGTTTTCAAAATAGTGATGGTATTTATGGTAATAAAGGGTTCTTCTTACAAAACACGCTAAATGTGGTTGCTGGATATAATGGTTTCGTCCCCTATATTGGCACGGATTATGGTCAAATAATTGGTAAGCTACCTTCGCAGGATCTTAACGGTAAGAAAATAATAGGGGGAGTTTTCGGTATAAAAGGGGCTGTTAAAGCGCTGGAATATGATGCTTCATTATCTTCACCCTTTCTATATCCGGATGATCTGGATGTAGACAGCTATAAGATTAACTTTAATCTTGCTTACCAAATTTAATCTCCATGGAAGGATATTATGCGTATTGGTACTGATATAGTCGAAGTAGCCCGGATCGAAAAAGCTATAACCAATGAAAAATCAGGTTTTCTCTCGAGAGTTTTTACAGCTAATGAAATCAGAGATATTGGAATTATTGATTCTAATTATGAACGTGCGGCAGGTTTTTGGGCGGCGAAGGAGTCTTTGGTAAAAGCTGTTGGTTATGGATTTAGTCATGGCATTTGTTTTCATGATATTGAAGTCACGCATGACGAAAATGGAAAACCAGACTTTATAGTGTCAGGCAAGATCAAAGATATACTTAATGAACAATATATTATGAATATTTCACTAAGCATTTCGCATTGTCGAACTTATGCGATAGCCGCAACCATTATTTATTAAATTAAGGCACTCACTATAAATGTATAACTATAACGATCTAATAGGTAAGAAAGTGCTGGTTACTGGCGCCAGCGGCGACATAGGGCTTGCAATTTGTGGAAAGTTTCTCGAGCAAAAATGTACGGTTTATGCACTGTATAAGACGAATGCCGGGCCATTGCTTAGTCTGAAAGAAAATCACATCGCTGGTGAGCTGCTTCACATCTTACCTTGCGATCTTTCGAAGCAAGACGAAGTTATAGCGCTGTGCGAGCACTTGACCAGAGAAGCCGGGAGACTGGATGTACTGGTAAATAATACAGGGATTGTTAAAGATAGCCTCTTTGCATCAATGAGCTTTGATGATTTTTATTCGGTTATCAATACTAATCTCCTTAGTTTGTTCCGATTGATGAAAGAAGCACTAATGTTATTACGTTCAGCGGAAACACCCGCTGTAATTAATGTTGCGTCTGTGGCTGCTATTGTTCCAAGCGTCGGACAGGCCAACTATAGTGCATCAAAAGGGGCCATACTAAGCTTTACCCGTACGCTTGCGGCGGAACTGGCGCCACGGGGGGTACGTGTCAATGCGGTGGCGCCAGGGATGATTGAGTCTAAAATGGCGAAGAAGGTTCCACGCACTGTCGTTCGCGAAGTGACTAACTCTATTCCATTAAAAAGACTAGGAAGGTGCGACGAAGTAGCTGATGTCATCGTTTATTTAAGCTCTGCCGCATCAAGCTATATCATTGGGCAAACCATCGTGGTCGATGGTGGCATGGTAATGCGGTGATTTATGTCTAAGTATTCAATACCAGCTAAAATTTTTCTTGCCATGGAAGGGTGGCGTCAACCGCTTATCATGGTCGATAAAATAGTTGATTACAAATATGGAGAGAGTGGCTTCATTAAAGTTATTAAGCATGTAACTTACAATGACCCCTATCTTCTTGGGCATTTCCCAGAAGACCCGATTATGCCTGGAGCCATTATCTCTGAGATATTTGGTCAGGCAAGTGAATATTATTCATTTCTGACTGACATTTGTGATATTTATCAACAACGCTATGGTGAAAATCTTAGTTCATTACGTGACCTCTACGCTCTTATCAGACATCCAGATATGCTGAGTACGATACGTACTCGGCGAGCCCAGGTCCGAGGCGTATTAGCTTCACAGAATTTAAAATTTAAAGGGACAGCTTACCCCGGAGATACGATTGAAGTAGTAAGCAAACTTTCGTTTTCTGATGATAGTGGTTTTAAGCATTATTCAGTTACAGCTAACGTAGGGAAAAAGATTATTAGCCAGGGTGTAATTATTAATTTTAGAGAAGTTACTAAATTACAAGGAGAGCAGGCATGACCAATATCAATGACGAAATCGAAAAAAGAAAAAATATAATTGTTAAAATTAAAGCCGAGATTATCCAGCGTCTGAATGTTCAGCGTGAACCTCATCAAATTGATGATGATACGCCATTGTTTGGAAACGGTTTGAAACTGGATTCTGTTGATGCAACAGAGATTATCGTTATGCTTGATAAAATCTTCGATATTCAGGTTTCTGAGGGTGATGATCCATCTTATATGCGAAGTGTAAATAATCTGGCATCTTTTATTTTAAAGAAGAAGTCTTTCTAAGCTGATTATAATGTATAAAAGGACGTTTTATGAAATTACTTTCTGAACTTCACCTGCAAAATAATGCGCTAATGGGCATTTATAATGATAAATGCGTGCCTTCTTCATATCATGATATTTTTGAAGAGTATAAGGCCGTACGCGAAAATGTTTTGCTTGTTGATTATTCCCATATGTCAATTACCAGCGTGATGGGTGATGATGCATGGGCGCTAGTGAACTACATGGCTTCAGCAGATGTATCAATTATCCGTGATGAGCAGGGTATTTATTCTCTAGTACTTAACGTTGATGGAACCATCCGCGGTGAAGTTTATATTCTTTGTGCTGAAGAAGGCTATTATATTTTGTCAGAGGATATGACTTCTAAGGAAATTATAAACATTCTAAATGAAGTTCTCCTTAAGGCCGAAGAGCTAGATATACAGGATATTCCAGAAATCAAATCGATGGACGGAGAAGATTGGGGGATTGTTATGCTGGAAGGCCCCTATGCCTGGGAAATAATGGCGGAAGCTTATGGTTTTGATATCATCGGTCTGCCTTATTACGAATATATGAATACCGATGATGGTTTAATGGTATTTCGCTGCGGTAAACATGGTGAGTTTGCATATCAATTAATCGGTTCTCAAGCAGTCCTGGTTACAATGTGGATGAGGCTACAAGAAATAGGATCAAAATATTTACTAAAAACGGGTGGTTTAGATTATCAAGGGCTGGTGAGGATTGAGAATCCAGGATGGGATGAAAGCCTTTATTCTAGTTACTCACGTAATCCAGTGGAATTGCAAATGCAGTGGGCGATTCAATACGATAAAGAGGATTTTATCGGTAAGAGCGCAGTCGAAGAGTTATCCCTTAAGAGTGCTGAACGTAAACTTGTTGGAATTATACCGGATGAAGGGTGTGGCCATATCGATTCTGATGACCTTGTTATGGTAAATGGGCATCAGGTTGGTGTCATTGTTAACGCCGTATATTCTCCAGCGAAGCAAAACTGGATTGCGTTGGCACTTATTGATGAATGCTATGCGTTAGCGGATATTACTGGATTTAGTATTGTAACTACAAACGGAGAATTTGCTGCTAAAACGCAAAGTGTTCCATTTATTTATAATCGTAGTTTATTAATTAACCCAACAACTCATAGCTATGTTGATGCTTCGAAGGCTAAGAGCGCGCTTGAAACGTATTAATTGTTAGCCTCATTCATACTGTTTTTCCGTCAGTAACGGGATAATGATAAAAATTAAGGATATGTCAGGATATTATGAAAACGAGCAGAAAAAGAGTAGTTATTACCGGTATGGGAATACTGTCGTCGCTGGCTGATAATATTACAGACTTCAGACAAGCGCTGTTGGAGAAAAAAAATGGTATAACTGACAGTGCTCGTTTTTCTAAATGGTTTGAGAATGCCCGTGCGGCGGAAATGTTGCACGAAATTCATTGTCCTGAATTATCCGAAGAGATTGTCTCATCACTCGATAATGCCGCGCTTTGGGCGTATAAAGTCGGCAAGGAGGCACTAAATCAGGCGGACCTTTTCAGCAATCAACAGTGTCTGGAACAGATGGGTCTGATTGTTGGCGTGTCTTCGGCGGGGACTGAAGCATTTCTACCACTCTTTGAACAGCGTGTTGACGATTTCTCGTTACGTAAAGCTCTTTTCTCAGGCGGCTTTTCTTCATGTTGTTCCAGCGCTTCTACGCTTCTGGGTCTAAAGGGTGGAGTGGAACTCGTCGCAACGGCTTGTACGGCGAGTCCGAATGCTGTCGGCATGGCTTTTGATTATATCCAGAATGGCAAAAGCAAGGCGATGTTAGCGATAGGAACGGAGCCTATCTATCTGCCTACCTTCGCTGGATTCTATGCCCTGAATGTTATGCATCCGCAATCATGCTCGCCATTTTCAGGGCAATCTGGGATGTCGATTGGCGAAGGGGCCGGCGCCGTTGTACTGGAAGAGTACGAGCATGCGGTTGCTCGTGGTGCGACCATTTTTGGCGAAATTCTCTCTTATGCAACATCTTGCGATGCCTATCATGAAACCGGGCCTGACCCAAGAGCCAATGGCGCAGTGCAGGTTATGCAGAAAGCAATGGCGAATGCAGGGGTGCAACCTGAGCATATTGATTACGTCAATGCGCATGGCACAGGCACTGAAGCCAATGATCAAATAGAGACTCTGGCGATGAAGAAAGTTTTCTCAGGGGCAGAAAATTTATTGATCAGCTCCACCAAGTCCTATTTTGGTCACAATATTGGCGCTGCCGGAATTGTTGAGCTGATTGCATGTTTGGTTACTCTGCCTGAGCAAAATGTTCTACCAACGTTGAACTTTTCACTGGCGCGCCCAAATTGCGATCTTGACTACGTTGCGAACGCATTCCGGGAAAAAGATATCAATATCTTTATGAAGAACAACTACGCATTCGGCGGCAATAATTGCTGCATGATTGTGAGTACAAAACCAGGCTCTGTTCCTCTCACCTCCTATGACGCAAAACGTGTTGCCATTACAGGGATTGGCGCAGTATCGGCGATAGGCCACTCGATAAATGAAATCCTTCACTATATCCATGAAGCAGATAGCCCTGTAGAACTCAGCGGTGTCGTATTCCCTGATGATACACTTGAGGAGGCGAATGCACTGTTGGATGTACTGGCAACAACCAATCAGCTTACAGAAATTTTCGGTCCTGAATATCAGAAAGAGACCTATCAACAGCCGGAGGATGAGAAGAATTTTAAAACTTACCAGGTAAAAGATTTGGAACCTCGTAAACATCTGCGCCGATACGATCCGCGTAAAGCAACGCGTGGCGGGACTTTTGCTCTCATCGCACTCACTGAAACGTTGAATATGGCTAAACGTAAGATTAAACGCGATGGCAATGACCTGGGCATGGTGCTGGGAATGGCGCGAGGTCCACAAGAGACAACCTATAAGTATTTGCAGAGTTTGAAACCTGACCCGAGAAAAGTACGTACTTCTGAATTTCCCGGTTCCCTGATGAACTCAATTACAACATTCTGCGGGATTTCCGAGGGGATAAAAGGATATACGACAACGCTGGCGACAGGTGAAAACGCTGCGCTTGGCGCATTGACTTATGGTTATGAAATTGTTCGCCAGCAGCTCCAGCCGCAGGTGATTGTGGGCGGAGCCGATGAATATTTCCCTTCCATGTCTCTGTATATGGATGCTGTGACAAATAAAATTCATATGACCTCAGATGCTTCGGATTATCAGATATATGCTAAAGAGGCGAATGGATATGTTCCTGGCGAAGGTGCCTGTATGCTGTTATTAGAAGACCCACAGGCTGCGGTTTCTCGCGGAGCCGAGGTATTGGCCGAAATCGCCGGATATGGTAAGTCATGTAGTAATTCCTACTTTGATATCACTCAGGTTGAAGAAAAATCCGCAGCAATGTCTCTGGCCATTACTCGTGCGCTTGTTGATGCAGGTATTACATCGAAAGATATTGATTTGGTATGTGGTACCAGCAATGGCAGCGAAGTGAATTCTTTGATAGAAATGAATGCAATTTATATGTCGTTTAATTGCCATAATCCACGTGTCCCAGTAGTGAATTATAATGCTTTCTTTGGTTTTGTCGCTTCGGTTGCGGGTCTTTTAAACCTGTCAGTGATTCTTGATTGTATTAAAAAACAATCAGTTCCTGCCATTCCCTATACACAAGCATTCGCTGATAAAAGGATTAATTTTGTGCATAAGCCATTAAATCTAAATATCAAGTATGCTCTTTTAATTGGTGCTACCGAAGGTGGTAATTATTACGCAATTGTAATAAAAGGATAGCCCGGTGAACGAAAGAGCAATTATTTCTGGTTTCAGTGTTTGTTTGCCTTATGCAGAGAATAGTTCGCTGCTAATTGAAAGTTTAAAGCAGGGAAAATGCGTGAACTTATCTCCATGGTTTGCATCAGATAACCAAGCTATAGAATGTGGGTTCTCTGGCAATATAAATATTGCAAAACTAAAGCAGAATAATGATAGCGCTCTTGACCATTTGTATAGACTTATCGATGAAGCCTTACTTCAGGCTGGTCTCAATGATGACTGCCTGAAAGGCGACAGGGTCAGAGTGTACATTACTGGGATCGGTCCTCGTGTCGATGTCATGGATTATAGAAATTTCTATAATTATAATGATATGGAGGATGTGTCGGTAACATCCTCAATTAAAAATCTGGCTGTGAAAAATATGTCTCAGGATAGTTTTTCTTACAATCTGGCGAAGAAATATGAATTAAGTTACCTTCCGCCGAATATGAACTGCACAAGTAACTCGTCGCTAACAGCTATCCATCTGGCCACCAGAGCAATTGAAAAAAATGGTATTGATCTTGCACTGATTATCAATATCTCAAAAATTAAATATCAAGATCTGGGTTTTCTTGCGAGCCAGGGAATGCTGGATAGTGAGATTGTTCAACCCTTTGGTGTGAATAGCAATGGTGTGCTTTTTGCTGAGGGTTATGGTGTTATGCTGCTGGAAAACCAACGACATCGATTAGGGCGAGGGAAAAGTCCAGGAATAAGCATTTACTCGGCTTATAAACAAATTAATGCTGGTCGTAGTAATGATGCCTACTGGCAAAGTGCCAGCATTCTAAAATTGATAAATTCACTGCTGAATGATTCGGGTGTGCAAAAAGAAGAACTTTGTGCATTTATACCTCACGGTAATGGCACCTCATCAAGTGATAATGTTGAAGCAAAAGCTATCGCTATATTTACAAGTGAAATGACTCTTCCAGTACTGGCCTATAAGGGACAAATCGGTTATACCGCAACCGGTTCAGGATTGATAGATATAGTAATTGGTTATCACTCTTTGAAAAACGGTGAGTTAATTTTTCCTGTTATTAATGATGACATCATAAATGATGTCTCGCGCCATATACCGACAGAGGGCAGGGTAAGCAGACATGACAAGAAACATTTATTAAAGACTGGGTTGGGTGTAGATGGTTCCGTCATTGCACTCTTAATGACTAATTTAAATACCAACACTGGCTACGAGGGAGAGTGATATGTATCTGTCATCATATTCTTTCCTTGAACCGGAAGAACCATTTTATTTATATTATCCAAGCTGGCTAAATGTTTGGGAATCACACTCCTACAATACAGCATTGAAGGCAACTGGAGCTAATGGTTGGAGGTTCAAACGCTTTGGAACAAGAAATGATGTATACACGCGCGAGATTACAAGACGACCAGATCATATACCTTATATAAATGCTCTTGATAAGGTATCAGATGCCGCTTTACACAGCTTGTCAGCAAAAGAACGGATGTTATTACTTAAATCGCGAACCGCATTTATCTATATCGATTCATGGGGAGAGTCAGGCGTGTTTGAATACAATATCAGTAGCCTTAATTTATCCACTATTGATACTTTACCAAAGAGTCTGATCAAAAAATTTTCCATCAATGATGTAACCTGCAAAATTCGCGGTGAAAATAATTCACTCTTTCAGGCTATGGCAATGGCTCAGGATTATCTCGGCTGGGATGTTTTTGATTTTGTCGTTATCTGTGGTGGATACCGAGCTGTACCATTGTTAGCTTTCACTGCAGAAAGTATGAAACAACGTAAAGAAAAAAAGAAATATCGTCATATTCCTGGTGTGAATTTATCTATCGAACGGGTAGGTTGCTTTGTTTTTAGTAAAAGAGAAGGTGGTTTCAAAGTACACTGCAGCCCATACACATATGCTGATGTAAATGAAATTAGTCTGCCGGGTCATAAAAATATCAATGATGTTGACTGCATTGCCTATGCCGGAGGTATAAATAAATCCATAACAGCCTCTGAGAACGTGATAGATCTTATCGCTCGCTACGGTTGCAGCGGATGTGTGACACCGGCGTTAACTTGGCAATATATTAACCAGTACGCATTACATAATGGTTGTATCAGAACCGTTATTCCGGGAGTAGCTAGTGGCTATGCCTACTTTGATACCTGGTACCAATAGGAGGGAATATGCGCAGCAATATAACAGAACTACCGGATATTTCGTTATCTGGAATATATAAGACCTATGGTTGTCTGGACAATATAACTTATGCTTTAAACAATATTAATCTGGACGTTGTGAAAGGCGAGTTTCTTGTATTATGTGGGCCTTCCGGTAGCGGAAAGAGTACTTTGCTAAATATACTTTCTGGTATTGATATGCCAACTACAGGCCATGTCTTCTTTCTGCATAAAAATCTCAATGCGTTGTCTGAAAAAAATCTTGCACACCTTCGCAGTCGACATCTAGGTTTCATTTTTCAATTTTTTAATTTAATACCGGTGCTTAGTGTTTTTGATAATGTTTATTATCCCCTGACGCTGAATGGTCATTTTAATGCGAAAGAGGCCCGAGAGCGAACGCTGCATTTCCTCGATAGTGTTGGTTTATCCCACTTATTGGCTAGAAAACCTGGCCAGTTGTCAGGTGGTCAACAGCAAAGGGTCGCTATTGCAAGGGCACTAGCGCATAGCCCTGAAGTTATTGTTGCTGACGAACCTACCGGTAACTTGGATCTGGCTACCGGTGAATCGATTTTGGACCTACTGGTTGAGATTAATCAGCGAACGAAAACAACTTTTATTATCTCAACCCATTCGACTCAACTTAAAGATCGCGCAAGACGGAGCGTGGAAATTAAGGATGGAGCAATAATTTATGATTCAGCGAAGTAATCTTTTTAAAATTCTCCTCCTGTGTCTGACCATGTTTACATTTGCAGTATTTGCTGAGATGGGATCAACTCCTGCGACCTCCCGTGTCTTACAGAGCGGATTTCCTGGTGAGCCAGAAGCTTTAGCATCTATCACTGCTGATTTATATAAAGAATATGAACATACTAACAACGTCGGCGCGCTGATCTTTTACTCATGGGGAATGTTGCGACAGGCTAACTATTATCAGAGCGTTAATGATCTAATTAACGCTTCTGAATACGCGAAGACTGGATTCTTTTATCTGGATGAATCAGTAGATGCTAATGAAGATAACATGCTAATTCGATATTTGCGTGCAAGAGTGGATGCCTGGCTTCCCGTGGAATTAGGTCGCTGCGTGATTACAATCGAAGATACTGATTTACTTCTTGAAAATAAAGAAAAATTTAGCGGTGAGGTTATTAATAATATAATTACAATGCGTTTGCGAGCACTGCATAATTGCCATCGCAAACAGCAAGAAAAGCAACTCACTGAGCATCTTCGCAGAATCAATCAGCAGCGTGAAATTGATTTTGAAAGTAACCAGTCGCCGGTTTGGGAAATGGCTGAAGTCATGCAGGTTGTCGTTCCTGTTATTAAGGGTGATTAAATGTCAAAGGATATGATATTTTTTAATTCTATTCTGGTTTTAATATTGATGTTTGTTATTTATAATGTCATCTTTAATTTTGGCGATGCAAAATTCTCATTTTTGAACTTGCTACGACATCGGCGTAGAACAATATCTACTCTTTCTGCCATCATTTTAGGTGGTTGCGCAATATTTTTGTATGGTGGTTTTATCAACTACTCTTTTTGGATACTCAAAGAACAAACGATACGTACCAACATTGGTCATGTGCAAATTTATAACAGGAGCTATTTTGAAACCGCTAACAAAAATAAGAGCCTGATCTCTGATTATGCTACGTTAAAAAATAAAATTTTACATAACGCCGATTTTTCTAATGAGATTTCAACAATAGCTGGCCAGCTTGAATTTACCGGAATAATTTCACACTACGAAAGTGAAACGTCAAATTATTTTTCAGCACAAGGCGTAGAACCTTTACCAGCCCTGAAGTTAGGGGCATTTGATAAGATAGTTTTTGGTAGCGATTTATCTCGCGTAAAACACAATGAAGTTACTATTGGCAGTGGCCTGGCAAAAACACTAGATAGCCACTATGGTGACTGGCTTGATGTCATGGCGGTTAATATAGCCGGAGGGCAGGGGGCTATCTCTGTCAAACTACGCGGCGTCTTTGAATCAGGAATAAAGGATTATGACGATGTTGTTATAAAAATGCCTCTTGAGACTGCGCAGCGAATTATGGGGACTGATGGTGTTAGTAAGATAGTCATCTTGCTAAACAACGATGATGTAACATCTTTTGTTAAGAAAATGAGAGAGTATATAGCAGACCAGCATTTGCCTCTGATCGTTAAGGACTGGAAAGAGAACTCTATTTTTTACCAGCAGGTGGAGGGCATGCTGTCGGGGATCTATTTTTTTATTAAACTTATTGTGGCGCTAATCGTGGTTTTCATGATCGGTAATTCAATGACGATGAATATTGTTGAACGAACCCGGGAAATTACTACACTTCGCGCAATTGGTTTACAATCAAGTCGTGTTACGCGTTTATTCTGGATGGAAGGCATATATATCGGTATCTTTGGCGCATTGGGGAGTTTTTTCTTTGGTTTCACTATTGCTGCCATAATTAATATTTCTGGTATTGCGATGCCACCTTCGCCGGGCCAATCAGTAGGCTACACCGCATTTATTAAAACAAATGATGTTGAATTGATCTGGGTAACCATGATATTACCAATTTTAACATCAGTCGTGGCTTCCATTATTCCCGCATACCGTGCATCGCGCCTTAACATCACTGATGCATTCAAATTTTCATAGAGGAAAGTATGAAAACCAGTGTATTGTATTTATTTATCATAGCTATATATTTGCATTCTGTCCCGGTGCAGGCTACGAGTAATAGCCTGCAAGCTCTGAATATAATTCGGAGAGCTGATGATGTTCGCTCACCAAATGAGCCTTTTCGCTATAACGTGACTGTACTTGAGTATAAAGAGGGTGGCAAAGTGCCTGAAAACATGCAGTCGCTGGATATATCGATGCGCTTTATTAAACCAGAAAACGGTTTGAAAGCTGATGCTCGTTCACTTATCCGTTTTACCTATCCTCCGCGAGATAAAGGCAAGATCATGTTATCTGATTGGTATGACTTATGGTTTTATACGCCAGAATTACGCAGGCCTATTCCTATTTCGCGCTCACAACGATTAATCGGTCAGATCTCTAATGGCGATGTTATAGTGACGAACTTCGAGTATGCTTATGATTCGACCCTGGAAGGGGAAGAGCCTTGTGGAGATAAAATTTGCTATCGACTGTCTCTCACTCGGAAATCTGAGGCCGTTACTTATCCTAAAGTGATTTACCTGGTGGAAAAAAGTGCGGAATATCGGCCATTTAAAGCATCATATTATTCTCTTGATAATCAACTTCTCAAAAGTGTCTTGTATAAAAACTATCAGATAGTATTAGGGAAGAATCGTCCAACAGAGATTATTGTGCAGAATGCTCGCTATGAAAAAGGTTATTCTGTCATGAAGTATAGTGATGTTCGCCTTGAATCGTTGCCTGAATTCCACTTCACTAAAGAGTTTATTCAGCGAGGCGCGAAGTGAAGGGCCATCTGGGTACATTGCTATTTGCTTTGTCACTAACACCATTATGGGGAATGGCTAATTGTCTGTCAGGTGACCAAATACGCTCGAATGGCCAGATTATTTTGAACGCGCAGGCATCTTTTGCGCACAAAAGTGACTCCATTTGGCGCATCAATGGCGCTAATCCATACACGGCCGATAACGCGTATAATGATATTTCTATTAATCTTTCAAGCGCTTGTTCCTTCATTGAGGATGTGCTGGGATTAGATTTTTCATTATATAGTTTAGGATATTATGCGATAAAAGAAGTAGGATTATTCGAACAGGATGATCATCGCGCAAAAATATTAATTGATAGGCTCAAGATTAACTGGTCGTTGTCTGATAGCATAAGTTTTGAAGGTGGAAAAATAAATTCATTTCCAGGTGCCTTTCATTTAAAATCACCAGCCTCACTGTTGACTTCCTATTATGCCGGATTTAAACCGACACGAATATACGATCCGAAGCTGGAGTCCGCCTATAGCGAGTCGTATTGGGGGGGGCGGTTAGCCAAAGAATTTCGTGATTATGCATTCTCGCTTACTGTTATACCCAAATTAGCAAGTATCGATAAATATTATGAATCATCCAGTAACTGGACAGCCAATCAAAGGGCTAACAGCAGTGAATACTATTCATTAAGTTATACCGATTATCGGCTTGTTAACCATCGGCTAGCAGCGAATATAATGCTTGGCGACTCTCCTTCATTGGCACTATCTGATGGCTATAATTTAACTCCTCAGTTTGTTGTCAACGTAGAAGCGGCTTTGCACAAAACGCAACAGTGGCGTCACTTTTCTGTTGAAAAACGGAACGAGGTGCTTTCTGGGCTATATCCTTCATCGCTATATGCGCAGAATGACAAAAAAGGTTATGAATTAGCCGTTGGTGGGCAATACACCACTGACTTTTTTAGTGTGTTTGGCATTGAGTACTACTATCAAAGCGAAGGCTACTCAAAATCGGCATGGCGAGAGCAGGCTGATTTTATTAGGCTATTAAGTAAAAAAACCGGTTATTCCAGCTTAGACCAAGTATTAGATGATTATAAGTATCTGATGGGTTCAGAAATAAGTAATACAGGAAATAAAGGTATGCTGCAGGGGCGGCATTACATTACTTCATGGTTAAGTTTACAGAGTATAGATCATTCAACTTTTCAGCCTTATTTAGTGGTGAACTTAGTCGATGGTAGCTCCTTAATCGGGGCCCATTTTGTCCAGCCATTAAAAGGGGTGAGCGAACAGGCTGAGACTTATACGGGGTTGTATAGCGCATTAGGTAGTCGTGATTCTGAGTTCGCACTTTTTGGCGAGACTCTCGGAGTTTACGTTGGATTTAAATATTATTTATAAGGATATTTTTTCTATGATAAAGCTATCAGACCAGCCAACGGTGCTTATTTTTGCCGGTCAGGGAAATCCTGCCGTCGGAATGGGAGCTGATTTATGGGATTTGAATACAACGACGAGACAAATCTGGGACTGCGCCAGCGATGTGACAGGGTTAGATCTTCGTCGGTTGTGTCAGAAAGGACCGATGAATCGTCTGGTGAAAACGACGACGCAGCAGTCGGCGGTGACAGCTATCAATATCACTCTCTATAGTTTGTATGCCGAGCGATTCGCTGACGCTAACGTTGTTGGTTCGTGCGGCCATAGCGTTGGTGAATATAGCGCACTTTATGCGGCCGGCGCCTTAACGCTGGAAAATGTGTTCAAGCTAATATTGGCGCGCTCTACTATCATGGGCGATTTAAGCAATATTCATAAAGGCGCGATGCTAGCCGTGAGAGGTGCCGATTTTCAAACGGTAAGTCAGTTGATTATCGACTCCGGAAGCCCGGTCGTGGTGAGTTGTGATAATAGTCCCTCTCAGCAGGTGATTGGCGGTACGCTACCAGATTTAAGTGAATTCTCTGGGGTTCTGATGGGGGCTGGTCTGGATGCTGTCAAGCTAGGTGTTAGCGGAGCCTGGCATACGCCTCTTATGTCTGAGGGGATTCAGCCCATGCGGGATGTGCTCAAGACGGTGGAGATTGTACGGCCAAATTATCCTGTACTGATGAATGTCACTGGACGGGAAGAATATAATCCGGAGAAAATTAAAGAGAACTTATCTTTGCATTTGACCCATAGAGTACGGTGGAGCGCATCGATAGCCGCCTTTTTACAACATATCCCCTCCGTCAGGTTTGTTGAAATCAGTAACAAGGTGTATCTTGGGCATCTGCTAAATGATTTCGACGGTTTCTCTGTAGAATATTTTACACATTGTCGAAAAATGTTGGCGGCGTAACGAGGGTATCATGATTCCGGATTATTTAACGTTTATTCGTCGTCAGGATCGGTCGCTTTTACCGTATTTGTACTTTCTTACTACATTACTAATTGCATTTTACGTCAAAAACAGAGGGTATCTGTTAACCGTAGAGGATGCCTTTCCAGTAAGTGCCATCTTTTCATTAACTATGTTCAGCTTTGTTTATGAGTTAAAGGGATATTGGGCATATAAATATGCGATAAGGAATATCAATTTTTCTTGGTTGCAGGGGAAAAGCTATTCGCGATTTGAGATAATACTGTGGCAGCCGCTTGTCGCTACAACGTGCTGTTTACTGAGTTGCTATCTGGTTGTTACAGGATTTCTACTCTTTTTTTCAACCATTGTAGCCATGTTCTGTATTGCTATTTTTGTGCCAATGATAATATATATAATGTGTTGGATGGCGAGAAATTGTTACGTCAAGCAGTTGCAGCAGGCAACTATCTATACGCTTAAATATCGTAATCTCCATCACTATACCTGCTTGAACGTTACCGTGACTGTCTTGACCAGTTTTGCGGTTATCAGTCCGCTGATTGCAGATGATGATTTTTCCTTAGCCGATGGTTTTTTTTCACCTCGCTTGATGGTGGCTATGCTGATCCTATGTTCATTAATCCTGCTGGTTAATCTGTCTTTCGCTCACCCTTCCAGGCGTTATACCTTTTTAGGTAGACTTTTGCAAAAAGAGTTTGATGTAAACCTTGTCAATACGATGATACTTCCTGGGATAAATAGCAAACCTTTGTGGCTTAGATTGGTTATTTTCTTCACCCTTCAGGTTTTCTGGATTGTGACTGTTAGTCTGTTGTTGAAACTTTTAGGGTGGGAAATATATTTTTATGCATATTTTATTTTATGTATGATACCTGCGATAGGATACTTTTACTTGCATGTCTATTGGAAGTGGCATGAAGATTACATGACTGCCTGTGATATGTATCTCAGATGTGGTGAAAATAATAAAAATTAGAAATTGAAAGGAAAATAAGGCCAGTCAGAATGCTGACTGGCCTTATTCTATTTAGCTTTGCAGGGCATCAACAACGCCGCCCCAATCAGTCGCAGCATTATAAACGAAATTTGACCAAACCCCAGATTCTGCATACAGCAGGGAGTTGATATGATCGGTTAGAATGCTTCCCAGGCTAGATGGCGAACCGCCAAGAATATTGGAAATTAGATCAATAGTGGTTTCCAGAGCGGAGGAGGTCAGAACCATACCAGCATTAATACCTGCTGCTACCAGGCCCAGTGCTGATTGAATCGTGAAATCAACCAAAGCACAAGGCAGGTCGATAATACCAGCACCTGAGATATATTCCATTTCGTTTGCTGTTAATTCTTTCATTTTTAATTCCATCCTAGATTAATGAATAGTTAGTGATGTGCTTATACACACCGGGCAATATACTAATCAGAGGTTTTTTTATATAATAGTGAATATTTAAATGATCTATTAGTTTTAATGTGAATTAAAATTCACAAACGACACTTAGATAAGTGATGGGTATTATTTAGCTACTTCATATTTGATAACAGAAGATACCCGAGAGTATCTTCTGTGTGTGCGAGCGTGCAACTTATTGTTTAGAGCTCAGCAATTCAGGTCTATTATGAAGTTGCGATGATGGTCTGTTCAACCTCGAAGCGGTTGGTCACTTTGCTATCGATCTTTATATAGGCTGAACGTTCTTCAGCGACAATCATGACCTGTTCAACGCCAGGTTTCGACAACAGACGGCGCTGTAGCTCATCATCAATGACTACATCGTCCGGGATCTCAACACGTAAACTGCTGACATAAGGCGGTTCACTCATGGTGCTGGCCACCAGTAGCCACAACATCGCCAGTAGCGCACCGAGTAAAAACACGGTCTGCGAGTCAAAGAATCCGTCTACCCAGCCGCCCAAGGCGCCACCGATGGCCACGCCGATAAACTGACTGGTAGAATAAATCCCCATTGCTGTGCCTTTGTAGCCTGCCGGTGATTCCTTGCTGATTAACGAAGGCAATAACGCTTCCAGTAGATTGAAGGCGAGAAAGAACAGTTGCACCCCTGCAACTAACTCCCAGAAATAGCCACCAGCTCCCCAGAGCACGATTTCCGCTATCAGAAGCAGAGCGACGCAAAGCAGGAACACCCGTTTCATCTTGCGCTTCACTTCCGCATAGATGATGAATGGCACCACGGCGACAAAGGAAATGACCATGGTTACCAGATAAATTTTCCAGTGCTCGGCGGCCGGGAAACCTGCGGCCTCCAGTTGTCCTGGCAGCGCAACAAAAGTCGACATTAGCATGATGTGCAGACACATAATGCCGAAGTTCAGCTTGAGGAGTTTAGGCTCAGCAAGCACTTTGCTGAAACAGCCCTTTACCATGCCAGATTCACGGTTCAGTACATGATTGTGGCTATTTGGTACTACCCACAGAGTCAGCAAAATACCGAGGCTGGCCAGAATAGCGATCATCCAGAAGAGGGCGTGCAGCCCCAACTGGTGAGTGACAATAGGGCCGAGCACCATAGCGATGGCAAAGGTCACGCCAAAGCTGACGCCAATGAAGGCCATCGCTTTGGTACGGTTCTGTTCGCGGGTTAAATCGGAAAGCAGTGCCATGACGGCGGCGGCGATAGCGCCTGAACCCTGTAGGGCGCGGCCAAGAATAATGCCCCAGATGGAATCGGTCAGCGCGGCGATGATGCTGCCGATAACAAATATCAGCAAACCACCAATAATTAACGGTTTACGGCCGATGCGGTCAGACAGGAGGCCAAACGGGATCTGGAAGACGGCCTGGGCGAGCCCGTAAATGCCTATAGCCAAACCAATCAGCGCTTCGCTAGCCCCCTGCAGCGCCATGCCATATGTGGTCAAAACGGGCAGGACCATAAACATGCCGAGCATGCGCAGTGAAAACACGGTCCCTAAACCCCAGGTTGCGCGCAGTTCTCCTGGCGTCATTTTGTTATCGTTCATTACCACCTCAATATAAAAACTGTGACTAGTGTAGTGGGGGGATAAGGACGCGTAAATAAATGTTTGTTTAGCAGATATTACGACTGTGTTGCGTAATAGAAGAAGGGATGAGAACCAGACGATAAAATGGTGAAGAGCTGAATAAATAATGTAAAACAACAGAAAGGGCAGCGTGAAAAATCTGCCCTTAATATAGCTCCGATTAGGAAGCGGCCTGCTCCAGGAAGCTATTCCAGTCGGTAGCGGCGTTGTTCACGAATGTGTTCCAGCTGTTACCAGCGGTAGAAACGAAGTTTGCCCAGTTCTCTTGACCTGTGCTAACGACGCTTTCCCAGTTTGCCTGACCAAGGAGGAACTTGCCAAACTCAATCGCGCTATCGCCAACGAAAGAGGCAAAAGCCAGACCGGAAGTCAGCGCAAATGAGGTAAACCCAGCCGCAGAATTAGCGACAAAGCTAGCGAAGCCAGTTGCAGCGCTCACCAGGTTAAAACCACCTGAGACAGATTCCATTTCGTTGAATGTTAGTTCTTTCATTGTTATTCCTTGCTGTTAAATCCATGTTTTCCGTAGGCGTTTGCCTACTGCACAAGGCTAGCACTATCTCCGCTAATGGCGCGAGATGGCTGACTGTTAGCGATGCTCAATTTTTTCTCAATTTTTAACTATTTAATGAATGAAGAAAATGAAGTGCAAGAGTGAGGGGAGGGCGGTATGAATGAAGTAATCCTATGTTGGCGTATAAAAAAAAGCCCCCGGCTAGCGGAGGCTCTTTTCATTTCACATTTAGCGTAATCTTATCTGACGTAAGCCAGCAGATTATGTGAATCCGGCACCATGAAGTCGACAGACATCATGACTGACAGCGCGGTGATAGCGACGATGGAAAAGACGAACAGCTTACGTGCCCAGACTTTATCATCCGCCACTTTGTATCCGCGCAGCGCCATACCAAGCCACCAGACGCTTACCGCGGCCGCTACGACCAGATATTTATATCCGGCGTACCCCCCCAGAGAAAGCATCAGCGTTGCCACGGCAAAGGCCACGATGTACAGCGTGATATGGTTTTTCGCGACTGAGATGCCTTTCACTACCGGCAGAACCGGAATATTCGCCGCCTGATAATCCTTGAAACGGAAGATCGCGATGGCGTAAGAGTGAGGCATCTGCCACAGGCTAAAGATCGCCAGCAGAATCGCCGCGCCGCTGTCAAAATCACCGGTAACTGCGCAGTAGCCAATCACCGGCGGCGCAGCGCCGGAGAGTGAGCCAATCAGCGTGCCGTAGACAGAGTGGCGTTTCATATACAGGCTATAGATGCCGACATAAACCACAAACCCCATCACGCCAAGCCAGCAGGCCAGCGGGTTAGCGCCGAACCACAGCAGCATGAAGCCAGCAATACCCAGCAAGGTGGCGTATACCAGCGATGATTCTGGCGAGATCAGCCCTTTGACCAGCACCCGGTTTTTCGTCCGTTCCATCTTACGATCGATATCACGGTCGATGTAGTTGTTGAAAACACAACCCGAGGCGACCACCAGGGATACTCCGAGGAGCGTCCAGACGAACAGCGGATAGTCGATGTGGCCTTTGGAGGCCAGCAGGAAACCGCCGATCACGGAGATCAGGTTGCCAAAAATGATGCCTGGTTTCGTTACTTGCAGGTATTGCTTAAACATACTCGCCGCTCTTAGTGCATCATCATGTTGTAGTTGAGGTTCCACATAATCCAGATGGAGCCGACAACAACGATAGCAATGATGATTACGGTGAAGATAAACGCGGTCAGGTTCCAACCTTCGTCAGATTTACTGTTCATGTGCAGGAAGTACACCAGGTGCACCAGAATCTGCACTACAGCCGTGACCAGGATGGTTCCCAGAATCGCTGCATGCGAGGCAGAGCCACTCATAACCATTGCAAACGGGATTGCCGTCAGAATGATCGACAGGATGAACCCTGTCATGTAGCTCTTCACGCTGCCGTGAGAAGCGCCGCTATGATCGGTAGAATGACTCATTACATCGCCCCCATCAGATAAACAACAGAGAACACGCAGATCCACACCACGTCCAGGAAGTGCCAGAACAGGCTCAGGCACATAATACGGGTACGGTTAGTGCTGGTCAGGCCGCGACGGGATACCTGAACCATCAATACCGCCATCCACAGCAGACCAGAGGTGACGTGCAGACCGTGGGTACCAACCAGCGCGAAGAACGCTGACAGGAAGCCGCTACGGTCCGGACCCATACCTTCAACAATCAGGTGATGGAATTCATAGATTTCCATCCCAACGAACCCTGCACCGAAGAGGAAGGTCAGGGCGAGCCAGGAAACGACCTGGCTCTTGTTGTTCTTGTACATGGCGATAGCCGCCATGCCATAGGTGATGGAGCTGAATAACAGCAGTGCGGTTTCAACCAGAACGAACGGCAGTTCAAAGATATCTTTACCCGCCGGGCCGCCAGCCGTGCCGTTCACCAGAACGGCATAGGTTGCGAACAGCGTAGCGAAGATAATGCAGTCGCTCATCAGGTAGATCCAGAAACCGAAGACTTTCATCGGTCCTGTATCATGGTGCCCGTGTTCATGCGCGTGGGCATTGTGCGCAAGAGTATCAGTTGCCATTTTTCAGCCCTGCTTTGTTAATCTCATCGAAATGCTGATTTTCCAGTTTTTCGACTTCTGCAACCGGTACGTAGTAATCCACGTCCTCGTCAAAGCTCTTGATAATCCAGGTCACTACGATGCCGGCGAAACCAACAATCGCCATCCACCAGATATGCCAGATCATCGCGAAGCCAAACACCGTTGCGAATGCAGCAATGATGATGCCCGCGCCGCTGTTTTTCGGCATATGAATTTCTTCATAATGCGTAGGTTGCTTGTACGCTTCGCCTTTTTCTTTCATTTCCCAGAATGCGTCACGTTCGTGAACGTTAGGAACGACAGCGAAGTTATAGAACGGCGGTGGAGAAGAGGTTGCCCACTCCAGAGTACGACCGCCCCATGGGTCACCAGTCAGGTCACGGTTCTGATCGCGATCGCGGATAGAAACGTAGAACTGGATCAGCTGGCACAGGATACCGCAAGCAATCAGCGCCGCGCCGCATGCTGCAACCACCAGCATGGAGTGGAACTGCGGATCGATGTCCTGGCTCAGACGACGGGTCATGCCCATGAAGCCCAGCACGTACAGCGGCATAAATGCGACGAAGAAGCCGATGATCCAGAACCAGAATGCGCGTTTACCCCAGGTTTCGTTCAGGGTGAAACCAAAGGCTTTCGGCCACCAGTAGGTCAGGCCTGCGAAGCAACCGAATACCACGCCGCCGATGATGACGTTATGGAAGTGCGCAATCAGGAACAGACTGTTGTGCAGTACGAAGTCCGCACCCGGTACCGCCAGCAGAACACCGGTCATCCCACCAACGGAGAAGGTAACGATGAAGCCGATAGTCCACATCATCGCCGAGTTGAAGACGATGCGGCCCTGGTACATGGTGAACAGCCAGTTGAAGATCTTAACCCCGGTCGGGATTGCGATAATCATAGTGGTAATACCGAAGAAGGCGTTTACGTTCGCGCCGGCACCCATGGTGAAGAAGTGGTGCAGCCAAACGATGAACGACAGAACGGTAATACAGACGGTTGCCCACACCAGCGAGGTGTAACCAAACAGACGTTTACGCGAGAAGGTCGCTGCGACTTCGGAGAAGACCCCGAATACCGGCAGAACCAGAATGTACACTTCCGGGTGACCCCAGGCCCAAATCAGGTTGATGTACATCATCATGTTGCCACCCATATCGTTGGTAAAGAAATGGGTGCCCAGGTAGCGGTCCAGGGTCAGCAGCGCGACGGTGACGGTCAGAATTGGGAAGGAGGCGATAATCAGGATGTTGGCGCACAAAGATGCCCATGAGAATACCGGCATCTTGAACATGGTCATGCCAGGGGCACGCATCTTGATAATGGTCACAAAGAAGTTGATACCGGTCAGGGTAGTACCGATACCGGAGAGCTGCAGCGCCCAAATCCAGTAATCGACCCCTACGCCAGGACTGTACTCAATTCCCGAAAGCGGCGGATACGCCAGCCAACCGGTCTGTGCGAACTCACCGACGCCCAGAGACAGGTTAACCAGAATCACGCCCACAACCGTGAACCAGAAGCTCAGGTTGTTGAGGAACGGGAACGCAACGTCACGCGCGCCGAGCTGAAGCGGAACCACCAGGTTCATCAGGCCGATAACGAATGGCATTGCCACGAAGAAGATCATGATAACGCCGTGGGCGGTAAAGATCTGATCGTAGTGATGAGGTGGCAGGAATCCTGCTTCCCCGGCTGAGGCCAGCACCTGCTGGCTACGCATCATAACGGCGTCAGCAAAGCCACGCAGCAGCATGACGATTGCCACGATAACGTACATGATACCGAGACGTTTGTGGTCGACGGACGTCAGCCACTCGTTCCATAGGTAGGACCACTTACCGAAGTAAGTGATCGCTGCCAGTATCGCCAGTCCCCCGACGATGATTGCAGCAACCGTTACCACGATAATAGGTTCGTGGTAGGGCACTGCATCCAGTGTAAGTTTTCCGAACATCGTTTTCTTCCTCGGCCCCTTAGTGAGCGGTTTCCGCGTGGCTCATGTCCATGCCTTCCATCCCTTCGTGCGCAGCGTGCTCGCCTTCAGGTTTAGACATGTTCATGCTCTCGTGAGACATGAATTTGTTAACAACATCTTTGAACAAATCCGGTTTCACGTTAGAGAAGTATTCCACTTTGTTGTTTTCGCTAGGCACAGCCACTTTGTCGAATGCAGCCATGGAGTCCATGGAGTTCGGGGACTGTTTCGCTTTTGCTACCCACTGATCGAAGGTTGCACGATCCGGGGTGGCGATAGCCTTGAACTTCATACCAGAGAAGCCCGGGCCACTATAGCTTGCGGAGATACCGTCATAAGTGCCTGCTTCATCAGCGATGAGGTGCAGCTGAGTCTGCATCCCGGCCATCGCATAAATCTGGCTACCTAAGCGCGGAATAAAGAACGAGTTCATCACGGAGTTGGAAGTGACTTTAAAGTGTACCGGTACGTTCGCCGGGAAGGCGATTTCGTTGACGGTAGCGATACCCTGTTCCGGGTAAATAAAGAACCATTTCCAGTCCATCGATACAACTTCGATGGTGATTGCTTTCTCGTCGTGGACAAGCGGTTTGCTTGGCTCCAGAGCGTGAGTGGTTTTCCAGGTCAGAACGGCCAGGAACAAGATGATCAGAATAGGAACCGTCCAGACCACAGCTTCAACTTTGTTGGAGTGTGACCAGTTCGGGCTATACTTCGCATCTTTATTGCTCGCGCGATACTTCCAGGCAAATCCTACTGCCATTAAGACGGCGGGAATAACGACAATCATCATCAGGCCGAATGCCGTCAGAATCAAAGAGCGTTGCTCCAGTCCAATCTGTCCTTTTGGGTCAAGGAGCGCAGAATCACAACCACTGAGTAATACAGTACCTGCGATTAATGACATCCATCCCAAACTTTTATTGTATTTCCTGAGTCTCATTGAACGACCTCAATTCCACGGGATCTGGTGGCGTTTAAAGTGTACGGGCATTTTACGGTAAGGTTGCATTACTGTAAACACGATTGGATCTGTGTCAGTTCTGTGTTAGCGGGTTCTGCTTGGATTGTCACATATGTTACGGAATGTGACGTAATTGCTTGCAAAGCCTGATTTACGCTGGATCTATAACGAAAGGGATAAGAAAGGGAATGCTTATGGGTGTACGGGTATAAACATGGTTAAAATAACACAAATAATTAACAATTAATTATCAAATAAAAGACATAAAGAAAACGTTAAAATAAAGTAACGCTGCTGAATCGGTTAAATTAATTAAAGAATCGCGTAAAAATTGTCAATAATTTCCAGAAATCTAAAACGCACAAAACAACAAATCAGCTCCCAAGGAAAATAAAATCGCTAATAAGCCGTTATAATTACCTCGGGTAATTAAAACGGCTATTAACGGTTTGGCGAAAATTAAATCAGCTGCGTTTTGCGTAGCGCCATATAGTCCAGAACCGCGCCGAGCAAAATACCACCGATAGCGGTCAGCGCGGCGACTTCCAGCAGGGCAGGCAGGAAGGAGAAAGAAGTGTAATCCAGCGCGTTCATCGCCAGCAGCAGCAGCCATATCGCCAGCATCAAACAACCTACCGCCAGGATAACCAGCGCCAGGGCGTAAATCTGCGGGTATTGCGTACGCGGCAAGAAGCTTTCCGTTCGTTGGGTATATTCCAGCGTACGCCGACACAGAAGCAGGAGCAAAATCCCCGGCACGGCGGCAACGACGGAGAAAAGATAAAACGTCGGCCAGCCGTTCGCTTCGACAAACCAGCCGGCAATCGGCCCAACATAAACGCGACCAACCGCCGACAACGCCGACAACAGCGCGAACTGAGTGGCGGAAAACGACTTGTTACACAGCGTCATTAACAGGGCGACAAACGCCGCGGTACCCATCCCGCCGCACAGGTTTTCAAAAAATACCGCCGCCGCCATCGAATAAAGGTGTTTATCGGTGACTGAGAGGATCCAGTATCCGGCGTTGGAGGCCCCTTGCAGCAAGCCAAAGATCAGCAGGGCGCGGAATAGCGTCAGGCGCTGCATCAGTACGCCGCCGTAGAGTGCGCCGACAATGGTGGCGAACAGGCCCAACGTTTTATTCACCATTCCGACTTCACCGGCATCAAAACCGACGCCGCGGATAAGGAAAGTGGTGGTCAGGCTCATGGCGAAGGCATCGCCGAGCTTATAAAGGACAATTAACAGCAGGATAAGCCAGGCGTTGTTGCGGCCGAAGAAGTCGCGCAGCGGCGCGGCGACGGCCTGCTCAAGAGATTTAGGTACCGGAATGACGTCGCTGGGCTCCGGCGCTAGCAGCGTGGCGATAATACACGGAATAAGCAGCGCGGCCATCAGCCAGTACATTCCTTGCCAGCCCAGCCAACGGTCGGCCAACCAGAGCGCTAACCCTCCGGACACCAGCATTCCCAGACGATAGCCGAGTACGCTTATGGCCGCACCGGCGCCGCGTTCTTCCGCCGGGAGGACATCGGTTTTCCAGGCATCAAAGACGATATCCTGCGACGCGGAGCAAAAAGCGATAACTACAGCCAACGCCGCCATCCAGCGCAACTGCGTTGCGGGTTCAAGAAAGCCCATCGCGGCGATGGCGATAAGCAGCGCAAGCTGAGTCGTCAGCAGCCAGCCGCGGCGGCGGCCTAAAAACGGCGGCGTGTAGCGGTCCATTAATGGCGACCACAAAAATTTAAATACGTAGGCCTGACCGACGAGAGAAAAGAAGCCGATAGTTTTTAAATCGATATTTTCAACGGTCATCCACGCTTGCAGCGTGCCGGAAGTCAGTGCGAGAGGTAAACCAGAAGCAAAGCCGAGAATCAGCAAAATAGCTGATTTGGGTTGCTGAAAAATACGCAAGTAGTGATTGGACATGGCATATAGAGCAGGCCCGGAGTGAACCGGGCCTGCTATTTTATTAACGAGCGTTTTGTTTGATGAAGTCGTGAATGCTGGTGTCCTGCGCCATGTCGGCGATGGTATCGGTCAGCACGCTATTAACCGCGTTAGCAATGTTCTCGTTGGAAGCCTGGAAAGCGCCCTCAACGGAATAGCTGGCGCGATAGTTCTTAGTCATCTTGTTGCCGTTAGCGGCGGTGGCGACGATGGCGATATCCGCTTTAGTGGCGATGTTGTAACGCACGTTGCCCTGCGAGACGTCAGCATACAGTTTGTTAACAATGATCTGCAGGTCGACGGCGCCGTTCGGGCCAATCATGTAGCCGCGCGACGTCATTTGCTTCTCAAGCACTTCCTGCAGCAGGAAGCGCAGATCGCGAGAGGCGGTCAGCGTAACCAACTGGTTGTTACGGGTGACTTTCGCCAGCGCCTGATCGGTACGCTGGTCTGCGCCATTGATGCTGACGGTAACGCCCATCAGGCTCGGATCCTGCTGCGGCAGGGTGATTTTCGGCGATACTTCAATGGTCGTCGGCGGAGTGGCGCATCCAGCGAGTACAAACATCGCGACCAGCGGGAATAGAATTTTCTTCAGCATGTTCAGGGTCTCAACGCACGGTGTTGTTATACCCGTCATAATTCAGGTTTCAGGCGCTACGGGGAATCGCGGGCGCTTTTTTCTGCAACTCGAAGTAGTTAGGGTGTTTAAGGAAAATTCCCGCCATCATAACATCGCCAACGGTGAGGGGAAGTGGCTACGAGTGGAAAATCATCGTGTTGTGCGTTTTATGACCTCGTCCCATTTCCGGTGGCGATTTGGCCGGGAGATTTAGCATTCATCATCAGTAAACCTGATACTTTTGCGTGAAAATATCAGAGGAATGCTAATTTTTTGTTGTTTTCTGCCAATGGAAGCGGTAAAAGCGGCTAACATTTAAAGGGAAAGGCGGCATCTCAGCGTTGTCGGAGGAGAAAATTCATGATGATACGTGAGCAGATCGAAGCAAAACTTAGAGCAGCGTTCGACCCGATGTATCTGGAAGTCGTGGATGAAAGCTATCGGCACAACGTCCCTGCGGGCTCTGAAAGTCATTTTAAAGTGGTGTTGGTGAGCGACCGCTTCACCGGCGAACGTTTCCTTAATCGTCATCGTATGATTTACGGTACGTTGACCGAGGAGCTGTCAAGCACCGTGCACGCCCTGGCGCTGCATACTTACACGATTAAAGAGTGGGAAGGTCTACAGGATACCGTCTTTGCCTCTCCGCCATGCCGCGGAGCAGGAAGCATCGCGTAAAAATCACATTTGCAACCGCTGGCGCTTTTCCAGTATGTTGCGTGAAGATTTAGCAAAAACGGCCTGCGGGCCGTTTTCTTTTGCCTGGAAAATGCGCAAAGTTCGCGCTTTTGCAGACAAATTTGAGCGGGAAATGTGAAAAACGCCGCAGCAGTGGGTGACAACCGTTCTCGACTCACAAAAGTGATGCCGCTATAATGCCGCGTCTTATATATGAATGTCTTCGGGATGATTCTGACGACAGGGAATGTGTTTCTGATTTGAAGAGGGCATCCCGGTTCTGCGAAGCCACCTACACGCGCTTCCAGAGTTGACCGAGCACTGTGATTTTTTTGAGGTAACAAGATGCAAGTTTCAGTTGAAACCACTCAGGGCCTTGGGCGCCGTGTAACGATTACTATCGCCGCTGACAGCATCGAGAATGCTGTCAAAAGCGAGCTGGTCAACGTAGCGAAAAAAGTTCGCATTGACGGCTTCCGTAAAGGCAAAGTGCCGATGAATGTTGTTGCTCAGCGTTATGGCGCTTCCGTTCGCCAGGACGTGCTGGGCGACCTGATGAGCCGTCATTTCGTTGACGCAATCATCAAAGAGAAAATTAATCCGGCCGGCGCGCCGAACTACGTTCCGGGCGAATACAAGCTGGGCGAAGACTTCACCTACGCGGTAGAGTTCGAAGTGTATCCGGAAGTTGAACTGAAAGGTCTGGACGCAATCGAAGTTGAAAAACCGGTTGTTGAAGTCACCGATGCTGACGTTGACGGCATGCTGGACACCCTGCGCAAACAGCAGGCGAACTGGAAAGAGAAAGAAGGCGCCGTTGACGCTGAAGATCGCGTTACCATCGACTTCACTGGTTCCGTAGATGGCGAAGAGTTCGAAGGCGGTAAAGCGTCTGACTTCGTACTGGCGATGGGTCAGGGTCGTATGATCCCGGGCTTCGAAGACGGTATCAAAGGCCACAAAGCTGGCGAAGAGTTCACCATCGACGTGACCTTCCCGGAAGAGTACCACGCTGAAAACCTGAAAGGTAAAGCCGCTAAGTTCGTTATCAACCTGAAGAAAGTTGAAGAACGCGAGCTGCCGGAACTGACTGCTGAATTCATCAAGCGTTTCGGCGTTGAAGATGGTTCCGTTGAAGGTCTGCGTGCGGAAGTGCGTAAAAACATGGAACGCGAGCTGAAAGGCGCCGTGCGTAACCGCGTTAAATCTCAGGCTATCGAAGGCCTGGTGAAAGCGAACGACATCGACGTTCCGGCTGCTCTGATCGACAGTGAAATCGACGTACTGCGTCGTCAGGCTGCTCAGCGTTTCGGCGGTAACGAGAAACAGGCTCTGGAACTGCCTCGCGAACTGTTCGAAGAGCAGGCTAAACGTCGCGTAGTTGTTGGCCTGCTGCTGGGCGAAGTGATTCGCACCAACGAGCTGAAAGCTGACGAAGAGCGCGTGAAAGGCCTGATCGAAGAGATGGCTTCCGCGTACGAAGATCCGTCAGAAGTGGTTGAGTTCTACAGCAAGAACAAAGAGCTGATGGACAACATGCGCAACGTGGCGCTGGAAGAGCAGGCTGTTGAAGCCGTGCTGGCGAAAGCTAAAGTGTCTGAAAAAGCCACTTCCTTCAACGAACTGATGAACCAGCAGGCGTAATTTAGCCCGGCTGTTTAAAGTTCGCGCAAAAGCCCGTTGCCGAAAGGCGGCGGGTTTTTTTTATTGCAATGATAGGCTTAGGATGAGTGCTAAAACACATTTTCAGTGATAGCGTTACTCCAAAAGGTTGTTATGCTTGAATTATGGCTGCGCCATCCCCATAACCGGGTGACGTATCTGCATCCGCAGCGTCAGGAATAATGACCAGGTCAACGTATCAGTGCCCTGCGGATAGAAACTCTGGCTGATAATCCGTCCATAAGGTTACAATCAGTGCAGCAGGTTTTTTCAAAATTAATCCAGGAGACGGAAATGTCATACAGTGGCGAACGAGATAACTTTGCACCCCATATGGCCCTGGTGCCGATGGTCATTGAACAGACCTCACGCGGTGAACGTTCTTTTGATATCTATTCCCGTCTGCTCAAGGAACGCGTTATTTTCCTGACCGGCCAGGTGGAAGACCACATGGCTAATCTGATCGTGGCGCAGATGCTGTTTCTGGAAGCGGAAAATCCAGAAAAAGATATTTACCTGTACATTAACTCTCCGGGCGGCGTGATCACCGCCGGGATGTCAATTTACGACACCATGCAGTTCATCAAGCCGGATGTCAGCACTATCTGTATGGGGCAGGCGGCTTCAATGGGCGCCTTCCTGCTGACCGCCGGGGCGAAAGGCAAGCGTTTCTGTCTGCCGAACTCCCGCGTGATGATTCACCAGCCGCTGGGCGGCTATCAGGGTCAGGCGACGGATATCGAAATCCACGCCCGTGAAATTCTGAAAGTGAAAGGGCGTATGAATGAACTGATGGCGCATCATACGGGTCAATCCCTTGAGCAGATCGAGCGCGATACCGAGCGTGACCGCTTCCTGTCGGCGTCGGAAGCGGTGGAATACGGCCTGGTCGATTCCATCTTGACCCATCGTAATTGATGCCCGTGGCGTAAGGGTGCCGCTATACTTGTTTTAACAACTGGGCGGCACAACGCGTGATCGCGACTTGCGCCTGAGAATGGCATTTGCGTCGTCATCTGCGGCACAAAGAACTTAAGAAGAGGTTTGGACTCATGACAGATAAACGCAAAGATGGTTCGGGCAAACTGTTGTACTGCTCTTTTTGCGGCAAAAGCCAGCATGAAGTGCGTAAGCTGATCGCCGGGCCATCCGTGTATATCTGCGACGAATGCGTTGATTTATGTAACGACATCATTCGCGAAGAGATTAAAGAAGTCGCTCCGCACCGCGAGCGCAGCGCGCTGCCGACGCCGCACGAAATTCGCCACCATCTGGACGATTATGTTATCGGCCAGGAACAGGCGAAAAAAGTGCTGGCAGTGGCGGTATACAATCACTACAAACGTCTGCGCAACGGCGACACCAGCAATGGCGTAGAACTGGGTAAAAGCAACATTCTGCTGATCGGGCCGACCGGTTCCGGTAAAACGCTGTTGGCGGAAACGCTGGCGCGTCTGTTGGATGTTCCGTTTACCATGGCCGATGCCACCACCCTGACCGAAGCGGGTTACGTGGGCGAAGACGTGGAAAACATCATCCAGAAGCTGCTGCAGAAATGCGATTACGATGTGCAGAAAGCGCAGCGCGGCATCGTGTACATCGATGAGATCGACAAAATTTCCCGTAAATCGGATAATCCGTCGATTACCCGCGACGTGTCCGGCGAAGGCGTTCAGCAGGCGCTGTTGAAGCTTATCGAAGGTACTGTAGCCGCTGTTCCGCCACAGGGCGGGCGCAAACATCCGCAACAGGAGTTCTTGCAGGTTGATACCTCCAAGATTCTGTTTATCTGCGGCGGCGCTTTCGCTGGTCTGGATAAAGTGATTTCCCACCGTGTTGAAACCGGCTCCGGCATTGGTTTTGGCGCGACGGTAAAAGCGAAATCCGATAAAGCCAGCGAAGGCGAACTGCTGGCGCAGGTCGAGCCGGAAGATCTGATCAAGTTTGGTCTGATCCCGGAGTTTATCGGCCGTCTGCCGGTTGTCGCGACGCTGAATGAACTGAGTGAAGAAGCGCTGATTCAGATCCTGAAAGAGCCGAAAAACGCCCTGACTAAGCAGTATCAGGCGCTGTTTGGCCTCGAAGGCGCTGAGCTGGAATTCCGTGATGAAGCGCTGGATGCGATCGCCAAGAAAGCGATGGCGCGTAAAACCGGCGCCCGTGGTCTGCGTTCGATCGTTGAAGCCGCTCTACTCGACACCATGTACGATCTGCCGTCCATGGAAGATGTCGAAAAAGTGGTGATTGACGAGTCGGTGATCGAAGGTCAGAGCAAGCCGCTGCTGATCTACGGCAAGCCGGAAGCGCAGCAGGCATCTGGCGAATAATTCGCCAATCGACACAAACAGTTAAGCAAAAAGGGGGGATTTTATCCCCCCTTTTATTTTTCCTGTGTTCCCGCCGTTGAATGTATGGAATACATCCCCATATACTGGATTACATATTAACGGCGACGCGTTAATGAAGGTGTCGTCGGCTACCTGGCGGACTTTAAACTAAGAGAGAGCTCTATGAATCCTGAGCGTTCTGAACGCATTGAAATCCCCGTATTGCCGTTGCGCGATGTGGTGGTTTATCCGCACATGGTCATACCCCTGTTTGTAGGGCGGGAAAAATCTATCCGTTGTCTGGAAGCGGCCATGGACCATGATAAAAAAATCATGCTGGTCGCGCAGAAAGAAGCGTCGACGGATGAGCCGGGTGTAAACGATCTTTTCACCGTCGGGACCGTGGCGTCAATTTTGCAAATGCTGAAGCTGCCGGACGGCACTGTGAAAGTGCTGGTGGAAGGCTTGCAGCGTGCGCGTATTTCTGCGCTGTCTGATAACGGCGAGCACTTCTCCGCCAAAGCAGAGTACCTTGCTTCTCCGGTCATTGAAGAGCGGGAGCAGGAAGTGCTGGTGCGTACGGCTATCAGCCAGTTTGAAGGCTACATCAAGCTGAACAAAAAAATCCCACCGGAAGTGCTGACGTCGCTGAATAGCATCGACGATCCCGCGCGTCTGGCGGATACCATCGCTGCGCATATGCCGCTTAAGCTGGCGGACAAACAGTCCGTGCTGGAGATGTCCGACGTGAACGAACGTCTGGAATATCTGATGGCGATGATGGAATCTGAAATCGATCTGCTGCAGGTTGAGAAACGCATTCGCAACCGCGTGAAAAAGCAGATGGAAAAATCTCAGCGTGAGTACTATCTGAATGAGCAAATGAAAGCCATCCAGAAAGAGCTCGGCGAGATGGATGACGCCCCGGACGAAAACGAAGCGCTGAAGCGTAAGATCGACGCGGCGAAGATGCCGAAAGAGGCGAAAGAAAAAACCGAAGCGGAACTGCAAAAGCTGAAGATGATGTCCCCGATGTCGGCGGAAGCCACCGTCGTGCGCGGCTACATCGACTGGATGGTGCAGGTGCCGTGGAATGCCCGCAGCAAGGTCAAAAAAGATCTGCGTCAGGCGCAAGAGATCCTCGATACCGATCACTATGGTCTGGAGCGAGTCAAGGACCGCATCCTTGAGTATCTTGCGGTACAGAGTCGCGTTAACAAGCTGAAAGGGCCGATCCTGTGCCTGGTTGGGCCGCCGGGGGTGGGTAAAACCTCGCTTGGTCAGTCTATTGCCAAAGCTACCGGGCGTAAGTACGTGCGCATGGCATTGGGCGGCGTGCGTGATGAAGCGGAAATCCGTGGTCACCGCCGTACCTATATTGGCTCGATGCCGGGGAAACTGATCCAGAAAATGGCGAAAGTGGGGGTGAAAAACCCGCTGTTCCTGCTGGATGAGATCGACAAAATGTCCTCCGACATGCGCGGCGACCCGGCTTCAGCATTGCTGGAGGTACTGGATCCGGAACAGAACGTGGCCTTTAACGACCACTATCTGGAAGTGGACTACGATCTCAGCGACGTGATGTTCGTGGCGACCTCCAACTCCATGAATATCCCGGCTCCGCTGCTGGACCGTATGGAAGTGATTCGTCTCTCCGGTTATACCGAAGATGAAAAACTGAACATTGCTAAGCGCCACCTGCTGCCGAAGCAGATCGAACGCAACGCGCTGAAAAAGGGCGAGCTGACGGTCGACGATAGCGCCATTATCGGCATTATTCGTTACTACACCCGTGAAGCGGGCGTACGTAGCCTGGAGCGTGAAATCTCCAAACTGTGCCGTAAAGCCGTTAAACAGCTGCTTCTGGATAAGTCACTAAAACACATCGAGATTAACGGTGAAAACCTGCACGATTATCTTGGTGTGCAGCGCTTTGACTATGGCCGCGCGGATAGCGAAAACCGCGTAGGTCAGGTGACGGGTCTGGCGTGGACGGAAGTGGGCGGCGATCTGCTGACCATCGAAACCGCCTGCGTTCCGGGCAAAGGCAAGTTAACCTATACCGGTTCACTTGGCGAAGTCATGCAGGAGTCAATTCAGGCAGCGCTGACCGTGGTACGCGCGCGTGCTGAGAAGCTCGGTATCAATCCGGACTTCTACGAAAAACGCGATATTCACGTGCACGTACCGGAAGGGGCAACGCCAAAAGATGGCCCGAGCGCCGGTACGGCGATGTGCACCGCGTTGGTTTCCTGCCTGACCGGTAACCCGGTACGCGCCGATGTGGCGATGACAGGGGAAATCACCCTGCGCGGCCAAGTGCTGCCAATCGGCGGTCTGAAGGAAAAACTGCTGGCGGCGCATCGTGGGGGGATTAAGACTGTTCTGATTCCTTACGAAAACAAGCGTGACCTTGAAGAAATTCCGGAAAACGTTATCGCCGATTTGGATATTCATCCGGTACAGCGAATCGAGGAAGTTCTGACACTTGCCCTGCAAAATGAACCGTTTGGCATGCAGGTTGTAAGCGCAAAATAGTGATATCGCGCAAATAGCGTTAAGAAAAGTGGGGCTGGTAAGTAAATTCGTACTTGCCAGCCTTTTTTTGTGTAGCTAACTTAGATCGCTGGCAGGGGTCATCGACAACTCTGTTGTAAGGGCATGACAGTCCTGATATAACTGCTGCGCGGTCGCGCCATGAAGGATTCTGGTGCGATATAAATTATAAAGAGAGGAAGAGAACAGTGAATAAATCTCAACTGATTGACAAAATTGCTGCGGGTGCGGACATTTCTAAAGCTGCAGCTGGACGTGCGTTAGATGCTTTGATCGCTTCTGTTACTGAATCTCTGCAAGCTGGGGATGATGTTGCGCTGGTAGGGTTCGGTACTTTTGCTGTTAAAGAGCGTGCTGCCCGTACTGGTCGCAACCCACAAACAGGTAAAGAAATTACCATTGCTGCCGCTAAAGTACCGGGCTTCCGTGCAGGTAAAGCGCTGAAAGACGCGGTAAACTAATCGGCACTCCCGTCAGGGAATGTGACGAAGTACAAGGGCGCATCGCGAGATGTGCCTTTTTTATTTGTCCAGAACGCGACTTTATGTGTGTTTATGCGCACTTGTGGGCTGACAATTGCCCCGTTTTCTTGTCAAAATACGTCCTCACGCGCGGCAGCCATCACGTGCTATGCTGCGCGAGCTAAAGTCATCTACAGCGGAGCGTTGTTACACCATGATGGACAACCTACGCACGGCCGCCAACAGCGTCGTGCTCAAGATTATTTTCGGTATCATTATCGTCTCGTTCATTTTGACCGGGGTGAGTGGTTACCTGATTGGCGGCGGCAACAACTATGCCGCAAAAGTGAATGGTCAGGAGATTGGCCGCGCGCAGTTTGAAAATGCCGTTGCCAGCGAGCGTAACCGCATGCAGCAGCAGCTAGGCGATCAGTTCTCCGAGCTGGCGGCCAACGAAAACTACATGAAGACCATGCGTCAGCAGGTGCTGAACCGTCTGATCGATGAATCGCTGCTGGATCAGTATGCCCGTGAACTGGGCCTGAGCATCAGCGACGACCAGGTGAAACAGGCCATCTTCCAGACCCAGGCCTTCCAGTCGAACGGCAAGTTTGATAACGAGCGCTTCAGCGGCATCGTGAATCAAATGGGCATGACCACCGATCAATACGCGCAAGCGCTGCGTAACCAACTGACGACGCAACAGCTGATCAATGCGGTAGCCGGTACCGATTTCATGCTGCCGGGCGAGTCCGACCAACTGGCGGCGCTGGTATCCCAACAGCGCGTGGTTCGTGAAGCGACTATCGACGTTAACGCGCTGGCGGCGAAACAGACCGTTAGTGATGAAGAGATTAACGCCTTCTGGCAGCAGAACCAGGCCCGTTTTATGGCGCCAGAGCAGTTCCGCGTGAGCTACATCAAGATGGATGCCGCCAGCATGCAGGAAAACGCCTCTGACGAAGAAATCCAGTCATGGTATGACCAGCATAAAGATCAGTTCACTCAGCCGCAGCGTAATCGCTACAGCGTGATTCAGACTAAAACTGAAGCTGATGCGAAAGCGGTGCTCGCCGAACTGCAAAAAGGCGCCGATTTCGCCACGCTGGCAAAAGAGAAATCTACCGACATCATCTCTGCGCGTAACGGCGGCGATATGGGCTGGATGGAAGAGGCCTCTACCGTGCCTGAGCTCAAAGATGCCGGCCTGAAAGACAAAGGTCAGCTTTCCGGAGTGATCAAATCTTCCGTAGGCTTCCTGGTGGCGCGCCTTGATGATGTTCAGCCGGCACAGGTAAAACCGCTGGCCGATGTGCGTAACGACATCGCGGCTAAAGTGAAACAGGAAAAAGCGCTGGACGCGTACTACGCGCTACAGCAGAAGGTTAGCGATGCAGCCAGCAATGATAACGAATCCCTGGCGGGCGCGGCGCAGGTTGCCGGCCTGAAAGTGGTTGAGACCGGCTGGTTCGGCCGTGACAACCTGCCGGAGGAGCTGAACTTCAAGCCGGTTGCCGATGCTATCTTTAATGGCGGTCTGGTGGGTGAAAACGGCGCGCCGGGTAGTAACTCCGATATCATTACCGTTGACGGCGATCGCGCCTTTGTTCTACGCATTAGCGAGCACAAAGCGGAAAGCGTTAAGCCACTGGCGGAAGTGAAAGCGCAGGTGACTGATATCGTGAAGCGCAATAAAGCGGAACAGCAGGCGAAACTGGATGCTGACAAACTGTTAGCCGCCCTGAAAGCGGGCAAAGGTGATGAAGCGATGAAAGCCGCAGGGCTGAGCTTCGGCGCAGCGCAGACGCTGTCCCGTACCGGCCAGGATCCACTGAGTCAGGCTGCATTCTCTTTGCCGCTGCCGCAGAAAGATAAAGCCAGCTACGGCGTAGGCAGCGATGCTAAAGGCAACGTAGTATTGCTGGCGCTGGATGAAGTAAAAGCGGGCGCTATGCCAGAAGAGCAGAAGAAAGCGATGGTGCAGGGTATTACCCAGAATAATGCGCAAATCGCATTCGAAGCGTTGATGAGCAATCTGCGTAAAGAAGCCAAAATCAAGCTCGGCGACATCATCGACCAGCAGCAATAATTTCGCGCCGCCTCGCAAAACGAGGTAACGCGATGCAATACTTAAAGGCCGCTTTCGCGGCCTTTTCCATTTCCGCAATCTGCCTTTTGTACTCCTTTTTTGTAGCCGCTATCGTGACCTTGCTGTCTACAAACAAGGAGATAACAGCATGAACAGAGGAATGAAAATGGTTATTGTCGCCGTGTTGCTGGCTTGTGCGGCGGGTTCTCAGGGGGCGCTGGCGGCATCGGCGAGCGGCAAGGCGGCATCGGCAAAAGAAACTATTCAGGCGCCGCAGACGAAAATGCCGGAGGAGGCCAAAACGGCGGATACCCACGGCGCGCAGGTTAGCATCAATAATGCCAGCGCGGAGGAATTAGCACAGGCTATGAACGGCGTTGGGCTCAAGAAAGCGCAGGCAATCGTCAGCTACCGCGAAGAATATGGGCCGTTTAAGACTCTCGACGATCTTAAACAGGTCCCTGGGATGGGCAGTTCACTGGTAGAGAGAAATCTGTCACATCTGACGCTGTAATTTTCGCCTGTTGGTTTGCACAGTGGCAAATCTTTGCCATGCTAAAGAGGTTACATCATCTGGTGTGACCTCTTACCTGATTAACAACAATAATAGTAAGGCATGTGCGCTATGCAGACTCAAATTAAAGTTCGCGGTTATCACCTGGATGTTTATCAGCACGTTAACAATGCTCGTTATCTGGAGTTTCTCGAAGAGGCGCGCTGGGATGGGCTGGAGAGCAGCCCGGCGTTTCACTGGATGACCAGCCATAACATCGCTTTTGTGGTGGTCAATATCAATATCAATTATCGTCGCCCGGCGGTACTTGGCGACGTGCTCACCGTGACCAGTAAGCTTGAGCAGTTGAACGGCAAAAGCGGCACCCTTAGTCAGGTTGTGACCCTTAACCCTAACGGTGAAGTGGTGGCCGATGCGCTGATTACCTTTGTCTGCATTGATTTGAAAACGCAGAAGGCGCAGCCGCTGGAAGGGGAGTTGCGCGAAAAGCTCGACCAGATGAATTTGCGCTAATAACAGTCGGACCGCGGAGAGTTGCGAACCCGTAGCCCCGGTAAGCGAAGCGCCACCGGGGACGTTGAACTTAAGCTTCGTGCCCCTGGCCCAGACCGGTTTTTTGCTTCATTTGCGCCATCACGCCGGCCTGATCGCCCAGATACTGATTCAGGCCGTTGGCGCGCAGGTTGCAGGCCGCACACTGGCCGCAGCCGTCGCCCTTGATGCCGTTATAGCAGGTGAGCGTTTCGCGGCGAACCAGATCCAACTGGCCCCAATAATCGGCCAGCGCCCAGGTCTCGGCTTTGTTGAGCCACATCAGCGGCGTTTCAAAGCGAATGTCTTTCGCCATACCAAGGCTAACCGCGTGGTGCAGCGCTTTAACAAATTCGTCGCGGCAGTCCGGGTAACCGGAGAAGTCGGTCTCGCAAACGCCGGTAATAATCGCTTCGGCCTTAACCTGATAGGCGTAGATCGCCGTCAGGGTTAAAAACAGAATATTGCGACCTGGAACGAAGGTATTCGGAATACCATCGGCATCCGGCTCGTAATCCGGTACCGGAATGCTATCGCGGGTCAGGCTGCTCACCGCCAGTTCGTTAAGCAGCGTAACGTCCAGCACTTTGTGCGCCACCGCGCCCAGTTTTAGCGTCAGCTCGCGAGCCACGTCAATCTCGGCGCGGTGGCGTTGGCCATAATCAAAAGTGACGCAATGCACTTCATCATACTGTTCCAGTGCCTGCACCAGGCAGGTTGTTGAGTCTTGTCCTCCGCTGAAGACAACTACGGCGCGTTTCATAGCAATTCCTGACTAAATAAGTGAAAGCGTTATGGTACCGTCAGACGCTCGCGGCGACCAGCTCTCTCACGCCGATGATGCCGGTAGCCAGGCGCTGGCAAAGTCGAACCACCCTCTGGCATTAAGGCGCAGGCCATTAACCCCCGGCGGCGCGCTGATGCGGTAATTGTATTTGAATAACGGCGTCATGATGGCGTCATCCATCAGCGTATTGAAGACGTTGCGCAGGGCATCGTTGCGGCTACGCGCTTCGGGCTGTGCCTGCACGGCATCTAACGTTGCCTGCAGGTGCGCATATTGCGCCCCGGTCAGCAAATGGGGCCATAGCGTATCGCAGCGCAGCCACTGCTCAAGGGTATATTCCGGCGCTTCGCCAATCAGTCGGTCGCCCATCATCATATCGGCCTGCGCCAGATACCGGCAGCCGTCCCAATTTTTGGCGTCGTGAAAAATGAGCGTCAGTTCGCAGCCGAGAGTGGCGAGGCGCAGTTTCAGTTGCTCAGCCATTGTGTGTAATTCGACCGGCAAATGATAGAGCAGGGTGAGTTGGGGCGGCAACGGCACCTCATGGTTTTCCGGGCCCTGGGGAATGGACCAGCCCGGTAGCACTTCATGGCTCGGCGTAATCAGATCTTCATCCAGCGGTAGCGTTTCCAGCAACGACGAGCGGTGGATAATCGAAATTATCCGCTGGGCCTGCGCTTTACTGAGACGTGGGCTATGACGCAGGGTCAAATAGCAGAAGCCGAGGCTGATGCTGTTGCTCACCTGGCGTAAATTATTGAGCTCTTCGGGATCGCCGATGGTGATCTGTACCGGATGGCGACAGCTGGTGCCGAGATCGCTTTCGAATAGCTGCGGCGTGATCCAATATTCTACCGCCTGGATCAGCGGATGCTGTAAATGGTAGCGGGGATGGTTCTCCAGCCGAACCAGATCCGGGCCAAAAAGCTTTATTCGGAACGGACCGCTACCGAGCGCCGGATCGTCAGGATGCGCCAGCACGCTGCAATAGCTGGCTAAACGGAACGGTAGCCAGTAGTCCGGGCGATGCAGCGTAATCGTCAAACATTGGGCGTGGGTGACATCGATACGGCTGATGCTGGCAAAGAGGGTGCGTAGTGCCGGGAGTTCCAGGAGCAACAGTAGTCTTTGCTGCAGCTGTGAGGTTTTCACGGTATCGCCGTTATGCCAACACAGGGTAGAGCGGATATAAAAGTGCCAGCGAAGCCCATCGGATGATACCTGCCAGTGGTGTGCCAGATCGCCCACCGGCGTATTGGCGCTATCGTCGAAACGCGTTAGGCCGGAATAGATCTGCCCGGCCAAATGTTGTTCCGCACGACCGGGCAGAAAGCCGGGGCGCAGCGGTTCCAGTGGACGGTAGTAAGGTATACGCAGCGTCGGGGTATTGTTTTGCCACTGGCCGCCGAGGAAGGGGTGCAACAACGCTTTCAGCTCAACCGGCGCCAGCTGCGCCAGCTCCAGCGCGTTTTGTTGCTGACCCTTATTCAGCGCCTGTTCCATCATCTCGTTACGCAAACTTTCCGGGGTTTTGTAAAAACAGAGCATTCCGCGCTTGCCGCGCCCGGAGCTGGCCTGCCAGCTTAACCAGCCGGCCTCCTGAGCCTGGCGCAACAGCGTACGGATATGACGCTCGCTACAAAAGCAGCGTTCAGCCAGCTCGCCAACGGTCACCTGCTGCGGAGCGCCGGACGACGGCTGCCAAAGGCGCTGGTACTGATTTAAACGATTTAATAATCTCATTTGCCGAAAACCCGGAACAATAAAAAATATCTATTCACTATTACTTCCGTATATCTCAGGCGATACTGCAACACAAGCGAAACCCATCACACATCGGGGAAAATACCATGGCAAAACTGGCGGCATTTGATATGGACGGCACCCTGTTGATGCCGGACCATCGTCTCGGAGAACAGACTCTGACGGCGCTGAGACGGCTGCGTGAACGCGATATCGCCCTGACCTTTGCCACTGGTCGCCATGCTCTGGAAATGCACCATGTGATCGGCGAGTTTTCCCTTGATGCTTTTCTGATTACCGGTAACGGCACGCGCATCCATTCACTGGAAGGTGAAGAGTTGTATCGCCAGGATCTGAATCCGGAAGTGGCGGAAGAGGTGCTGCACAGCGTGTGGGATACTCAGGCGAGTATGCACGTTTTCAATGATGGCGGCTGGTTTACCGGCCAGGCAAGGCCGGAACTGCTCCGGGCTCACGCCTTCAGCGGCTTTCATTATCAACTGCGCGATCCGAAACGGATGCCGGCGCATCACGTCACCAAGATCTGTTTCTGCGGCGATCATGACGATCTGCGCCGTCTGCGGATCCAGCTAAATGACGTGCTAGGCGATCGCGCGTTTCTTTGTTTCTCGGCGATGGATTGCCTGGAGGTGCTGCCGGTCGGCTGTAATAAAGGGGCTGCGCTGGCGGTGCTGAGCCAGCACTTAGGTTTCACTTTGCAGGACTGTATGGCCTTCGGCGATGCAATGAACGATCGCGAGATGCTTGGTAGCGTAGGGCGAGGGTTCATTATGGGCAACGCGATGCCGCAGCTCAAAGCTGAACTGCCGCATCTACCGATCATCGGAGACTGCCGTCATCAGGCTGTTTCCCATTTTTTAACACATTGGCTGGATAATCCTGATCTTCCTTATTCCCCCGAATAGAGAGACCCTACCAGCAAGCCGGATAGCGTTCTATCCGGCTTTTTTTATTGTGCGCCGCTCAGTTGCATAATCTGCGCCTGCCACGGGCTAATATCGCCGATATTTGCCGCGACCCACTGCGGGTTGTAATAGCTTTCGAGATAACGTTCGCCACTGTCGCACAACAGGGTGACGATGGAACCCTGGCGTCCTTCATCGCGCATGCGCGTGGCCAGTTGCAGCACGCCCCACATATTGGTACCGGTGGAGGCGCCGACTTTTCTTCCAAGCTGCTTTTCCAGCCACAGGGCGGTAGCGACGCTGGCGGCATCCGGAACGCGCAGCATCTCATCGACGACGTCAGGAATAAACGATGGCTCGACGCGCGGACGGCCAATCCCTTCGATCTTGCTGCCGACCGGGCTGCGCAGGCTGGCGTCGCGGCTTTGCCAGTAATCGAGGAACACCGAATTCTGCGGGTCGACGACCATCAGTTGCGTCTCGTAACCCTGGCAGCGAATATAGCGGCCGATGGTTGCAGAAGTACCGCCGGTACCGGCGCTCATGACGATCCACGACGGCTGCGGATACGGCTCATGGGTCATCTGGCGGAAAATGCTGTCGGCGATATTGTTATTGCCGCGCCAGTCGGTGGCGCGCTCGGCGAAGGTGAACTGATCCATATAGTGGCCATTCAACTCGCGCGCCAGCATTTCGGAAGCAGCGTAGATTTCGCAGGCGTTGTCGACGAAATGACAGCGTCCGCCATAAAATTCAATCTGTTCGATTTTACGCTTCGCCGTGCAGGAGGGCATCACGGCAATAAACGGCAGGCCCAGCAGGCGAGCAAAATAGGCTTCTGAGACCGCCGTCGAACCCGAAGACGATTCGATAATCGTGGTGCCTTCTTTGATCCATCCGTTGCACAGGCCATAGAGAAACAGCGAGCGCGCCAGTCGGTGCTTAAGGCTACCGGTTGGATGCGTACTCTCATCTTTCAGATAAATAGGGATACCCGGAAAACCAGGCAACGCCAGGCGGATCAGGTGCGTATCGGCGGAACGCTGATAGTCGGCGTTAATTTCACTAATGGCATGTTTTACCCAGGCGCTGTTCATCTCGGATTCCTGTTTGTCATTTTGTGCCCAGCTTAGCGGATTGTGCGGGAAAAATTGTTGCTATTTGGCCTTTCAATTACAATTACGGGAGTAAATTATTCTCTCTGGTGGCCTTATGCTAGATAAAATTGACCGTAAGCTGCTCTCATTGCTGCAAACTGACTGCACCCTCTCTTTGCAGGCGCTGGCGGATGCCGTTAATCTGACCACCACGCCCTGCTGGAAACGGCTCAAGCGCCTTGAGGACGAAGGTATCCTGCGCGAGCGCGTGGCCATTCTGGATGCGGAAAAGCTGGGGCTCGGTCTAACCGCCTTCGTTTTGATAAAAACCCAGCATCACAGCAGCGACTGGTACTGCCGCTTTGTTAGCGAAGTGTCGCAAATGGCGGAAGTGCTGGGTTTCTGGCGTATGGCTGGCGAGTACGATTACCTGCTACGGGTGCAGGTCGCGGATATGAAGCGCTATGACGACTTTTATAAACGTCTGGTGAACAGCGTGCCGGGGCTGTCGGATGTCACTTCGAGTTTTGCCATGGAACAGATAAAATACACCACGGCCTTGCCTATTGATTAACGGCTTTTTGCCGCCACGAATTATACATTCAGGATTTTACCGTTTGCGATTATTTGCTCAACTTAGCTGGTACTTTCGCCGGGAGTGGCGCCGCTATCTCGGCGCCGTCGCTCTGCTTGCCGTTATTGCCGTACTCCAGCTAATCCCGCCGAAAGTAGTGGGGATTGTGGTCGATGGCGTGACTAAAGAACATTACACCGCAGAGCAGGTGTGGATGTGGATCGGCGCGCTGGTGGTTATCGCAGTGATGATTTATCTGCTGCGCTATGTCTGGCGCGTGCTGCTCTTCGGCGCCTCTTATCAACTGGCCGTTGAACTGCGTGAAGACTTCTACCGTCAGCTCAGCCGCCAGCATCCGGCCTTCTATCTACGTCACCGTACCGGCGATCTTATTGCCCGCGCGACCAACGATGTTGACCGGGTTGTCTTCGCCGCCGGCGAGGGCGTCCTGACGCTGGTGGATTCATTGGTGATGGGCTGTGCGGTACTGATTGTGATGTCGACGCAAATCAGCTGGCAGTTAACGCTGCTGGCGCTGGTGCCGATGCCGTTTATGGCGCTGGCGATCAAGCGTAATGGCGATGCCCTGCATGAGCGTTTCCGCGTGGCGCAGGCGGCTTTTTCCAGCCTCAACGATCGCACACAGGAAAGCCTGACCAGCATACGGATGATTAAAGCGTTCGGCCTTGAGGATCGCCAGTCGGCGCAGTTTGCCGCCGATGCGGCGGATACCGGGGCGAAGAACATGCGGGTTGCGCGTATCGATGCCCGCTTCGACCCGACAATTTATATTGCCATTGGCGCCGCTAACCTGCTGGCAATCGGCGGCGGCAGCTGGCTGGTGTTGCAGGGCGAGCTGACCCTTGGTCAGTTAACCAGTTTTGTCATGTATCTCGGCCTGATGATTTGGCCAATGCTGGCGCTGGCGTGGATGTTTAACATCGTTGAGCGCGGTAGCGCCGCCTATGGACGTATTCGTTCGATGCTGGAAGAAGCGCCGGTGGTCAACGATGGTAGCGAAACGGTGCCGGAGGGGCGCGGGGCACTTAACGTGGCGGTGCGCGAATTTATCTATCCGCAGGCGACGAAACCGTCGCTGGAGAAGGTTAACTTCACCCTGCAGCCGGGGCAAATGCTCGGTATCTGCGGCCCGACGGGAGCCGGGAAAAGTACCATTCTTTCCCTTATTCAGCGCCATTTTGATGTTACCGAGGGTGAGATCCGTTTCCATGATATTCCGCTGTCTCGCCTGCAGCTTGATAGCTGGCGAGGGCGACTGGCGGTGGTCAATCAAACCCCATTCCTGTTTTCCGATACCGTAGCGAATAACATTGCGTTGGGTAAACCGGACGCGAGCCGGGAGCAAATCGAGCGCGTCGCGCGGCTGGCCAGCGTGCATGATGATATTCTGCGCCTGCCGCAGGGCTATGAAACGGAAGTCGGCGAGCGCGGGGTGATGCTCTCCGGCGGTCAGAAACAACGAATTTCCATTGCCCGCGCTCTGCTGCTGGAGGCGGAAATCCTGATCCTCGATGACGCGCTGTCGGCGGTTGATGGACGAACGGAGCATGATATTTTGCATAACCTGCGCCAGTGGGGGGAGGGGCGGACGGTGATCATCAGCGCCCATCGCCTCTCAGCATTAACCGAAGCCAGTGAAATTTTGGTTTTGCAACACGGCCATATCGCGCAGCGCGGCCGCCACGAGCAGCTTGTCGTCCAGGCGGGATGGTATCGCGATATGTATCGCTATCAGCAACTGGAAGCGGCGCTTGACGATGCGCCGCAGGATGAGGAGGCGGTTGATGCGTAATTTCGCTCATCTCTGGCCGACCCTTAAACGTCTGCTGGCCTACGGTTCGCCGTGGCGTAAGCCGCTTATCATTGCGGTTATCATGATGTGGATAGCGGCGGCGGCGGAAGTCAGCGGCCCGCTGCTGATAAGCTATTTCATTGATAACATGGTGGCGAAACAGTCGCTACCGGTGAAGCTGGTCAGCGGCCTGGCGGCGGCCTATATCTTCCTGCAGATCCTTGCCGCTACGCTGCACTATAACCAGGCGCTGCTGTTTAACCGGGCGGCGGTCGGCGTGGTGCAGCAGTTGCGCAGCGATGTGATGGACGCCGCGCTGCGTCAGCCGTTAAGCGAGTTTGATACGCAACCTGTCGGCCAGTTGATATCACGCGTTACCAACGATACCGAAGTGATTCGTGACCTGTACGTGACAGTCGTGGCGACGGTGCTGCGTAGCGCGGCGCTGATTGGCGCGATGCTGGTGGCGATGTTTAGTCTCGACTGGCGAATGGCGCTGGTGGCGGTGGCTATCTTCCCGGCGGTGCTGATCGTGATGGCTATCTATCAGCGTTACAGCACGCCGATCGTGCGTCGCATGCGCGCCTGGCTTGCCGATATCAATGATGGCTTCAACGAAGTCATCAACGGCATGGGTGTTATTCAGCAATTCCGCCAGCAGGTGCGATTCGGCGAGCGAATGCGTGAAGCCAGCTATGGCCACTATCTGGCGCGTATGCAGACGCTGCGTCTGGATGGTTTCCTGCTGCGCCCGCTGTTAAGCCTGTTTTCATCGCTGATCCTTTGCGGCCTGCTGATGCTGTTTGGCTTTAGCGCTTCCGGAAGTATCGAAGTCGGCGTGTTATATGCCTTTATTAGCTACCTCGGGCGGCTTAATGAACCGCTGATCGAACTTACCACCCAGCAGTCGATGCTGCAGCAAGCGGTGGTGGCGGGCGAGCGCGTGTTTGAGCTAATGGATCGCCCACGCCAGAGCTGGGGTAACGATAACGCGCCGTTACGCAGCGGCGCGGTGGCGATTGATAACGTCTCTTTTGCCTATCGCGACGATCGGCTGGTGCTGCAGGATATCAATCTGGATATTCCTTCGCGCGGTTTTGTGGCGCTGGTTGGCCATACCGGTAGCGGCAAGAGCACGCTGGCCAGCCTGATGATGGGCTACTATCCGTTGACTAAAGGCGAAATTCGTCTTGATGGCCGCCCGCTGTCGTCGTTAAGCCACAGCGCTTTACGTCGGGGCGTCGCGATGGTGCAACAGGATCCGGTGGTATTAGCCGATACCTTCTATGCCAACGTGACGCTGGGCCGCGATATCAGCGAGCAGCAGGTCTGGGAAGCGCTGGAGGCGGTGCAACTCGCTGACCTTGCCCGTGAAATGAGCGACGGGATTTATACCCAACTGGGTGAGCAGGGCAACAACCTGTCGGTGGGCCAGAAACAGCTGCTGGCGCTGGCTCGCGTGCTGGTGGAAACGCCACAGGTGCTGATCCTCGATGAAGCGACAGCGAATATCGACTCCGGTACCGAGCAGGCTATCCAGCAGGCGCTGGCGAAAGTGCGCGAGCACACCACGCTGGTAGTCATCGCCCACCGTCTGTCAACCATCGTCGAAGCGGATACGATCCTGGTGCTGCATCGTGGCCAGGCCGTCGAGCGTGGGAACCATCAGCAATTGCTGGCGGCGAAGGGCCGCTACTGGCAGATGTACCAGCTACAGCTGGCTGGCGAAGAGCTAGCCGCCAGCGTTGAGGAGGAGTCGCTGAGCGCCTGATGCACCATCAGCAGGCATTGGTGCAGGGGTGACGTGAAGTGGTGCAACTTGCTCACTAAGGGCGCACCGTATTGGTGCATTTTTGCGCATTAGCGGTCATTTGCCGTCTCGCCAGTAACATCCTCGCGTTTTTTTCTCCATAAACGGGCCGATTCACGGCCCGTTTTCATTTTTGGCATATCCCTTGCTTTATCTCCTGTGTTAGCTGCGGCCACTATCAAATACTGACTGGAGGGGATTTATGAAGCTGGTTACCGTGGTAATCAAACCATTCAAACTGGAAGACGTTCGCGAAGCGTTGTCCTCCATCGGCATTCAGGGCCTGACGGTCACGGAAGTGAAAGGCTTCGGCCGCCAGAAAGGCCATGCCGAGCTCTATCGCGGCGCCGAATACAGCGTCAATTTCCTGCCAAAAGTAAAAATTGATATTGCGATTGCCGACGATCAGCTGGATGAGGTTGTCGAGGTGATAGGCAAGGCCGCCTGGACCGGAAAAATTGGCGACGGCAAAATTTTTGTCGCCGAACTGCAGCGCGTGATTCGTATTCGTACCGGCGAATCCGACGAAGCGGCACTGTAATTGCCTGACCACACAGCGATGGGGATGAAGAGATGATGAGAACGACGATGAAAACGGCTCTGGGAGCGCTGGCGCTGCTTCCGGGACTGGCGCTGGCGGCCGAACCGGCGGTGGCGGATAAAGCCGACAACGCCTTTATGATGATTTGCACCGCGCTGGTGCTGTTTATGACAATCCCCGGCATTGCGTTGTTCTACGGCGGCCTGATTCGCGGTAAAAACGTGCTCTCAATGCTGACTCAGGTCATTGTGACTTTTGGCCTGGTTTGCGTGCTGTGGGTTATCTATGGCTATACGCTTGCCTTCGGTAGCGGCGGTAGCTTCTTCGGCAGCTTCGACTGGGTGATGCTGAAGAATATTGAACTGAAAGCGTTGATGGGCTCGTTCTATCAATATATCCACGTCGCTTTCCAGGGCTCTTTCGCCTGTATCACCGTGGGCCTGATCGTCGGTGCGCTGGCGGAACGTATTCGTTTCTCCGCGGTACTGATTTTTGTGGTGGTTTGGCTCACGCTCTCCTACGTGCCGATTGCGCATATGGTGTGGGGCGGCGGCCTGCTGGCGACCCATGGTGCGCTGGACTTCGCCGGCGGTACCGTCGTACACATCAACGCTGCGGTAGCGGGGCTGGTGGGCGCGTATATGATGGGCAAACGTGTGGGCTTTGGTAAAGAAGCGTTTAAACCGCATAACCTGCCGATGGTCTTCACCGGTACGGCGATTCTGTATGTCGGCTGGTTCGGCTTTAACGCTGGTTCCGCAAGCGCGGCCAACGAAATTGCCGCCCTGGCCTTCGTAAATACCGTCGTGGCGACCGCTGGCGCGATTCTGGCCTGGACCTTCGGCGAATGGGCCACCCGCGGCAAACCCTCGCTGCTGGGCGCCTGCTCCGGCGCGATTGCCGGTCTGGTCGGCATTACTCCGGCGTGCGGTTATGTTGGCGTTGGCGGTTCGCTGATTATCGGCATCATCGCCGGATTAGCCGGGCTGTGGGGCGTCACGGTGCTGAAGCGCTGGCTGCGCGTCGATGACCCATGCGATGTGTTTGGCGTTCACGGCGTGTGCGGCATCATCGGTTGTATCCTGACTGGCATCTTCGCTTCCACTACCCTTGGCGGCGTCGGCTATGCGGAAGGCGTCACGATGGGGCATCAGTTGCTGGTACAGCTGGAAAGTATCGGCATTACCGTGGTCTGGTCCGCCGTCGTCGCCTGGATCGGCTTCAAAGTGGCGGCGATGACCGTCGGCCTGCGGGTTCCGGAAGAGCAGGAGCGCGAAGGGCTGGACGTCAACAGCCACGGCGAAAACGCCTACAACGCCTGATATATTGTGCAATCTCCATAAGCGTCAAAGCCTCCCGCATGGGAGGCTTTTTCTTTGCGTGGAATTTATTTCTTACTGAAGCCAGGAATAAAGCGGTCAACATCCACTTCCATAAACTGGCTGCGCTGGAAGTGGGCTTTCATATTCCACGGGACGGTGCAGTCGAAAATGGTTTTGCAGGCAATACCGCTATCGCGAATCGATGGGCTGAAGGCCGGGTCGGATGATGGATCCAGCGGATGGCAACGTACGCCGGGAATAAACACGGTGCTGACATCGCCCTGATAGCGGGTGGTCATCGCCCACATGACGTCGTTGATGTCGAAAACGTCGACGTCTTCATCGACCAGCATTACGTGCTTTAGCTCCGAGAAGGCGGAAAACGCCAGTAGCGCGGCCTGACGCTGACGGCCCTCATCGCTGGGGGTGCGTTTCTTCACCTGCAGCACGGCGAGATATTTACCGGTGCCTGGCGAAGGACAGTGGACGTTTTGCACAAAGCCTGGAAGCGCGCGCTCTACCATTTGCAGAATGCTGGCTTCGGTCGGGATCCCGGCAAGATTGGTATGTTCATCGCTCGGCCCGATACAGGTTTGCAGAATCGGGTGACGGCGGTGGGTAATTGCTTTGACTTTGATCACCGGCACTTCCGCCTGAGCGCTACCGGTGTAGCCGGGGAACTCCGGCATGGCTTTCCCGCTGTTGGTATTCTGATCTTCGCGTACCCGCACGCCCGGCAGCAGTTCACCTTCAATAACGATTTCGGCGTTGGCGATGGCGCGGGCGTTGACGCTCACGCATTCGCTGAGCTCGACGGCCTGATTACGTAGAGCGCCGGCGATGGAGAGTTCATCAAACCCGAGAGGGGTGGTCGGCGGCTCAAAGCAGGCGCCAATTTCAATCGCCGGATCCACGCCGATGCTAATCGAGATAGGCAACGCTTTCCCGGCCGCCTCGGCTTTTTGCCGGAAAGTATCGAGATGACGTCCCGGTACGAAATACATCGAGATTTCGTCTTTGCTCTGTACGCACAGGCGGTGGATGGTGACATCATGATCGCCGGTTTCCGGATCCGCGGCATAGCACATGCCGAGGGTAAAGTAGGGACCCGCGTCTTCCGGGGTGTTAGTCGGCGCAGGCAAAATTTTGAGAATATCGAAATCAGGATCGCTTGCCAGATGTACCACCTCCTGGCAGGCCGCCTGGTCGCGCGGGATGGTGATTGGCGCGATAGGATTCGCCACGGAGTCTTTGAGCATAAACGCCAGGTTTTCCGGCGTGGTGCCAAACAGGCGGGCGACGCGCTGGCGTGAACACAGCAGGCCAATAAGCACTCTGACATCATCGTAGCCTTTGACCTTATTAAAGATCATCGCCGGGCCAACGCGGGTCGGGCGCTGAACGGTGCCGTGGGCGCCGACATAGCGGTACACACCGGAGAGCTCGGCGATGGGGTCAACGGGTTCGTCGGTGTAGATCAGTTCATCATCGTACTGGCTTAATACCGCCAAAGCAGAACGCAGATCGGTTACTTTCATTTGTGGTTCAGACATCGTACTTCCTTCAGGTTTCTGGCAATGGCTATTCATTCTCACCAGATACCGATAAGAGTCCAATCACATTTCCCCTTATTTTAATAAGAGATTATTATCAGTGTTTTCGGGAGGGCGTGATGGATTATCGACAGCTACAGGCATTTACGGTTCTGGCGGAAGAGTTGCACTTTGGTCGGGCGGCGCAGCGTCTGCATATCACGCAACCGGCGCTGACGCAGCAGATTAAAAGTTTTGAGAACGCGCTGGAATTGCGGCTATTTACCCGCGATCGACGCAACGTCGCGCTGACCGCCGAAGGGCAATTTTTGCTGGCCGAGGCGCGGATGATCCTCGGCCACTGCGATAAATTTCGCGAGAATGCGCGCAGTTTGCGGCAGGGGCGCAAAGGGCAGTTGAAAATTGGCTACGTTGGCTCGGCTATTTTCGACCCGGCGTTGAGCGTGTTAATAGGAAATTATCGTCAACGTAAACCCGAAGCCGATCTGCTGATTGAAGAGCATAACGTTAACGACCTGATAACCGGGCTATTAAGCGAAACGGTCGACCTGGCGTTTATTCGCTCGCCAGGGGCGCAATATGATGAACTGGAGTCGCTGGATATTGCGACCCGGCCGCTGGTGGCGGTGGTACCTCGCCATCATCCGCTCGCCAGCCGGCGCGCTATTCCACTCGCGGCGCTGGCGGAAGAGACGTTTTTTATTCAGCAAGATCCGTGCGGCGTCGGACTGGGTTGGTCAGCCATCAGCGCCTGTCGGCAGGCGGGTTTTACGCCCCGTAAGATTCAGTACTCGCGTGATGTCTCCACGGCGATAGGCCAGGTATCGATGGGAATGGGCGTGACGTTGGTGCCCGAGACGCAAAGCGCCATGCTGGTGTCGGAGGTCAGCTATTGCCTGCTGGAAGAGACCTTTGCCGTGACGACGCTTACGCTGTGCTGGCGGCGGGAGAGTCGCAACGGGCTATTGGGTGATTTTATTGCCGGTGCGCGCGAACTGCTTGGCCGTTAAAGGCAAGCGGGCCCATGCGGGCCCGTCGCGAATTAGTTATTGCGGTTACGCATGACGCCTTCCTGCACCGTCGAGGCGACCAGAATACCGTCCTGGGTATAGAATTCGCCGCGAACAAAACCACGGGCGCTGGAGGCGGAAGTGCTTTCGACGCTGTATAGCAGCCATTCGTTGATGTTAAACGGGCGGTGGAACCACATTGAGTGGTCGATGGTGGCAACCTGCATACCCGGCTCAAGGAAGCCGACGCCGTGCGGCTGTAGCGCTACCGGCAGGAAATTAAAATCAGATGCGTAGCCCAGCAGCGACTGGTGGACGCGAATATCATCCGGCACTACGCCGTTGGCGCGGATCCACACCTGGCGGGTGGGTTCGGCAACGTGGCCTTTCAGCGGGTTATGGAACTCCACCGGGCGAATTTCCAGCGGTTTATCGCTGAGGAACTTCTCTTTCGCCTGCGGCGGCAGCAGATGCGCCAGTTTACGGGCGATATCGGTTTCAGAGGGCAGGCCTTCCGGTGACGGGGCTGCCGGCATTGCTTTTTGATGTTCGTAGCCCGGTTCCGGGGCCTGGAATGAGGCGGTCATGTAAAAGATGGGTTTACCGTGCTGGATGGCCGCCACCCGGCGAGCGCTGAAGCTATTGCCGTCGCGCAGCACTTCAACATCGTAAACGATGGGTTTTTGGCTATCGCCGGGACGCAGGAAGTAACTATGAAAGGAGTGAATCAGGCGTTCCTCAGGCACGGTTTCTTTGGCGGCATACAGCGCCTGACCGACCACCTGGCCGCCGAAGACCTGACGTAAGCCGAGGTCTTCGCTCTGCCCGCGAAACAGCCCTTCTTCAATTTTTTCCAGATTTAATAATGCCAGCAGATTGGTTAGAGCCTGACTCATAGTTACCCTCAATTAATGATAGCGGCGCTGACGCAGCGCGTATTGTGGGCAAGTATAACCTGGAATCTCAAGTGGTCCGATGGGTGTAATAATCTGAATAAATGCCCCTTTCCGGGAATTATTCTGAGATCTGTGCCACACTTATTCACGATACTAATGTCTTAGCCATCGTGATGGCAGGACGTACTCCTGTGACTAAAGGGATGAAAAGGAGAACATAATGAAATTTGCCTATATGTTAAGTGCTATCGCCGTTGCTGCGGCCTTATCCGCCTGTGCGAATAACCCGAACAGCAACGCCGCTCATCAGACGACGGCACCCGATCCTTACGGCATTGCCTCACTGAGCTCCTCGCAGCAACAGCCTAATGTTTCCGGGACTATCAATATTCGCCAACGCGTAGCGTTACCGCCGGATGCGGTACTGACCGTGACGTTGTCCGATGCGTCGCTTGCCGATGCGCCAGCGCGTGTATTGTCGCAAAAAGCGGTCCGTACTGAAGGTAAGCAGGCGCCGTTCAACTTTGTGCTGCCTTACAACCAGGCGGATATCAAACCGAACGCGCGGATCCTGCTGAGTTCGGCGATTACCGTAAATGGCCAGCTGATGTTTATCACCGATACCGTGCAGACCGTGGTAACCCAGGGCGGTAATCGCGCCGATCTGGTGCTGGTGCCGGTGCAGCATGCGCCAGTGCCGGTGGCTAATGATATGGCGCCGATGGCGCAATAAACGTCTCCATGCCCCTGTTCAGGGGCATTTTTTTGCCCTTAATAAACCCAGCGATAGTGTTGCAGGTCGATATGACCGCTGCCGGATACCTGGACGCCTTCCGCCAGCAGCGCCTGACGCTGGCGCTGTAGGTCAGGGCCGGTCAGCGAAATATCGCCGTGGCGATTCACCACCCGGTGCCATGGCAGCGTTGAGCCTTCCGGTAGGCGCTTTAACACGCCGCCCACCTGACGCGCCGCGCGCGGCGACCCCGCCAGCAGAGCGACATCGCCGTAGGTGGTGACATACCCTTCCGGAATTGAGGCGACTATCTGCCAGACCCGCTGGGGAAAGCTGTCGTGGGCGTCCTCCATCATCACTCCTTCACGCGAGAAAAGCTCAGAATAAGCGCTTGCCCCCATACTGTACAGCCGTCAAAGGACGGTGAATTCCAGCGCCAGCCCGAGGATCTGCATACCATGAATATTGTCATGCGGGCTGTTGGCAATCAGGCTTTCAAGAAACTTCAGCCGCTGCGATTGCGCATTGATAATCAGTTTGCCGCGCAGCGTCGGGTATTTGAGCGATGAAATGGGATAAACCACCCGGCCTTTAACCTCAACGGGCAGCTTACGCAGCTCGACGTGTTGCAATACGCCCACCGTGGAAAAGAGCAGGGCAACGGGGGTCACCGATAACAACGGCGCGGGACTGACGCTGACGAAATCCAGCAGCAGCTCGGGGCGTAGAAAATTCATGCCGTGAAAGGGTACGGTTACGCCATCAATGGCGGGCATGGGCAAGGTAGTGGTGGAGCGTGGTGATTGAGTCATGCGATTACCGTAGCGACAACACGTTGAAAAGACACAGGACGAATAAGTATGGCGGGTTGCGGTAAACTGTGCCGCGATGGGGCTCGCAATCTCTCTCATTGCTGGGACGTTCGGCCGGACAAAGGCACTATTTGCCGGGAAAACCTACGTTTTGCATAATAAACCAGCAGCTGGACGCGAGTGGCTTGCAATTCAGGAGTGCTATAGGGATAATGCGCCAGCGCGTTGGTTATCAACGCTCTCAATGGGGGCTCTGTTGGTTCTCCCGCAACGCTACTCTGTTTACCAGGTCAGGTCCGGAAGGAAGCAGCCAGAGCAGACGACGTGTGTGCCGGGATGTAGCTGGCAGGGCCCCCACCCATTTCTGGCGGTCCTGATTTAAAATCCCTTCATTTGTTGTGCTTTTATTCTCTGCTACTATTATAGGCAGCTTCACTTTATTTATTGTTTTACGTTACTAAAACGACTCTTTTTTATACCTTAATTTTGTATTGTCATAAATATGAAATAATAATGACATACTAATGTCATTTTCATGTCATATATAATGGGCAAATTATTCCCTGGAATTACCAGATATTATTAAGGATAAATAATATCTCTGGATCAAGATGTTAACTTCGTGTATTAATTATGATGATTTTATTGCACGGGAAGCGTGATCATGACCACAGTAGTTCTGAATGTGAAAATTGACGCAGAGTTAAAAGATAAACTGCGTCATTATGCGGAAGTGAATAACGAGAATTTAGGCACGGCAACGGAAAAGCTGCTGCAATTGGCGCTGGCGGCCATTGATTCAGCAGACGAGGCGGGGGTTTTGCATGAGGATATTGATAACCAGCATACCGAAGAGGAAGCGTCGCCGTTAACCCCTAAAGAAATCAAAGCATTACGTAAACTTCTGAAGAAGAAAAGATGAAACAACAATTCTCTACAGCCAGCAGTTACAGTGAAGCCTGTGATCTGCTTCGTTCCGGGTACGTTAAGCACGTGCGCCTGAACTGGAATATCGGTAGTGATGAGTTTTTTCGCATTGCTTCCGACTGGTGTGAAACCGGCGCAAAAATTAAAAAAGATGACGATGGCTTTATTATTTCGCTAAAAGGTTTTCCTATTCCGCGCCAGCATTAATGAAATGACTACGCGGTTGTCATCGTAATGACATGCGACGTGGGCAAGATGGTACTGCAATTTTATAAAACATCTCATATTCATCATGGATGGTGGTTTTTGACGGGCTGATCCCAGCCCGTCGATATTTTATTATATTATTTTACGTGTTCTCGCCATTTCTTTCTGTTGCGTAAGGGTCTGCCACAGCGGTTGTAAAATGCTGAAGGCGTTGCGCAATTCCGTATCCGGCAGGGTGAAAGGCAAACGTAAATAACGGTCGAAGGCACCTTCCAGACCGAATCGTGTACCGGTACCGATATGAATGCCGGCGTTCTCAGCGCGCACCGAAAACTGCGTTGCCAACATCTTCGGCAGCTCCACCCAAAACGATAGCCCGCCCTCGGGGACGCAAAAGCGCCAGCGGGGAAAATATTCCGCCATCAACGCAGCGCACATATCACGACGCGCGGCCAGCATTGCCCGCCGCGGCGGCAACAGTGTTTGTTCGTTCTCCAGTAGCCAACAACAAGCCAGCTGTTCCAGCAGCGGCGAACCGAGATCGAGTGTATCCCGCGCCTGGATGAGCGAGGCAATCGTCCGCGCCGGGGCGCGGATCCAGCCAATTCGCAGTCCTCCCCAGAACGTTTTACCCGCTGAACCAATAGTGATTATCGGTGCTTCAGGGTTGAAAGCCGCCAGCGGCGGAGGCGGTGGGGCGTTGTACCATAAATCGACCATCGTTTCGTCGGCGACCAGCGTCGTTCGCGTGCTGGCGGCCAGATCGGCGACGCGCTGCCGGGTCTCGCTATCCATGCAGCGACCGGTGGGATTATGAAAATCCGGCATCATAAAGGCCAGCCGCGGCGAAGTTTGGGCAATGGTCGCCGCCAGGCCGTCGCAGTCCCAGCCCTTTTCCGGTAAAGAGACGCCTATCGGTCGGCAGGAGGCGCCGCGAATAGCGTTAATCGCCATCGGGTAAGAGGGCGCGTCAACTACCACCCGATCGCCTGGCCCGGTTAACAGACGCAGTACCAGGGCAAATCCGCTCAGCGCGCCATTCACAATCATCACTTCATCCGCCTGTGTCGGCAGGCCGCGTTCGCTATAGCGGCGGGCAATGATTGCGCGCAAATCGACTAACCCCTGCTGATCGTAGCCGGTATAGGACAAATACTGCGGCATCAGCGTCAGCGCGTGGCTGTAGGCTTGATGAATCTCCGGTCCGGCGCTGAGGGCGGCGGTGGCGAGATTGACCGATGGCGCTGAAAGCGTCTGCTCTCCGGGGAGCAGAGGGCCGGCAGGTAGCGCAATGCGTGAACCACTTCCCTGGCGACTTTGCAGATAGCCTTCTTCTCGCAATAACCCCAGCGCGCTGGCGATAGTGGTGCGGCTAACATTTAGCGCCGTCGCCAGTTCTCGCTCGCCGGGCAGACGGGTCTCCAGCGCCAGCCGTCCATCGAGGATCAACAGACGCAGCGCTTCCGCCAGCTGCCGCCACAGCGGCGCGCGCGAGGAAGGGGATTGCCAGTTGCCGAGCAGGCGTACCAGCGATTGTGTTCCAAAACGACGTACTGACATAGCGATCCACTTTTAAAAAACTGGCCATTAATTACCAATCCATTTTTGCTGATGATGGGGGTATTCGCAATACATACTGAGGTGTTTATGGTCCGTCGTTTGCTACAACTTTATATTGGTCTGGTTCTCTATGGCGTGTCGACGGCGTTATTCGTCCATGCCAACCTCGGGGCCGATCCGTGGGATGTGTTTCATCTGGGGGTGGCGAAACAACTTAATATCAGTTTCGGTACGGTGATTATTGCGACCGGCGCCGCGGTGCTGCTGCTGTGGATCCCGCTGCGTCAGATGCCGGGTCTCGGCACCATTAGCAATGTCATCGTGCTTGGCCTTGCGGCCGATGCCACACTCGCGGTACTTCCGCCGCTGGAATCGCTGCCCGCGCGTAGTCTGCTACTCGCCGGCGCGGTGGTGATGAATGCGATAGCAACCGGGATGTATATCGGCGCCGGTTTTGGTCCCGGGCCGCGTGATGGCTTGATGACCGGATTGCATGCGCGAACCGGCTGGTCTTTGCGTGGTATCCGTACCGCTATCGAAGTCTCGGTACTGCTGATTGGCTGGCTGCTGGGCGGCAAAGTCGGGGTTGGCACCGTGGTTTACGCCTTTGCTATTGGCCCGCTGATCCAGTTATTTTTACCCTGGTTCCGTCAACCGCGAGCAGTCAGTACGGCGGCGAAAAGCCGGGGGCTGGCGTCCTGAAATCGCCGTTCGCGATAGCAGCGACTAAACTTATCACTCAGACGCCGACGGATATGCCGCCGGCGCTGTTCACTTCGGAGACTCACTCATGAAGTATGTTGATGGTTTTGTCGTTGCCGTCCCTGCGGAAAATAAGGAGGCATACCGCGAACTGGCAGCAAAATCGGCGCCGCTGTTTAAAGAGTTTGGCGCCACGCGCGTCGTGGAGTGTTGGTCGGATGATGTCCCGGAAGGAAAGCTGACGGATTTCCGCATGTCGGTTAAAGCGCAGGCGGATGAGGAAGTGGTTTTCAGTTGGATCGAGTACCCGTCTAAGGAGATCAGGGATGCGGCCAATGCGAAAATGATGAGCGACCCGCGGATCAAAGCGCTTAGCGATAGCTTACCCTTTGATGGCAAGCGCATGATCTTCGGCGGGTTTGCGCCGATTCTTGACGAGTAAATCCGGCGGCGCGACTGGTTGCCAGCGCGCCGCACATGGTATTAATGCGTTTTAATATTATATTCCGCCCACTGAATAAATTCCTCTTTCGGTAGCGCCTTACAGTACAGCCAGCCTTGCGCGTAATTGACGCCATGCGCGCGCAGCCAGTCGCGCTGAGCGGGCGTTTCCACCCCTTCGGCGACAATCGCCAGATTCAGCGCCTTCGCCATCTCAATGATATGCGGCGTCAGCGGCTTATATTCCAGGGTATCGACAAATGACTTGTCGATCTTCAGCGTATCGACATCCAGCGTTTGCAGGTAGCTGAGGCTGGAATAGCCGGTGCCGAAATCATCGATCGAGATCCGGTGTCCCGCCTGGCGATAGCCAATAATCACCGGCAGAGTGGTTTGCGGATCGACAAAGCCGCGTTCGGTAAGCTCAAGGGAGAGCTGTTCCGCATTGATTCCCCAGCGCGCCAGTTGTTCCTTGAGTAGTGTTGGCAACGTAGGCGAGCGCAGGTCATCCACCGACAGATTAATAGAGATGTGCATCTGCGGATGATGGCGCAGCCAGGGGCCGAGGTCGGCAAAGATTTTACGCACGATATCCTCGGTCAACCGGGTGATCAGCCCGGTTTGCTCGGCCAGCGGGATAAAAATATCCGGCGATAAAAAAGTGCCATCCGGCTGCTGCCAGCGGGCCAGCGCTTCGGCGCCGGCGATTTTGCCATCCTCCAGCGAGACGATCGGCTGATAGTAAACCTGGATGGCATCGGATTGCAGCGCATCCAGCATGCCATAACGCGGCGAGCGTAGTCTGCGCAGCAGGCGTAGAAGTAAAAAAGAGGTCAACAGGCTGGTAAAGAGCCCTATCGGCAGCCATAGCAGCAATTGCTGGCGAAGGCGCGCATCCAGTGGCTGCGTGGACGACCAACTGGCGACGCCAAGACCCAGTTCAGGGATGATATGCACGCGATAGACGGTGTCATTCAGCGTTAGCGTCTCGCTATGGAGGTTTTTAATTCGCGTCCAAACCGCGGGATCGAGCGGCTGGCTGCTGATCACCACCTGATCGTGCTCGGTGCCGAATAATATCGTATGGATCTTTTCCTGACCGGTGGCGATGACATCAATAAACGACACCGGGTCGATCATCACAATATGATTTTTGTTGCCAAAGGCGGTCATGCGATGTTGCAGGCCGAGGTCGTTGATTGAGGTAAGCCAGGTGCTGTAACCGTCGGCGGTGACGTGGTCGGGCTGCGGAAACGTCACCGAGACCTGGTGATCCTCAAGCGATGAGCACATCGGCACCGAATTACGCAACCAGAGTACTTCCTGCACATAGCGATGGGTGTAGGCAATACGGCGCATATTCAGCAAATGTTCTGGTGAACAGGCACTGGCGCTGTGCGCATCGGCTTCTTGTAATGCTTCTTTGGCCTGAGCGGCGACTTGTTCTACGCGCATGACAATGCGTTTTGAGTAGTGGTCGAGCTCGCTATAAAACTGCGCCTGCGCCTGGCGCATTGCCAGCCAGATACTTAAGGCGATGGGTAGCACGATGGCGAGAATAAGCACCCCTGTAACCAGACTCATTAAATGGCGAGTCGTCATGGGTATGTCCTTATTTTACGGGGAATTGCTCTGAGTATACGCGAAAGCGACGAAAAGACCCGGGTCGCGAATATTGTGATTCGGGAGAAGGGGGCAAATGATCGCCCTCTGAGCCACCGCGTGGTTCCCGCTGAAACCGTAAATTTCCTGTGGTTGATCTTTGGCGGTCAACGGTGTACTTTTATTGTTATGTTATAACATAAAAATTGAGGTCTACCATGAAAGCTAATATTCATCCGCACTACCGTACCGTCGTTTTTCACGATACGAGCGTAAACGAGTACTTCAAAGTGGGATCCACTATTAAAACCGAGCGTGAGATTGAACTGGATGGCGTAACCTATCCGTATGTCACCTTAGATGTTTCGTCTAAATCCCATCCGTATTACACCGGTAAGCAGAAAACACATGCTACCGAAGGCAGCGCCGCTCGTTTCCGCCAGCGCTTCGGTGGTTTTATTGATGCGAAAAGGAGCTAAACATGCAGGTACTGAACTCATTGCGTAGCGCTAAACAGCGCCACCCGGATTGCCAGATAGTGAAACGCAAAGGGCGGCTGTATGTTATCTGCAAAAGTAACCCGCGCTTTAAGGCGGTGCAGGGACGTAAAAAACGGCGTTAATTCGTTGGTTTGCGAAAGCTTTCCAGCGTGCGGTATTGCTGGCCGTTGGCATCAAAATTACCGGCGGCCAGCCACTGGCGCATTGCGCTATCTATCTGTGGCCACTCGCTATCGATAATGGAAAACCAGTCGGTATCGCGATTGTGGCCTTTTATCACCAGCGCTTGTCGAAAGCGCCCCTCGAACTGGAAACCTAAGCGCAGCGCCGCGCGCCGCGACGGTTCATTCAAGCTATTGCATTTCCACTCATAGCGGCGGTAGCCGAGCGACTCAAAGACATAACGCATCAGCAGCCACTGTGCCTCGGTGGCCATTGCTTTGCGGCTTAGTAGCGGCGAAAAGTGAACATGGCCGACTTCAACGACGCCGTTTTTGCCGTCAATACGCATCAGCGCTAACGATCCGACCGGCTGCCCACTGCGTTCATCAATTACCGCGAAGTGAAGCGGATCGTTTAGCTCGCTGATGCTGGCAATCCAGGCGCTGAACTCGGTAACGCTGTTTTCCGGTTCACGCAAAAGCCACGTCCAGGCGCGGGTATCAGGCGCCTGTCGATAGGCGTTGAACAGCGCTTGCGCGTGTTTGACGTCAAGCGGTTCCAGGCGGCATAACTGTCCTTGCAAGGTCTGGCGCTGCGGCCAGGGGCGTGGCTGCCAGTCAGGTAAAGCGTCGCCAACGAGTTGGTTGAATTGGTTGTATTGCGTCATCGGTCAAGTCCTGTTTGCGGGAAGAGTCCTGAGATTAAACGTCTGCTGGTTCCATAAAAAGGGCCATAGCGGTATCTTTTTAGGGTGCCACGAGGAGCCATGATGAATATTCCGGACGATGCTTTTTTTGCCCTGCTGACGCGCGGGATACAGCAACGGGGAGACGCGACGCTACAGCGCGCGCTCTATCAGGCGCTGCGCGAGGCTATTTTACAAGGCGAGTTACTCAGTCATAGCCGGTTGCCGGGCGCGCGCGTTATTGCGCAGCGTGCTGGCGTATCGCGCAATACCGTAAACAGCGCGCTGGAACAGCTGGCGATAGAGGGATATCTGATCCGCAGTCGTCAGGGGACGTATGTGGCAGCGCTCAATACGCTGGCGGAAAGCGAGCCGGCGCCACCAACGTTTGTTTTGCCTGAGCGCTTGCGCACGCTACCGCTGCCGGGTCGACGGGACTCCCCGGCACTGTTGTTGACTACCGGAATGCCCGCGGTGAACTACTTCCCGCTGGTTATCTGGCGTCGTTTGCTCGATCGGGTACTGCGCGAGGATGGCAGCACGATCCTGGGATACGGGGAGGCGGCCGGTGAACCGGCGCTGCGCGAGGCGATAGCCCGTCATCTGACTTTATCCCGGGGTATACGCTGCACGGCGCGGCAAATTGTGATCACTGAAGGCGCGCTGGAGGGCGTTAACCTTTGCACGCATCTGCTGAGCGTCGCGGGGGATACTGCCTGGGTTGAAGAGCCCGGTTATTTCGGCGCGAAAAGCGTGTTTATTAAAGCCGGGCTACAGCTGAAGGGGATACCTGTTGACGGTGATGGCATGTGTCCTGATAGCGTTAACGAGGTAGCGCCGCGGCTTATCTTTACCTCGCCTTCGCACCAATATCCGAGCGGGGCGGTGATGAGCGCCGGACGTCGTCTGGCATTGCTGGAATATGCCCGCCAGCATGACGCGTGGATTGTGGAAGATGACTATGATAGCGAGTTTCGCTACAGCGGCGAGCCGATTCAGGCGATGCTCGGCATGGTGGCGCAGGCGCCGGTGGTTTACCTTGGTACCTTCAGCAAAACGCTATTTCCTTCATTAAGAATAGGCTTCGCGGTGATGCCGTCGGCGCTGGCCGAGGCGGCTCAGGGAGCGATCGGCGCGCTGCTGCGCGGCGGCCATCGTCTGGAACAGCGTGCGCTGGCGCTGTTCATCGAAGAGGGCCATTATGCGCGCCATCTGGCTTCAATGCGCCGATTATATCGTCGGCGTCAGCAGCAGTTACGCGAGGCTGTGGCAAGCGAATTCACGCTAGCGAATGAGATTTGGGGGGGAGAGGGCGGGCTGCATTTAACGGTTGCCGTCGATGACATTGACGATGTGCAAATTGTCGAGCAGGCGCGTCAGTATCAAATGGCGCCAGCGGCGCTTAGCCGCTTTTATCTTAACCCGCATAAGGCGCGTAGCGGTTTGGTTCTGGGGTATGGCAATACGTCCGCGGCGCATTTCGTACCGGCGCTGCGGACGTTGAACAGGCTAATCAGGCAGCAACGCGGGTCAGGGTGAAAACATCGTAGAAGGAGAGTTCACCTTTGGTCGCGATCATTTTCTGCAGTTGAGCTTTCTGCTCATGGGCGACCTGTGGCGATTGCAGAATGCCGTCAATCAGCTGTTCAGGGACGAAACGGGTGTTATACCATTCACCGTTATAACAGACGCGAAAATCGAGCACATCGATATCTTCATAACGGTAGCGCGGGTAGACGTCAAAGAAGAAAAAGCCGTTCAGCAGAACAAACAGAACGATCAGCAGCCACACGGAATCCACCAACGTCTCAGAGCGCAGCATGACGATGAGAGTGGCCAAAAAGGCGGCGTACATAGCGACAAATAGCCATGGATGGTTGCGAATAAAACTGATACTAAAACGCGGGCGATTATCGCGCTTTTCTTTTTCGTTCAGTTCCTCGATGGTATTGGTTAGCAGGCGCTGTATTTCTGTCATTTTAGTCCCCGAATTCTTCGTAGAGCCCGGTTTTTCAGGCTCTACGGCTCAGTCTGAGGGCTATTTTATGTTGCTGAAGACCGGCGTTAAAGTAACAGATCAGTTACAGAAAAGCATAACAGTTACTATTTTTCGGTTAATAGCAGCTTGATGATTTGGGCAGGATTACCGCCAACTACCGCATTGGCCGGCACGTCTTTCACCACCACTGCGCCGGAGGCAATAACCGCATTGTCGCCAATGGTCACTCCAGGGTTGATGACCGCCCGGCCGCCAATCCATACGTTGTGGCCGATCGTTACCGGTTTACCATACTCGATACCGCTGTTGCGTTCCGTTGGGTCCAGCGGATGGGTCGCGGTATAGATATGAACGCCCGGCGCCAGCATACAGTTATCGCCAATTCGGATCGGGCAAACATCGAGCATCACGCAGTCAAAGTTCGCGTAAAAATTGGCGCCGAGGCTGATGTTATAGCCGTAATCGCAGCGGAAAGTGGGTTCGATATACGCGTCAGTGGGCTTACCAATTAGTTCAGCCAGCAGAGCGGCGCGCGATTCGCGCTCATCCGGTGCTGAGTGGTTGTAGCGGTGCAGCACCTGCCGGGCATGCAGGCGGTCTGCTTTTAGCGTGGCGTCTCCAGCAAGGTAAGGTTCGCCGGCGATCATTTTCCTTTTTTCTTCGCTCATGGTCTTCTCCTGTTTAAAGAAAAAACAGTATAAAGCGAAACCGATTTCATATGCAGCAATACGGGACTCAGGCGTTTAATATCCCGAGTAATCCCTGTTGAGGTGCTGTTGTATTAATGACAGAAAATGAACTAGCGGATAAATTTCCATACTGAAGTTGGGATTTTGTCGTATAGCTTATTCATGGTCAATTCAGCAAGACGATGGTCGGCTGCTGAGTAAAATACCGCCAATTCATTGTCGGAAAGTTCATATTTATTCTTTTCAATTACGCGCTCCAGCGTATCAATTGTCTGACAGCGGCGTAAACGCATCAAATAGTCTGTTTTAGTTAATGGTTTACCAGACATCATTTCACCTTTTGAATGTAATAATTCTAACAAGAAAGACTTGCCGGGTTCTCCCGGCTGGCGTTCACAAAGCATCGGAATAACCGATTGCCGGATTTGCGCCATTTTTGGAGATCGCTTGTGTTTATGCCATAGCTACTGAACAGCATAAAAGTGTCATCCAGGTATTCGTCAAGCTGAGAAATCAGCTTATTATCCTCAGCGTACTTAATTTTATAATTAAGCGCGTAAGTTGCTATGTGCTCGATCAATTCATTTAATTGAAGATTCACCGCCGAGGTGGGATCGTTAACCCAGCCGCGGTTGCTTTCTTCCAGGTTTGCAAGGCAGTCATGATACAACGTTTCGCAGAGAAATCTTAGCTGCGCGATATCATGTCTTTTTGGCGAGTACTCGTCCATAACACATCCCCTTGTAAGTGGTTTAAACGACGACTAACAAACACCGTTGTGGGATGAAGACCAGGCTCAAACATTGTAATCCTGTGATTTAACTATAATCCAGTCTCAAAAACATTTCACCGTGCTATTACGAAAAATTACAATAAATACGGTTAATTTATCTTAAAAAAACAGGACCTATTATACTGATTCCTTTTATGTTTGGCGAAACTGGAAGGTCAGCCTTATATATCATAAGTTTATCTGATTGACGCCTGCCTGCAGCGAGAAGGTTGTCGGGAGATTGTTGGTAATTAAGAATATTCTGAATGAGACCTGATGGCAAAACCGGTAACCGAAATCTTAATAAAAATAGAACAACGTTCATCAATGTATATTATATGTCAGAACGTAAAATAAACAATAACAATGTGTGCGTTTAAATACCCCTAAAGAAAAAGGGCCGCAAATGCGGCCCTTAGCTTAAGCAAGATTAATGATGCTCAACCGGATGGTTATGCTCAATATCTTCAGTTTTCTTACTGAAGCGGCGACGAACCACCACGAAGAACACCGGCACGAAGAAGATAGCCAGAACCGTCGCGGTCACCATCCCGCCCATTACGCCGGTACCGACGGCGTTCTGTGCGCCGGAACCTGCGCCAGAGCTGATAACCAGCGGCATGACCCCGAGGATAAACGCCAGAGAGGTCATCAGGATTGGACGCAGACGCATACGTACCGCTTCCAGCGTCGCTTCAATCAGGCCTTTGCCTTCTTTTTCCATCAGGTCTTTGGCGAATTCAACGATAAGTATCGCGTTCTTCGCCGACAGGCCGATGGTCGTCAGCAGGCCGACCTGGAAGTAAACGTCGTTAGTCAGCCCGCGGAAGGTTGCCGCTAACAGCGCGCCAACAACACCCAACGGTACCACCAGCATGACGGAGAACGGAATCGACCAGCTCTCGTACAATGCTGCCAGACACAGGAAGACGACGATAAGCGAGATAGCATACAGCGCCGGGGCCTGGTTGCCTGACAGGCGTTCCTGATAGGACATACCGGTCCAGTCGTAACCGACGCCTGAAGGCAGTTTGCTTGCCAGCTGTTCCATCATCGCCATCGCTTCACCCGTACTGCGGCCCGGCGCTGCCTGACCGAGGATTTCCATCGACGGCAGACCGTTGTAACGTTCCAGACGCGGTGAACCATATTCCCAATGGGAAGTGGAGAAGGCGGAGAACGGCACCATTTGGCCATCGCTGCCGCGTACATACCAGTTGCCGATATCCTCTGGCAGCATACGGTATTTCGCTTCAGACATGACGTACACTTTCTTCACGCGACCGCGGTCGATGAAGTCGTTGACGTAGCTGCCGCCCCACGCTGCGCCGAGGGTGGTGTTGATGTCGCTAATTGAAACGCCCAGCGCCTGCGCTTTTTCCTGATCGATATCGATCTTGAACTGCGGCGTATCTTCCAGGCCGTTAGGACGCACGCCAACCAGCAGATCGGGATGCTGAGCAACCATACCAAACAGCTGGTTACGCGCCTGAGTTAATTTCTCATGCCCTAAACCACCCTGATCGATGAGCTGGAAGTCAAAGCCGGTAGCGGTACCCAGTTCGACGATCGCCGGCAGGTTAAACGCGAAGACCATCGCATCTTTAATCTGCGAGAAACGGGCCATCGCGCGGCCGGTAATCGCTTCAACTTTGTTTTCTGAACCTGGGCGTTCGCTCCAGTCTTTTAACGACACGAAGGCGATACCGGTGTTCTGACCGCGGCCTGCAAAACCAAAACCGTTAACCGCGAACACCGATTCAACGTTGTTCTTCTCTTTGGTCAGGTAGTAGTCAGTCATCTCGTCGAGGACTTTCTGCGTACGTTCCTGACTCGCGCCCGCCGGAAGCTGCGCCATACTCAGGAACACGCCCTGGTCTTCGTCCGGCAGGAAGGAGCTTGGCAGACGAACGAACAGGTAAGCCATACCGACGACGATAATCAGATACAGCACCAGGTAACGACCGGTACTACGCAGAATGTTGCCTACGCTGTCGGTGTAGTGGTGCGTGCTCTTATCGAACATGCGGTTAAACCAGCCAAAGAAGCCTTTGTGCTCGCCATGGCCGCCTTTCTGAATCGGCTTCAGCATGGTGGCGCACAGCGCTGGCGTCAGAATCAGCGCTACCAGTACCGATAGCGCCATCGCGGAAACGATTGTGATCGAGAACTGGCGATAAATCGCGCCGGTTGAACCGCCGAAGAAGGCCATCGGGATAAATACCGCCGACAGTACCATCGCAATACCGACCAACGCGCCCTGAATCTGACCCATCGACTTACGGGTCGCTTCTTTCGGCGGCAATCCTTCCTCCGCCATTACGCGCTCGACGTTTTCTACTACCACGATGGCGTCATCCACCAGCAAGCCGATGGCCAGCACCATCCCGAACATCGTCAGGGTGTTTATCGAGAAGCCAAACACCGCCAGGATGGCGAATGTCCCAAGCAATACCACCGGTACTGCAATGGTCGGGATCAGCGTGGCGCGGAAGTTCTGCAGGAACAGATACATGACCAGGAACACCAGGATGATCGCTTCCACCAGCGTTTTTACCACTTCATGAATAGAGATTTTCACGAACGGGGTAGTATCGTACGGGTAGACGATTTTCAGGCCTGACGGGAAGTACGGTTCCATCTTCGCCAGCTCTGCGCGGATGGCGTTGGCGGTATCCAGGGCGTTAGCGCCGGTGGCCAGTTTAATCCCCAGACCAGAAGCCGGTTGGCCGTTGAACTTCGCGATGATGTCGTAGTTTTCGCCGCCGAGTTCAACTTTCGCCACGTCGCGCAGACGAACCTGTGAACCATCCTGATTGACTTTCAGCAGAATCTTGCTGAATTCATCAGCGGAAGTCAGACGCGTTTGGGCGATGATCGAGGCGTTCAACTGCTGGCCTTTCACCGGCGGCGTACCGCCTAACTGACCTGCCGCGACCTGGGCGTTCTGCGCTTTAATGGCGTTGATGACATCTACCGGAGTTAACTGGAAGTTGTTTAGCTTCGTCGGGTCCATCCAGATACGCATTGCGTACTGGGAACCGAACAGCTGAACGTCGCCGACGCCGGAAGTACGGCTGATGGCATCCTTCATATTGGCGCCCACGTAGTCGGAAATATCCTCCTGCGTCATGGTGCCGTTAGTGTTGATAACCCCGACAACCATCAGGAAGCTACTGGAGGATTTCTCCACGCTCACGCCCTGTTGTTGTACTTCCTGCGGCAGCAGCGGCATCGCCAGCTGCAGCTTATTCTGCACCTGTACCTGGGCGATATCTGCGTCGGTACCGGACTGGAAGGTCAGGGTGATCTGCACCGTACCGGTGGAGTCACTGTTCGAGGACATGTACATCAGGTTATCGATACCGTTCATGTTCTGTTCGATAACCTGTGTCACGGTGTCCTGCACCGTTTTCGCATCAGCCCCCGGATAGGTGGCCGAGATCGTCACTGCTGGCGGCGCAATCGTTGGATATTGCGCCACGGGGAGTTTCATAATCGAAAGCCCCCCTGCCAACATGATGATTATGGCGATCACCCATGCAAATATGGGGCGATCGATAAAGAAATTAGGCATGTCTTAACGGCTCCTGTTTAAGTTAAGACTTGGTTTGTTCAGACTGAGCGTTCGCGTTGCCGGCGGTTTGCTGTTGGTTGTCTGAAGCTACTTCCTGCGCTTTTACCTGTACGCCTGGTTTGACTTTTTGCAGGCCAGCGACGATCACGCGATCGCCTGATTTCAGACCTTCGGTCACTAACCACTTGTCGCCGATAGCCTGAGTCGCGGTGACCTGGCGCACTTCAACTTTGTCGCCTTCGCCGACCACCATCACGCTGGCATCGCCGCGCGGGGTACGGGTAACGCCCTGTTGCGGAACCAGCAGCGCATCCGGGTTAATACCTTCTTCCAGACGTGCGCGAACAAACATCCCTGGCAGCAGAGTGTGGTCCGGGTTCGGGAAGATAGCGCGCAGCGTGATAGAACCGGTGGTCTGGTCAACGGTGACGTCGGAGAATTCCAGCGTACCCTCTTGCGGATATTTCAGACCGTCATTGGTGACCAGTTCGACCTTCGCCTTACCGTTTTCTTGCTTCAGTTTACCGTTCGCCAGTTCCTGTTTCAGACGCAGGAAATCGTTGCTCGATTGGGTAACGTCAACATAGATAGGGTCTAGCTGCTGAACGGTAGCCAGCGCGGTAGATTGCCCGTTTTGCACCAGCGCGCCTTCGGTGACCGCGGATTTACCGATGCGTCCACTGATTGGCGACGTCACTTTGGTATAAGCCAGGTTGATACGCGCGGTTTCAACTGCGGCTTTCGCCGCGACGACGGCGGCGTTGCTTTGCTGAGCGTCGGCAACGGCTGAGTCATATTCTTGTTGGCTGATGTATTTGGTGCCAACCAGTTTCTGATAACGTTTGACCGTCAACTGAGCGATGTTTGCGGCGGCCTGGGCTTTCGCTAAGTCGCCTTTAGCGCTTTCATAGCTTGCCTGATAGGTTGCCGGATCGATCTGATAAAGAGACACCCCCGCCTGAATATCGCTGCCTTCAGTGAAGTTACGTTTCAGAATAATGCCACTTACCTGAGGACGGACTTCTGCGACACGATAAGCATTGGTACGACCAGGAAGTTCAGTGGTGATTTGTAGAGGTGCGGATTTGAGCGTGACAATACCGACTTCCGGCATTTGCTGGGCTCCTTGTTGAGCCGGTTTATCGTCACATCCTGTTAGCGCTAAGCTGCCTGAGAGCATCAGAACGACCGCCAGAGGCGTTAACCCTCTGTTTTTGTTCATATGTAAACCTCGAGTGTCCAATTTCAAATTTTTTAGTGGCTCAAACGTCCACAAACCCACTACAGTCTTTCTATTATGGTCATGCTATGGTACATACATTCACAAATGTATGTAAACGCAACCTCTGTAAAGTCATCAACCTATGGCACGAAAAACCAAACAACAGGCACTTGAAACCCGGCAACTGATTCTTGACGTCGCCCTGCGATTGTTTTCGCAGCAAGGGGTATCATCTACCTCGTTGGCCGCGATTGCAAAAGCTGCTGGAGTGACCAGGGGCGCTATATACTGGCATTTCAAAAACAAATCCGATCTGTTTAATGAAATATGGAGTCTCTCTGACGCCAGCATTAGCGATCTCGAAGTTGAGTATCGGGCAAAATTCCCTAACGATCCACTGTCAGTTGTTCGCGAAATACTGGTTTATATCCTCGAAGCGACGGTAGTAGAGGAGCGTAGGCGCCTGATGATGGAAATCATCTTCCATAAATGCGAATTTGTCGGAGAAATGGCCGTTGTCCAACAAGCGCAGCGCAGTTTATGGCTTGAAAGCTACGATCGTATTGAGCAAACATTAAAAGATTGTATCACTGCTCAACAATTACCTGCGAATTTACTCACTCGCCGTGCGGCAATTCTGATGCGCAGTTATCTTTCCGGATTAATGGAAAACTGGCTCTTTGCACCAGAGAGTTTTAACCTTCATGCGGAAGCCCGTGCTTATGTCGATGCGCTGATTGAGATGTATCAGACCTGCCCGTCGCTACGAAGTTCGTCTGAGGTCATGGCCTGAATCCGCAGGCGTAAATAAAGGTAAATTTTACTTATCTCTGCCGCTATTCGCGCGCAGGGAGAAGTGCTATTCTGCGCGCTGCGACGACCCCCGGTATTCTCCGGCATTTGCAACCATTCATGTTAATACTATGCAGCATACAAATCGTTGGCCTCATGCTATTTCCACCATTGTCTTTGCACTGGTCCTTATAGTTGGCACTCTGAGCTTCAGCCAGGTTCAGGCTGCAGATTTACCTGACCGTTCTGACATTCAAAGCCAGCTCACTACGCTAAATAAGCAAAAAGAACTCACGCCGCAGGAAAAATTAGTTCAGCAGGACCTGACGCAGACTTTAGAAACGCTCGATAAGATTGAGCGTATAAAGTCTGAAACTGTGCAACTGCGTCAGCAGGTTGAACAGGCGCCGGCGAAAATGCGTCAGGCGGTAGACAGCCTGAATGCGCTGAGCGATGTTCCTGATGATGAGGTCACCCGTAAAACCCTGAGCACGTTATCGTTGCGACAGCTTGAATCCAGGGTGTCTCAGGCGCTCGACGATCTGCAAAGCGCGCAGAACGATCTGGCGGCCTACAACAGCCAATTGGTCTCGCTGCAGACGCAGCCGGAGCGCGTGCAGAACGCGATGTACTCCGCCTCCCAGCAGCTACAGCAAATTCGTAACCGTCTCAACGGCACCGCGCCGGGCGAAGAGACGCTGCGCCCGACGCAGCAGGGGTTGCTGCTGGCGCAGCAGGCCTTGCTGAATGCGGAGATCGAACAGCAGCGTAAGAGCCTGGAAGGCAATACTGTGCTGCAGGATACGCTGCAGAAACAGCGCGATTACGTGACCGCCCACAGCAACCGGCTGGAACATCAGCTGCAACTGTTGCAGGAAGCGGTGAACAGCAAGCGGCTGACCCTCACCGAGAAAACCGCTCAGGAAGCGGTCTCGCCGGAGGAGACCTCGCGGATCCAAAATAACCCGTTGGTCAAGCAGGAGCTTGAAGTTAACCATCAGCTTAGCGAAAAGCTGATTCAGGCGACGGAAAACGGCAACCAACTGGTGCAGCGCAATATCAGAGTGAAAAACTGGCTCGACCGCGCGCTGCAATCCGAACGCGATATCAAAGAGCAGATTTCGGTATTGAAAGGCAGCCTGCTGCTGTCGCGTATCCTCTATCAGCAGCAGCAAACATTGCCATCAGCGGATGAGCTGCAGGATATGACCAACCGCATTGCCGATCTGCGCCTGGAGCAGTTTGAAGTTAACCAGCAGCGCGATGCGTTATTCCAGAGCGATGCCTTTGTGGCAAAGCTGGAAGAGGGCCATAGCAGCGAAGTCACGCCGGAAGTACACGACGCCCTGTTGGAAGTCGTGGACATGCGCCGAGAATTGCTCGACCAGTTTAACAAACAGCTGGGGAACCAGCTGATGATGGCCATCAACCTGCAGATTAACCAGCAGCAGTTGATGAGCGTCTCCAGCAATCTGAAATCGATCCTGACCCAGCAGATTTTCTGGGTGAACAGCAATAAGCCGATGGATTGGGAGTGGATCAAATCCTTCCCGGAAGCGCTGAAAGCCCAGTTCAAATCGATGAAAATCACCGTCAACTGGGAGAAAGCCTGGCCGGCGGTATTTATCGCGTTCCTCGCCGGGCTGCCGCTGCTATTGATTGCCGGGCTGATCCGCTGGCGCTTGCAGTGGCTGCGTGATTACCAGGCTAAGCTGGCCTCCCAGGTAGGCCAGTTACGCAATGATACTCAGCTAAACACACCAAAAGCGATCCTGATAGATTTAATCAGAGCGCTGCCGGTGGTGCTGCTCATCCTCGCCGCCGGGCTTATCCTGCTGACGATGCAGCTGAATGTCAGCAACTTGCTATGGGCCTACAGTAAAAAACTAGCGATGTTCTGGCTGGTGTTCGGCCTGTGCTGGAAGGTGCTGGAAAAAGACGGCGTGGCGGTGAAGCATTTCAATATGCCCGCGCAGCTCACCAGCCACTGGCGGCGGCAGATCGTCCGCGTCAGCCTGGCGTTGCTGCCGCTGAATTTCTGGTCGGTTGTTTCTGAGCTCTCTCCGCTTAATTTGATGGACGACGTGCTGGGGCAGTTTGTTATCTTCGTCAACCTGCTGCTCATTGCGGTGCTGGTGTGGCCGATGTGCCGCGAAAGCTGGCGTGACAAAGAGTCGCACAGCCTGCGCCTGCTGACGGTGACCGTGCTGTCGATTGTGCCCGTCGCGCTGATGGTCCTCACGGCGACCGGTTACTTCTATACCACGCTGCGTCTGGCTGGCCGCTGGATTGAGACCGTCTATCTGGTGATGATGTGGAACCTGCTATACCAGACCGTTCTCCGCGGCCTGAGTGTGGCTGCGCGACGTATTGCCTGGCGCCGGGCGCTGGCGCGTCGCCAGCATCTGGTGAAAGAAGGGGCGGAAGGCGCCGAACCGCAGGAAGAGCCGACGATCGCGCTCGAACAGGTTAACCAACAAACGCTGCGCATCACCATGCTGGTGATGGTGGCGTTGTTCGCGGTGCTGTTCTGGGCGATTTGGTCCGATCTGATAACCGTGTTCGCCTATCTCGACAGCATTACGCTCTGGCACTACAACGGCACCGAAGCCGGCGCCAGCGTGGTGAAAAGCGTGACGATGGGTAGCCTGCTGTTTGCGATTGTCGCCTCGATGGTCGCCTGGGCGCTGATCCGCAACTTGCCGGGCCTGCTGGAAGTGCTGGTGCTGTCGCGTCTTAATATGCGCCAGGGCGCTTCCTATGCCATCACGACAATCCTCAACTACGCGATTATCGCCATCGGCGCGATGACGGTCTTCGGCTCCTTAGGCGTGTCGTGGGATAAACTGCAGTGGCTGGCCGCGGCGCTGTCGGTTGGTTTAGGTTTCGGCTTACAGGAGATTTTCGGTAACTTCGTCTCCGGCCTGATCATTCTCTTCGAACGCCCGGTGCGTATCGGCGATACGGTCACTATCGGTACCTTCTCAGGCACCGTCAGTAAGATCCGTATCCGCGCGACGACCATTACCGATTTCGATCGCAAAGAGGTGATTATTCCAAACAAGGCCTTCGTGACTGAACGGCTGATCAACTGGTCGCTCTCCGATACCATCACCCGCGTGGTGATCCGCCTGGGCGTAGCCTACGGATCCGATCTCGATAAAGTGAAAGAGGTGCTGCTGCAGGCGGCGCATGAACATCCGAAAGTGATGCAGGAACCAGCGCCGTCGGTCTTCTTTACCACCTTCGGCGCCAGCACGCTGGATCATGAACTGCGCCTCTACGTACGTGAACTGCGCGATCGCAGCTACGCGGTGGATGAGCTTAACCGTTCTATCGATCGCCTGTGCCGTGAAAACAATATCGATATTGCCTTCAACCAGCTGGAAGTTCATCTGCGTAACGAGAAGGGAGATGAAGTGACGGAAGTGAAGCGCGATAATAAAGGGGATGATACGGCGCCAGGCGTCGCATAATCGCTAATCGGGGCGGCATATGCCGCCCCGAATCGTTTTATTCTTCTGACAGGGGCGCGTCAGGTTGGGCGTTTTTCAGTTTGTTTTCATAGTCACGCTTAATAATATCCAACGCTCCCAGCACCGTTTTTGCGCTGACCCGGTTTTCCTCCAGCAACATGATTAAATCGACGGCCAGTTTGACCTCGTCCGGTGCATTTTCCAGCGACATAGTCCTCTCCTGTTAGCGCGTTAAACGCGCCAGTACGTTTTCAATATTATCCAGCGCATCGCGACAGCGGGCCAGGCGCCCGGCATAGGCCTCGACCTCTTTCGTTAGCCGTTGCTGTTCGGCAAGGGTAGTTGCCGACGCCAGCTGACGTTGGCGATCGTTGCGCATTGCCAGCAGGCGGCGCTCATACTCCTGGTGCTGCAGGCGGCGGCGTTGCCAGCGGTTTAGCGTCGGCGAGGCGCTGTCCCATTGGCGTAACGACCAGGTCGCCGTCTCACGACTAATGGCGGCAATCTGCGCCACCAGCCGCTCGGCGAGCCAGGCGACCTGGGGCAGATGCTGATGCTCAACGGCATGCTGGAGCTCGGCGAGATTATGCTGTGCTTCGTCGAGATACGCCTGCATCTGGGTGTCGCGGGTACGGAACAGCTGGCGGTCGAAACGCGGGCTCAACGTAGCGTGGCTGGACAGCGGCGCCACCTGAAGCGCCAGTTCAGCCAGCTGATTTTTCAGCGTTTGTAAAAGCCGGGTTGTTTTCAAATAACTCCTCCATTCCCTACTCAGCAACTGTGCTACAGTAGCGACATCTGCTTGATAACGATTCGCATTATGCCACGTATTATTTTAATCATCATTGGCTGGCTGGCGGTAGTGCTGGGGACGCTGGGCGTATTCTTACCGCTGTTACCGACAACGCCATTTATTCTGCTCGCCGCATGGTGTTTTGCCCGCTCGTCGCCGCGCTTTCACCACTGGCTGCTGTATCGCTCGTGGTTTGGCGGCTATCTTCGCCACTGGCAGCAGTACCGGGCGATGCCGCCGGGGGCCAAGCCGCGAGCCATTATCATGATTTTACTGACCTTTGCCATTTCTCTGTGGCTGGTTAAGCTTATGTGGGTGCGCATCCTGCTGCTGGCGATCCTCGTCTGCCTGTTGATATTTATGTGGCGCATTCCGGTGGTTGACGCAAAGCAACAAAAGCACTGATGCGCAATAATGCCTGTTGCAATTGTTGGCGACAGCCAGTAAATTCTGGCGTTTTCGAGCGCGGGTAAGCCTGGTCAAAGGTTAAACAAATGTTTTTTTGGCCCATTTTGCACGCCCGTGGGTAACACCGTTTCAATCAGGCATAAACTTATGACCGCAACTGCACAGCAGCTTGAATATCTGAAGAACAGCATCCAAAGCGTCCAGGATTATCCGAAACCGGGCATCCTTTTCCGCGATGTCACCAGCTTGCTGGAAGACCCTAAAGCCTATGCGCTTAGCATTGAACTGCTGACCGAGCGTTATAAAGACGCCGGCATCACCAAAGTGGTGGGGACCGAAGCGCGTGGTTTTCTGTTCGGCGCCCCGGTTGCGTTGGCGCTGGGCGTTGGCTTTGTTCCGGTTCGTAAGCCGCGCAAGTTGCCGCGCGAAACCATCGCCGAAAGCTATGAGCTTGAATATGGCACCGATCAGCTGGAAATCCACGTTGATGCCATTAAAGAAGGCGATAAGGTGCTGGTTGTTGATGACCTGCTGGCGACCGGCGGCACCATTGACGCCACCGTGAAGCTGATTCGTCGCCTTGGCGGCGAAGTTCACGATGCCGCTTTTATTATCAATCTGTTCGATCTGGGCGGTGAACAGCGCCTGGAAAAACTGGGCATCAATTGCTTTAGCCTGGTGCCTTTCCCGGGCCACTAAGCAAATCCCGACACATAGCCTCGCCGATCCGGCGGGGCTGTGATAGCATTACCCCCTCGTGAATTCACCTTCCAGCGTTTCAGAGCCAGCCCATGAGTTATCAGGTCTTAGCCCGTAAATGGCGCCCACAAACCTTTGCTGACGTCGTCGGCCAGGAACATGTGCTGACCGCACTGGCGAACGGCTTATCGTTAGGGCGCATCCATCACGCATATCTCTTTTCCGGCACCCGCGGAGTAGGGAAAACCTCCATCGCCCGTCTGTTGGCGAAGGGGTTAAACTGCGAAAGCGGTATTACTGCGACGCCGTGCGGCGTCTGCGATAACTGTCGCGAAATAGAACAAGGCCGCTTTGTCGATCTGATTGAGATCGATGCCGCCTCGCGCACCAAAGTGGAAGATACCCGCGATCTGCTGGACAACGTCCAGTACGCGCCGGCCCGCGGCCGCTTCAAGGTCTACCTGATCGATGAAGTGCATATGCTGTCGCGTCACAGCTTCAACGCGTTATTGAAAACGCTGGAGGAGCCGCCCGCGCACGTCAAATTCCTGCTGGCGACCACCGATCCGCAAAAGCTGCCGGTGACGATTTTGTCCCGCTGCCTGCAGTTCCACCTCAAGGCGCTGGATGTCGAACAGATCCGCCATCAGCTTGAACACATCCTTGGCGAAGAGCAGATCGCGTTTGAGCCGCGTGCGCTGCAGCTGCTGTCGCGCGCCGCGGATGGCAGCCTGCGCGATGCGTTAAGCCTGACCGATCAGGCGATCGCCAGCGGTGATGGCCGCTTAACCGCGCAGTCCGTCAGCGAAATGCTCGGCACCCTCGACGACGATCAAGCGCTATCCTTGATAGAAGCGCTGGTGGCCGCCGACGGCGAGCGCGTGATGGCGGGCGTCAGCGACGCCGCCTCGCGCGGCGTTGAGTGGGAAGCGCTGCTGGTGGAAATGCAAAGTCTGCTGCACCGTATCGCGATGGTTCAGCTCTCGCCATCGGCGCTGGGGGCGGATATGGCTGCCGTCGAGCTACGAATGCGCGAGCTGGCGCGTACCGTGCCGCCGGCCGATGTGCAGCTTTACTATCAGACGCTGCTGATTGGCCGCAAAGAGCTGCCTTATGCGCCAGACCGGCGTATGGGGGTTGAAATGACGCTGCTGCGCGCGCTGGCTTTCCATCCGCGTCAGCCGCTGCCGGAGCCGGAAGTTAAGCCCGTTCAGGTTCCAACCTCTGCGCCGGTACAACAAGCGGCACCGCCCGTATCGTCGCCATCAGCGCCGCCGCAGAATCTGCCGCAAAGCACCAGCCAGGTGCTGGCGGCGCGCAGTCGGCTGCAGCGAACCCCGGGAGCAACCACCCCAAAAAAGAGTGAACCGGCAGCCGCATCCCGCGCGCGGCCGGTGAATAACGCTGCGCTGGAACGACTGAGTTCGATTACCGAGCGCGTACAGGCTCGTCCGGCTGCGGCCGCGCTTGAGCAGGCCCCGGCGAAGAAAGAAGCCTATCGCTGGAAATCGACGGCCCCGATTGAAGAGACCCAGGTCGAGGTCGCCACGCCGAAAGCGCTGAAAAAAGCGCTGGAGCATGAAAAAACGCCGGAGCTGGCGGCGAAACTAGCCGTGGAAGCGGTTGAGCGCGATAGCTGGGCGGCGGAAGTGAGCCAGTTGGCGGTACCGAAACTGGTTGAACAGGTGGCGCTGAACGCGTGGAAAGAGCAGGACGGCAATCGCATATGTCTGCATTTACGCCCGAGTCAGCGGCATCTCAACTCCGCCGGCGCGCAGCAGAAACTTGCTGAAGCGCTGGGCGTGTTGTACGGTGCGCCGGTTGAATTGACCATCGTTGAAGATGATAATTCGGCGATGCGCACGCCGCTGGAGTGGCGACAGGCAATTTATGAAGAGAAGCTCGCGCAGGCGCGCGACGCGATTATTGCGGATAACAACATCCAGACCCTGCGACGATTCTTCGACGCCGATCTGGATGAAGAGAGTATCCGCCCCATTTGAACGCCAGTCTGACTGGCGTTCAGTACCTTAACGATGACTTACTGAGAGAGAAGCCTATGTTTGGTGGAAAAGGCGGCCTGGGTAACCTGATGAAACAGGCCCAGCAGATGCAAGACAAAATGCAGAAAATGCAGGAAGAGATCGCGCAGCTGGAAGTGACCGGTGAGTCCGGCGCGGGTCTGGTAAAAGTAACCATCAACGGCGCGCATAACTGCCGCCGCGTGGAAATCGACCCAAGCCTGCTGGAAGACGACAAAGAGATGCTGGAAGATCTGGTGGCTGCCGCATTCAATGACGCAGCGCGCCGTATTGAAGAGACCCAGAAAGAGAAAATGGCCTCCGTTTCTGCCGGCATGCAGCTGCCGCCAGGCTTCAAGATGCCGTTCTGATGCAAACCAGCCCGCTGTTAACTCAGCTTATGGAAGCGCTGCGCTGTCTGCCGGGCGTTGGCCCGAAGTCGGCGCAGCGCATGGCGTTTACGCTGCTGCAGCGCGATCGCAGCGGCGGTATGCGTCTGGCGCAGGCGCTAACGCGCGCGATGTCGGAAATCGGCCACTGCGCCGATTGCCGCACCTTCACCGAGCAGGAGGTGTGCAATATTTGCAGCAACCCGCGTCGCCAGGAAAACGGTCAGATCTGCGTGGTGGAGAGTCCAGCGGACATCTACGCCATTGAGCAGACCGGGCAGTATTCCGGCCGCTACTTCGTGCTGATGGGCCACCTGTCGCCGCTTGACGGTATCGGGCCGGATGACATCGGGCTTGACCGCCTCGAGCAGCGCCTCGAAGCCGAGTCAATCAGCGAGTTGATCCTCGCAACCAACCCAACGGTTGAAGGCGAGGCGACGGCCAACTACATCGCTGAGCTCTGCGCGCAGTATGGCGTTGACGCCAGCCGCATCGCCCACGGCGTACCGGTTGGCGGCGAGCTGGAAATGGTCGACGGCACCACGCTGTCGCACTCACTGGCCGGGCGCCACAAGATTATTTTCTGAACAAATGGAGGCGGCGTTCGCTGCCTCCGCTTGAAATTTCCCGCATCTATCCCCATCTCCTCCCCAACACGTTATTTCCATTAATAATAAATGGCATTGTTGAGGTCGACTTACATGAAAGGACAAGAAACCCGTGGTTTCCAGTCAGAAGTGAAACAGCTTCTGCACCTGATGATCCATTCTCTTTATTCCAACAAAGAAATCTTCCTGCGCGAGCTCATCTCCAACGCCTCGGATGCGGCGGATAAGCTGCGTTTCCGCGCGCTGTCCCAGCCGGATCTGTATGAAGGCGACGGCGAGCTGCGCGTACGCGTATCGTTTGATAAAGACAACCGCACGCTGACCATCGCTGATAACGGCATCGGGATGAACCGCGACGAGGTCATTGACCATCTCGGCACCATCGCCAAATCCGGCACCAAAGCGTTCCTCGAATCTATGGGTTCCGATCAGGCGAAAGATAGCCAGCTGATCGGCCAGTTCGGCGTCGGCTTCTATTCAGCCTTTATCGTTGCCGACAAAGTCACCGTGCGCACCCGCGCCGCGGGCGACAAGCCGGAAAACGGCGTGTTTTGGGAGTCCGCTGGCGAAGGCGAATATACTGTTGCCGATATCACTAAGGCCGATCGCGGAACCGAAATCACGTTGCATCTGCGTGAAGGCGAAGACGACTTCCTCAACGACTGGCGCGTGCGTTCGATCATCAGTAAATATTCTGACCATATCGCGCTGCCGGTTGAGATTGAAAAACGCGAAGAAGTGGACGGCGAAACCGTTATTTCGTGGGAAAAAATCAACAAGGCGCAGGCGCTGTGGACCCGCAGCAAATCTGAAGTCAGCGACGACGAATACAAAGAGTTCTATAAGCATATTGCCCATGATTTCAGCGATCCGCTGACCTGGAGCCACAACCGCGTCGAAGGTAAGCAGGAGTACACCAGCCTGCTGTATATTCCGTCGCAGGCGCCGTGGGATATGTGGAACCGCGATCATAAACACGGCCTGAAGCTGTATGTGCAGCGCGTCTTCATCATGGATGACGCCGAGCAGTTTATGCCGAACTACCTGCGTTTCGTGCGCGGCCTGATAGATTCCAACGATCTGCCGCTGAACGTGTCGCGTGAAATCCTGCAGGATAGCAACGTCACCCGTAATCTGCGCACCGCGCTGACCAAACGCGTGCTGCAGATGCTGGAAAAGCTGGCGAAAGACGACGCCGAAAAATATCAGACCTTCTGGAAACAGTTTGGCCTGGTGCTGAAAGAAGGCCCGGCGGAAGATGCCTCCAACCAGCAAGCGATTGCTAAACTGCTGCGCTTCGCCACTACTCATACCGATTCTTCCGCGCAGACCGTGTCGCTGGAAGAGTACGTTTCGCGCATGAAAGAAGGGCAGGAGAAGATTTATTACATCACCGCCGACAGCTATGCGGCGGCGAAGAGCAGCCCGCACCTCGAGCTGCTGCGTAAAAAAGGTATCGAAGTTCTGCTGCTGTCCGATCGCATTGACGAGTGGATGATGAGCTACCTGACCGAGTTCGACGGCAAGGCGTTCCAGTCGGTTGCCAAAGCCGACGAGTCGCTGGAGAAGCTGGCGGACGAAGTTGACGAATCCACCAAAGAAGCCGAAAAAGCGCTGGAGCCGTTCGTTGAGCGTGTGAAAGGCCTGCTGGGTGAGCGCGTGAAAGAGGTGCGTCTGACGCATCGTCTGACCGACACTCCGGCGATTGTCACCACTGATGCCGACGAAATGAGCACCCAGATGGCGAAGCTGTTCGCCGCTGCCGGTCAGGCGGCGCCGGAAGTGAAATACATCTTCGAGCTGAACCCGGCGCATCCGTTGGTGAAACGCGCTGCCGATACCCAGGACGACGCGCAGTTTGGCGAGTGGGTCGAACTGCTGCTGGATCAGGCGCTGCTGGCGGAACGCGGTACGCTGGAGGATCCTAACCAGTTCATCCGCCGTATGAATCAGCTGCTGGCATCCTGACGCGAACCTGAATGAGTAGCCCGGCCGAGCGACGCGATGCCGGGAACGGAATAAATGCCCCGTCTGAGTGATTTGCTCATACGGGGCATTTCACATTAGATTGCATAAAATATCTGACCATTAACCGTTTCAGCCGCACCGCCTTCCTTGAGCCATGGCCGTTCTGGTGGTATGGTTTAGCGTTTTTTGAAAAATTGAAACGACATTTGAGGGGATTTTCGTAATGCGTATTATTCTGCTTGGCGCTCCGGGCGCGGGTAAAGGAACTCAGGCTCAGTTCATCATGGAGAAATACGGTATTCCGCAAATCTCCACCGGCGATATGCTGCGCGCCGCGGTAAAATCCGGCTCCGAGCTCGGTAAACAAGCGAAAGACATTATGGACGCCGGCAAACTGGTGACCGATGAGCTGGTCATCGCGCTGGTGAAAGAGCGTATCGCCCAGGAAGATTGCCGTAACGGTTTCCTGCTGGACGGCTTCCCGCGCACTATCCCGCAGGCTGACGCCATGAAAGAAGCCGGCATCGCCGTTGACTACGTTCTGGAGTTCGCGGTACCGGACGAGCTGATCGTCGATCGTATCGTGGGCCGCCGCGTACACGCCGCTTCCGGCCGCGTCTATCACATCAAATTCAACCCGCCTAAGGTTGAAGGTAAAGACGACGTGACCGGCGAAGAGCTGACCACCCGTAAAGACGATCAGGAAGAAACCGTGCGTAAGCGCCTGGTGGAATACCATCAGATGACTGCGCCGCTGATCGGCTACTATCAGAAAGAAGCGCAGGCGGGTAACACCCAATACGCGAAAGTCGACGGCACCAAAGCGGTGGCTGACGTGCGCGCCGATCTGGAAAAAATCCTCGGCTAATTAAGCCCTTTCTCATCCTGCTGCGGCAGGATGAGAACACCTCTCATTTCTACCTTTTGCTATGATTGGTTCCGTTTAACGCCATTTACGCTACAATTGTCAGCGATTCAAATGGTTAAGAGGCGGTAATGCATCAGACGAAAACAGGTATTTTGCTAGCCAATTTAGGCACTCCCGATGCGCCCACGCCCGATGCGGTAAAGCGCTATCTGCGACAATTTCTTAGCGACAAACGGGTAGTGGATACGCCTCGTCTGCTGTGGTGGCCGCTACTGCGCGGCATCATACTGCCGATTCGCGCTCCCCGCGTGGCGAAGCTCTATCAGTCTGTGTGGATGGCGGAAGGCTCGCCGTTGATGGTGTATAGCCGGCAACAGCAACAGGCGCTGGCAGCCAGGCTACCCGATGTTCCAGTAGCGCTGGGGATGAGCTATGGCTCGCCGTCGCTGGCAAGCGCGGTCGATGAGCTATTGGCCCAGGACGTTGACCATATCGTGGTATTGCCGCTGTATCCGCAATATTCGTGTTCTACCGTGGCGGCGGTATGGGATGAACTGGCGCGGATCCTCGCGAAAAAGCGCGCCATTCCGGGCGTTTCGTTTATCCGCGACTATGCCGACGACGCTGACTATATCCACGCGCTGGCGGCCAGCGTACGCGCTTCGTTCGCCGTTCACGGCGAACCGGATGTGCTGCTGCTCTCCTATCACGGTATTCCGCAACGCTACGCCCATGAGGGCGATGATTACCCGCAGCGCTGCCGGGTAACGACTCGCGAGCTGGTTTCAGTGCTCGGGCTGCCGCCGGAGCGGGTGATGATGACCTTCCAGTCGCGCTTTGGCCGCGAACCCTGGTTGACGCCATATACCGACGAAACGCTAAAAATGCTTGGCGAGAAGGGCACACAGCACGTACAGGTTATCTGTCCGGGCTTCTCCGCCGACTGTCTGGAAACGCTGGAAGAAATCGCGGTGCAGAACCGGGAAATTTTCCTTGAGGCTGGCGGTAAGCAATATGAGTATATTCCGGCGCTTAATGCCGATCCTGCACATATTGAGATGATGGTGAACCTGACCGCGTCGTATCGCTAATCGCACGCGTAGCGGGGAATATGCTACTATTCCCCGCTTGTTCCCTGTCATTTAATCGCCACTATGAAATTTCCCGGTAAACGCAAATCTAAACACTATTTCCCCGTTAGCGCTCGCGATCCGCTGCTGCAACAAATTCAGCCAGAAAATGAGTCCAACGTCTCCTGGGTGGTTGGCATCGACCAGACGCTGGTGGATATCGAAGCGAAAGTGGATGAGGCGTTTATCGTACGCTACGGCCTGAGCGCCGGTCATTCGCTGGTAATTGAAGATGATGTCGCCGAAGCGCTGTATCAGGAACTGGTACGCGACGGCCTGATCACCCATCAATTTGCCGGCGGCACCATTGGCAATACCATGCACAATTATTCGGTGCTGGCGGACGACCGCTCGGTGCTGCTCGGCGTGATGTGCAGCAACATCGAGATCGGCGGCTACGCTTATCGCTACTTGTGCAATACCTCCAGCCGTACTGATCTGAACTACCTGCAGGGCGTTGATGGCGCCATTGGCCGCTGTTTTACGCTGATTAGCGATAGCGGCGAACGTACCTTTGCCATCAGTCCTGGCCACATGAACAAGCTGCGTCCGGAAAGCATTCCGGAAGAGGTGATTGCCGGCGCTTCCGCGCTGGTGCTGACCTCCTACCTCGTGCGCTGTAAGCCGGGCGAGCCGATGCCGGACGCGACGATGAAAGCCATTGAGTATGCCAAAAAGCATGATGTGCCGGTGGTGCTGACGCTGGGAACGAAATACGTGATTGCTGACAACCCGCAATGGTGGCAGCAGTTCCTCAAGGAACACGTTTCGATTTTGGCGATGAATGAAGAAGAAGCGGAAGCGCTGACCGGTATCGCCGATCCGCTCACCGCGGCGGATAAAGCGCTGGACTGGGTCGACCTGGTGCTGTGCACCGCAGGACCGGCGGGTCTCTATATGGCGAGCTTCACCGAAGAGGAAGCGAAGCGTAAAACGCAACATCCGCTCCTGCCGGGGGCGATTGCCGAGTTCAACCAGTATGAATTCAGCCGCGCGATGCGCCATCAGGATTGCGTTAATCCGCTGCGTATCTATTCGCACATCGCGCCTTATATGGGCGGCCCGGAGAAGATCATGAACACCAATGGCGCAGGCGACGGCGCGCTGGCGGCGTTGTTGCATGATATCACCGCCAATAACTACCATCGTAATAACGTGCCGAATTCCAGCAAACATAAATGCAAATGGCTGACCTACTCATCGCTGGCGCAGGTGTGCAAATACGCCAACCGCGTCAGCTATCAGGTGCTGAATCAGCATTCGCCGCGTTTAACCCGCGGCCTGCCGGAGCGGGAAGATAGTCTGGAAGAGGCCTACTGGGACCGTTAATCCCGTGGATAAGAGTACGCCCCGCGAGCGGGGCGTCGGATCAACCGGTAACAATCTCGCCAGCCGGCGGCGTTTCCAGCAGACGTAACATCGCCCGCGCGATTTCGCGTTCCCCCATCACCACCTGATTGGCTCCGCGTTCGGTAATATAATCGACCTCATCGTCGTAATGGGCGCGGGCGATAATCTCAATGTTCGGGCATTTTTCCCGCGCTGAGGCGACAATTTCACCGGCTTCATAGCCGTTAGGGATGGTCAGCAGCAGCCAGCGGGCGCAGTCGAGATGCGCCAGATTCATGATCTCTTCGTTGGCGGCATTGCCCAACACGGCGCTGATGCCGCGCTCACGCAGCTCATCCACGCGGGTGCGGGAGGTTTCAATCACCACCAGCGGGATCCCCTGGGCCATCAGTTTCTCGCCAAGCAGGCTGCCGACGCGGCCAAAGCCGACCAGCAGCGCATGGTTGCAGATATCCACCGGCACCTGTTTTTCGTCTTCCAGCACCTCTTCCAGCGTCTGCTCGTCAAGGGTTTCGGTTTTATCGAGATATTTTTCCAGCAGGGTAAACAGCACCGGGTTAAGCATAATCGAAATTATCGCCCCAGCCAGCACCAGGTTCTGCCCGGCCTGCGGCAGCAGATCCAGCGCCATGCCGAGACCGGCAAGAATAAAAGCGAATTCCCCGATTTGCGCCAGGCTGGCGGCGATGGTCAGGGCGGTACGCGGCGAGTGACCGAACATACGTACCAGGAAGAAAGCGGCGGCGGATTTACCAAAGATGATAATCGCCAGCGTCGCCAGCACCGCCAGCGGCTGTTCGACCAGGATCATCGGGTCAAATAGCATCCCGACGGAGACAAAGAACAGCACCGCGAAGGCGTCGCGCAGCGGCAGCGTATCGTGAGCGGCGCGGTGGCTGAGTTCGGATTCGTTAAGCACCATCCCGGCGAAGAATGCGCCGAGGGCGAAGGAGACGTCGAACAGCTCAACGGCGCCGAAGGCGATGCCGAGCGCCAGCGCCAGTACCGACAGGGTAAATAGTTCGCGTGAGCCGGTTGCCGCGCTGCGCGACATGATCCACGGCACCAGACGGCGGCCCACCAGCATCATAATGGCGATAAAGGCGACGACTTTACCGATGGTAATGCCCATGTCGAGCGCCAGCGACGCCAGCCCAACATCGCCTTTTTCGACCATTCCGGCGATAGCGGGCAGCAGCACCAGCGTTAGTACCATCACTAAATCTTCAACGATCAGCCAGCCGATGGCGATTTGCCCACGCTGGCTATCAATAAGCTGCCGTTCCTCCAGCGCGCGCAGCAGCACCACGGTACTGGCGGTGGAAAGACACAGGCCAAAAACGATGCCGGTCATCAGCGACCAGCCGAGCAGGGAAGAGAGCGCCATCCCGAGCAGCGTCGCCACGGCTATCTGGGCGATGGCTCCGGGAATGGCTATCGACTTTACCGCCATGAGATCTTTCAGCGAAAAGTGCAGCCCGACGCCAAACATCAGCAAGATGACGCCAAGTTCGGCCAGTTCAGGCGCAAGCTTGGTATCCGCAACAAAACCAGGAGTAAATGGACCGGCCAGCACGCCCGCTAATAAATATCCTACCAGTGGTGAAATACGTAGCTTATTGGCAATCATGCCGAGGATAAAGGCGAGCACAAGGCCGCCGACAATGGTGGTGATTAGCGGTGTTGCGTGATGCATTCCGTCTCCTTGCGTGTGGTGAGCCGATCCATTTTCGCTACTTAAAGCAAAAAACCGATTAATAGTTTATGACACTTTTGCTCGTTTTGTTTATGAATAATTATTGAAATTTGCGAAAAATTGGAATTACGGCAGCAAAAAGCACAGACAGGAAAATGGCGACAGGTCATGGCGGCGTAATGCTGATGGGATAAGGGGTTGTGGCGGCCAAACTTTCACTTTGGCCGCCAGATACTCAGGCTTTTTGATGGTTATTAGGCAGGAATATCGTCAGAATGCCGAGAAGCGGCAGGAAAGCACAGATTTTATAAACCAGATCGATGCTGGTATGGTCGGCTAACAACCCCAACACCGCGGCGCCAAGGCCGCCCATGCCAAACGCGAAGCCGAAGAACAGGCCGGAAACCATACCGATTCTCCCCGGCAACAGCTCCTGGGCATAGACCAGGATAGCGGAAAAGGCTGATGCGAGGATAAAACCAATTATCACCGTCAGGATCCCGGTCCATTCCAGCGATGCGTACGGTAAAATAAGGGTAAATGGCGCCACGCCGAGGATAGAGCCCCAAATTACATATTTACGACCTATCTTATCGCCAACAGGCCCGCCAATCACCGTTCCTGCAGCCACTGCAAACAGGAAGGCGAACAAGTGAAGTTGGGCGTTTTGCACCGATAATCCGAATTTGTGTATCAGATAAAAGGTGTAATAGCTGCTAATGCTCGCCATGTAGAAGTATTTGGAGAAAATCAGCATTAACAGAATGCTGACAGCCAGGATGACCTTGTTACGCGGCAGCGGATTAACGATAACCGGCTTCGGTTTGCCTTTATTCATTCTGTGTTGCGCGGCATACCAGCGGCTGATTTGCGACAGCACGACGATCGCCAGCAGCGCGGCCAGCACGAACCAGGCGACGTTGCCTTTGCCGTAGGGGGCGATGATTACCGCCGCCAGTAGCGGCCCCAGCGAGCTGCCGAAGTTGCCGCCAACCTGGAACAGCGATTGCGCCAGGCCGTGACGGCCGCCGGAAGCCATCCGCGCCACGCGTGAGGACTCCGGATGGAAGACCGAAGAGCCGGTACCGACAAGCGCAGCGGCCAGCAGCACCATGCCGAAGCTGCCGGCCAGCGCTAACAGAATTAAGCCGCAGAGGGTGAAACACATCCCCACCGGTAATGACCACGGCATCGAGCGTTTATCGGTGATGTAACCAATCACCGGCTGGAATAGCGATGACGTCAGCTGGAAGGTGAGGGTGATCATGCCGATCTGCACGAAAGTTAACGAGAATTCCGCCTGCAGCAGCGGATAAATCGCCAGGATGAGCGACTGGATCATATCGTTTAGCAGATGGGAGAGGCTGATTGCCCCCAGGATGCCAAATGAGGTGCGCGCTTTTTGCGGCGGCGCGCCGGTACCGGGTAAGGACTGAGCGGATTGGTTGGTTGTCATAGGTTCACTTCAGCGAGTTCTATTTGTTGTAGAGAATGCAGGTTGAATTATTATCCGACTAACATACCTGTCCCTAAGGTTTGAAGGAAGTCGCAATTCTGAAAACATATTTGTCAAAGCGGCTGACTCGCTATACTTTCGGCACTTGTTATTAAGTCAGGGAGTGAAACATGCATTATTTAAAACGCGGCGTAGCGCTGGCGTTATTCGCCGCCTTATCGCTGGGCAGCCTGTCAGCGCAGGCCTATGAGCAGGACAAAACCTATAAAATCACCATCCTGCACACTAACGACCACCACGGTCATTTCTGGCGCAACGACTATGGCGAATATGGCCTTGCGGCACAGAAGACGCTGGTGGACGGTATCCGCAAAGAGGTGGCGGCCGAAGGCGGTAGCGTCCTGCTGCTGTCCGGCGGCGATATCAATACCGGGGTGCCGGAATCTGATTTACAGGATGCAGAACCTGATTTTCGCGGCATGAACCTGATTGGCTACGATGCCATGGCGGTTGGCAACCATGAGTTTGATAACCCGCTCAGCGTGCTGCGCCAGCAGGAGAAGTGGTCGAAGTTCCCTTTCCTGTCGGCCAATATCTATCAGAAAAGCACCGGCGAACGCCTGTTTAAACCCTGGGCGCTGTTTAAGCGCGGCGGGCTTAAAATTGCGGTGATTGGCTTAACGACCGACGATACGGCGAAAATCGGCAACCCGGAATATTTCACCGATATCGAATTCCGTAATCCGGCGGCAGAAGCCAAGCTGGTGATTCAGGAACTGCAGCAAAATGAAAAGCCGGACGTGATTCTGGCGACCACCCATATGGGCCACTATGACAACGGTAATCACGGCTCTAACGCGCCTGGCGACGTTGAAATGGCGCGGAGTTTACCTGCGGGATCGCTGGCGATGATCGTCGGCGGCCATTCGCAGGATCCGGTCTGCATGGCCTCGGAAAATAAAAAGCAGGTCGATTATATCCCCGGCACCCCGTGCGCGCCGGATCGCCAGAATGGCATCTGGATCGTGCAGGCTCACGAGTGGGGTAAATATGTCGGACGCGCCGATTTTGAATTCCGCAACGGGGAGATGAAGCTGGTGCACTATCAGCTGATCCCGGTCAACCTGAAGAAGAAAGTCACCTGGGATAACGGTCAGAGCGAGCGCGTATTGTATACGCCGCAAATTGCTGAAAACCCGCAGATGCTCTCGCTGTTAACGCCGTTCCAGAATAAAGGCAAGGCGCAGTTACAGGTGAAAATAGGCAGCGTCAACGGCCATCTTGAAGGCGATCGCAGCAAAGTTCGCTTCGTACAAACCAATATGGGGCGTCTGCTGCTGGCGGCGCAGATGGCGCGCAGCAATGCTGATTTCGCGGTGATGAGCGGCGGCGGTATTCGCGACTCTATCGAAGCGGGTGATATTACCTATAAAGACGTGATGAAAGTGCAGCCGTTCGGCAACGTGCTGACTTACGTCGATATGAGCGGTAAAGAGGTGACTGAGTACCTGACCGCCGTCGCGCAGATGAAGCCGGATTCCGGCGCTTATCCGCAGTTCGCCAACGTCAGTTTCGTTGCCAAAGATGGCAAGCTTAACGATCTGAAAATCAAAGGCGAACCGGTGGATCCGGCGAAAACTTACCGTATGGCGACGCTGAGCTTTAACGCCACCGGCGGTGACGGCTACCCGCACATCGATAATAAACCGGGATACGTCAATACCGGCTTTATCGATGCCGAGGTGCTGAAAGAGTACATCGAGAAGAACTCGCCGCTGGATGCGGCGGCTTACGAGCCGAAGGGCGAAGTCAGCTGGCAGTAAGCTATCGCTTAACGGCTCCCGGATAAGGCGCGTGTGCCGCTATCCGGGATCCGGTCTCTCAATCGCGGCGGGCGATATCGGCGAACTTCGCGTCCAGAAGCTTCGCCAGATCGCTTGCCGCCAGTTCGATGTCGAGCCCGCGTTTGCCGCCGGAAATATAGATGGTGGCAAACTCCTGCGCCGGAGCATCAATCACCGTCGGCAGGCGCTTTTTCTGCCCCAGCGGGCTGATGCCGCCGACCAGGTATCCGGTGATCCGCTGTGCGACCATTGGGTCGGCCATATCTACCTTCTTGGCGCCCAGCGCTTTGGCCACTTTCTTCAAATCCAACTGTCCGGCAACCGGGGTGACGGCGACCGCCAGATGTTTCATATCGCCGTTAACGGCCACTAATAGCGTCTTGTAAACCTGATCCGCATTGAGCCCCAGCTTGCGAACCACTTCATCGCCAAAATTGGTCTCTTGAGGATCGTGTTCGTAGCTGTGGATCTGAAAGGTAATTTTGTTTTTTTCGAGTAATTTAACGGCGGGAGTCATAGTAATCCTTCTTACCAACCGACCTAACGTATGACCAGCATACGCGTGAGGGTTGTATAAAAAATAGTACCATCTTGCGCAATAGTATTGGCAGTGATGGTCACTTTGAGCGACAATCAGACGATCCGGGATGTATATCCCGGGATAATAATAATGATGAAATTCCTCTTTGACGGGCCAATAGCAATATTGGCCATTTTTTTACGTCAACATATCCGGCAGGTTCCCTTCGCCATACAGATGCAGCGCGCCGACGGCGACCACATAGCGCCCCGGCGGCAGAGCAAGCAGCGTGTCGCGCCAGGCTATGTTGCGCTGATGCATCAGTACATCATATAAAGACTGGCTGAAGGTCGTCGGCAGTGTTTCCGCGCCGCGCGACGGCGGTTGCTCCAGCCACCAGCCGATCATCACCTGCAGTAAACGGGCGTTGGTGCGCCAGTGGGTCAACGTATCTTCCAGCAGAGCCTTACCAGCGTCTGGTAGATTGCGCAGGAGCGCGATTTGGCTATCGGCGCCTTCCAGCTCCATCACCCTTATGTTGCTCTCGCGGGCAGCCATCAGCAACTGATAATCAATGCCGTAATCGGGCCGTAATCCCAGTTTTTGCGCCTGAGTGGCTTGTAGCACCATCGCCACCTGCCACAGCGGCTGGCTATCGAAAAGATCGACCGACAAACCCAGCTCGCCGGCGCGTGAGCGTAATTCTGCTAATTGCGTTTCGCTCAGACGTTCAGCCAGCGGGGGATAAGAGGGGAGATTACTGAAAGGCGTTTCATTACCGGTGATGTCCGCTTCGACGATTAAGGCGTCTGCCTGACGTATTTTTTTCAGTAGCTTAGCCGGCGGCGGCGCCATGTCGCGGGTGCCCATATGGATGCTGCCGACGAGGTGTAAATAACGTTCGCCGGGCAGGACGATATCCATTGCAGGCCAGGAATAAGACGAGCCGACGGCGGCTCGCCACAGCATTTTTATTCGGTTTAACAGGCCCATACGCGCTCCGAAGTGTGAGGCATTCATGCTAGCGCATCTGGTGGTGGCCGTCATCTTTCCCGCGGGTTTTTATTGTCGCCAGGAAAACGGGCGCTGAGTAACCTCAGCGCCCGTTTTCCTGTGATTACGCTAATCTTTCGGTTTAAAGCGCAGCAGGCGGTTAGCGTTACTCACCACGGTGATTGACGACAGCGCCATTGCCGCGCCGGCGACCACCGGGTTCAGCAGGGTACCGGTCAGCGGCCAGAGGATCCCGGCGGCAATCGGGATACCCAGCGAGTTATAAACAAACGCGCCCAGCAGGTTCTGTTTCATGTTGCGTAACGTCGCTTTCGAAATCGCTAAAGCATCGGCCACGCCGTTAAGGCTATGGCGCATCAGGGTGATCGCCGCAGTTTCAATAGCGACATCACTGCCACCGCCCATGGCGATACCGACATCCGCCTGCGCCAGCGCCGGGGCGTCGTTAATACCGTCGCCGACCATCGCCACTTTGTGCCCCTGGCTCTGCAGACGTTTAATGGCATCGGCTTTGCCGTCCGGCAGCACGCCGGCGATCACTTCATCAATGCCCGCTTCTTTGGCGATGGCATTGGCGGTAGTAGGGTTATCCCCGGTCAGCATCACCAGCCGGTAGCCCTGACGATGCAGGCGCGCCAGCGCGTCGATGCTATCTTCCCGTAACGGGTCGCGGATGGCGAACAGCGCAGCGGCCTGACCATCGATCGCCAGCAGCACCGGCGTGGCGCCGCGCGAGGCCTGTGCCGTCATCTCGCTTTCCAGTTCAGCGGTAGTGATATGCTGCTCGTTAAGCAGCGCCTGGTTGCCGAGCAGCAGTTGATGGCCTTCCGCTTCACCGCTGACGCCGAGCCCGCGCAGGGTACGGAAGCCGCTTACCTCCGGTAAAGTGCTGTCAGCGGCTTTATCGAGGATCGCCCGCGCCAGCGGATGGCTTGAACCCTGCTCGAGCGCGGCGGCAAGCCGCACGACAGTGGATTCATCAAAGCTGGCGAAGGTTTTCACGGCCACCACCTGCGGCTTGCCTTCGGTCAGGGTACCGGTTTTATCAAACACCAGGGTATCGAGCTCGCTGGCGCGCTGCAGAGCATCGGCGTCACGCACCAGCACGCCGTATTCTGCCGCCCGGCCGACGCCGGAAATAATCGACATCGGCGTCGCCAGGCCCAATGCGCATGGACAGGCGATAATCAGTACCGTGGTGGCAATGACCAGGGTATAGACGATTTGCGGCGCCGGGCCGAAGAAGTACCAGATAGCGGCGCTAATCAGCGCAATGGCTACCACTGCCGGAACAAATACCGCCGAGATTTTATCTGCCAGTTGGCCAATTTCCGGTTTGCTACTTTGCGCCTGGCGCACCATGCGAATAATCCGCGCCAGCGTGGTCTGGCTGCCGACGGCGCTGGCGGTAAACAGCACGCTGCCGTCCTGCACCACGGTACCGGCATGAATGGCGTCGCCATCGCCTTTTTGCTGCGGTACCGGTTCGCCGGTGAGCATCGCTTCATCAAACCAGGCTTCGCCCTGGCTTATCACGCCGTCAACCGGAACGCGATCGCCAGTGGTCAGGCGCAGGGTCATGCCGGCCTGGACTTCGGCGAGCGGCAGATCTTCTTCCCCTTCAGGCGTCACAACGCGTGCCGAAGGCGGCGTCAGGTCGAGCAGTTTTTCCAGCGCTTTCGAGGAACGCTGGCGCGCGCGGGCCTCCAGCATATGGCCGAGGTTAATCAGACCGATAATCATCGCGCTGGCTTCGTAATACAGGTGGCGCGCTTCCATCGGAAACCACTGCGGCCACAGGTTGACGCTCATTGAATATAGCCAGGCGACGCCCGTTCCCAGGGCGACCAGCGTATCCATGGTGGCGGTACCGTTTTTCAGGCTTTTCCAGGCGCTGCGGTAGAAGTGACCGCCGGCGAAGACCATCACCGCGAGGGTGACAAGGCCGATGACCAGCCACAGCGATCGATTGTCGTCGCTGACCATCATGTTATCGCCGATCATGCCCCAGACCATAACCGGTACGCCGACCAGCAGGGCGACAATCGCCTGCCAGCGAAAACGTTTCATGGTGGCGATGGCGGTTTCCTGCTGCCGTTCGCGGCGTTCCAGATCGTCTTCGATCGCCTCCGCGCCGTAGCCGGCTTTTTCCACCGCCTGCACTAATTCTGCGGCGGACGCACTGCCCATCACCAGCGCCGTGCGTTCCGCCAGGTTTACCCGCGCCTGTGAGACTCCCGGCACCGCGGCAAGCGCGTTTTGTACCCGGGAAACGCAGCTGGCGCAGCTCATGCCGTTGATCAGCAGCTGTTGACTGTCATCCTCGTCATGGGCTGCCGGAAGCTCAGGAGTGGCCGCTGTCAGTGCTTCCGACGGGATTGATGATTCTGCCAGCGGTTTAGCCTTTGGGTGGCTGAGCTCCGCGCCGTATCCGGCTTGTTTTATGGTCTCAATCAGGGCTTCAGCGCTGGCGCTACCCGTGACGTGGGCTTCGGTAACGGTTACATCAGCCTGTTCAACGTCGGGACGTTGTTCGAGGCTCTCTTTCACGCGTTTAACGCAGTGGCCGCAGGAGAGGCCGTCAAGCGTCAGGTCGATAGTGTTAGACATAAAAAACTCCTGAATAATTTCCGGTTAATGATTGACCGAACACACTCTTTCATCGAGTATTAAGAAGGTTAAACCTTCCAGCAAGGGGAAGGTCAAGGGGGAAAAATGAATATTAGCGATGTGGCGAAAAAAACCGGTTTAACCAGCAAAGCGATTCGTTTTTACGAAGAGAAAGGGCTGGTGACGGCGCCGCTGCGCAGCGATAACGGCTACCGTACCTACACTCAGAAGCACCTTGATGAACTGACGCTGCTGCGTCAGGCGCGGCAGGTGGGATTTAACCTGGAAGAGTGCCGCGAGCTGGTGACGTTATTCAACGATCCGTCGCGGCACAGCGCCGATGTGAAAAAACGAACGCTGGAGAAAGTCGCGGATATTGAGAACCATATCCGCGAGTTGCAAAACATGCGTGCGCATCTGCTGGCGCTGGCGGACGCCTGCCCCGGCGATGAGAGCGCGGATTGCCCGATTATTGATAATCTTTCCGGCTGTTGTCACCGCAAAGCGCAGGCTTAGCGGACGGCGGCTCTTACCCGCAAGGTAATCCCTTCTACGGCGACCACCTCCACCTTGCTGCCCGCCGCGAGGTCTTCATCGGCAAGCACCGGCCAGGAGCTATCGCCGACGCGGACGTGGCCGCGGCCGTTTTCCAGCGCGCTGTCGAGAGTAAAACGGCGACCAACCAGCTGCTGGCCGCGCTGGTTAAGCTGTGCGTCGGCGGGGCGCTGCTGCCTCATGCGTTTACGCAGCCATTTTGACCACAGCCACGCCGCCAGCAGGGTAAGGACGGCAAACAGCGTCCCTTGCCATTCCCAACTGAGTGGAATAGCCCAGGTCAGCAGGCCGGTGACGACGCCAGCTACGCCGCTCCACAGCAGGTAGCCGTTGCTGCCGAGCATCTCCGCCGCCAGCAACAGCCCGCCGAGAGTCAGCCAGAAAATATGCGGATGGGCGAGGATCAGGGCGATCATGATTTTTTCCGCTCGGCGCTACTCTCTTTCAGCAGTTCGCCGATCCCGGCTATCGAGCCCATCAGGCTGCTGGCATCCAGCGGCATCAACACCACTTTGCTGTTGTTGGCGGCGCCAATCTGCTGCAGCGCGTCGGTATATTTCTGCGCCACGAAGTAGTTAATCGCCTGAATATCGCCTGAAGCGATTGCCGATGAGACCATCTGGGTGGCGCGGGCTTCCGCTTCGGCGGAACGTTCGCGGGCTTCCGCCTGCAGGAAGGCAGACTGACGTTCGCCTTCGGCTTTGAGGATCTGCGACTGCTTTTCGCCTTCGGCTTTGAGAATTTCCGCCTGGCGCACCCCTTCAGCCTCAAGGATATAGGCGCGTTTGGTTCGCTCGGCTTTCATCTGGGCGTTCATTGAGGAGATAAGCTCCGCTGGCGGGCGAACGTCGCGGATTTCGACGCGGGTGATTTTCACCCCCCACGGATTGGTGGCGTCGTCGACGATATGCAGCAGGCGGGTGTTAATGCTATCGCGCTGGGAGAGCATTTCATCCAGCTCCATCGAGCCGAGTACGGTACGAATATTGGTCATCGTCAGATTGACGATCGCCAGCTCAAGATTGCTGACTTCATAGGCGGCTTTTGGCGCATCGATCACCTGAATGAAGCAGACGGCGTCAATAGTGACGTTGGCGTTATCGCGAGAGATGACTTCCTGCGAAGGGATATCCAGCACCTGCTCCATCATGTTCACTTTACGGCCGATGCGGTCCATAAACGGCACCACTAAACTTAAACCCGGCTGCAGCGTCTGCGTGTAGCGGCCAAAGCGTTCGACGGTCCATTGATATCCCTGCGGCACGATTTTTACTGCCGCCCCCACAATGACCAGTGCGACAAAAATAAGAACGGGGATAAAAATCAGCATCAAAAACCTCCTGTCTTGTTGCCTGATGGGCGCCGCAGCGAAATGGCGCATGTTTAAACAGAGTATAACTTTCTCCTTGTTCCGGTGAAAGAAAACTGGAGTAAACTGTTTGGGTTTTAGGAAATAAACTGGACATATAATGAAGGAAAATAACGCGATTTTGCGCCTCGAGGGCGTCGGTTTTAAAACCGACGACGCGGTCATCCTGAATAATATCGATCTCCGGATTGCTGCCGGGGAATTTAAGTTGATTACCGGGCCATCCGGATGCGGCAAAAGTACGCTGCTGAAAATTATCGCCTCGCTGCTGAGCCCGACCAGCGGAGAGATTTTTTTCAACGATAAAGATATCGCCACGCTGTCGCCGGAAAACTATCGCCAGCAGGTTTGTTATTGCGCGCAAACCCCGGCGCTATTTGGCGATTCGGTCTATGACAACCTGGTCTTCCCATGGCAGATCCGCAACAAACAGCCGGATCCTAAAGCGCTGGTTGTCGATCTCGAACGCTTCGGGCTGGCGGATAATACGCTGGAGAAATCCATTAATGAGCTTTCCGGCGGTGAAAAACAGCGGGTCTCGCTCATTCGTAATTTGCAGTTTCTACCGCAGGTTCTGCTGCTTGATGAAATTACCAGCGCGCTGGATGAAAGTAATAAGCGCAACGTTAACGAGATTATTCATCGCTACGCGACGGAAAAAGGGGTGGCCATTCTGTGGGTCACTCACGATCAGAACGAAATTGCCCACACTGATGAAGTGATCACGCTACAGCCTGCCGGCGGGAAAATGCAGGAGGTAAAAAATGAACGGGCATAATATTACTAACGAGTCGCTGGCGCTCTCGATGGTGCTGGTGCTGGTGGCAATCGTCGTCAGCTATCGGGAAAAATTGGCGCTGGAAAAAGATATCATCTGGAGTATTTGCCGGGCGATAGTGCAATTGATTATCGTCGGCTACGTGCTGAAATATATTTTTAACGTCAATCATGCGGTGTTGACGCTATTGATGGTGCTGTTTATCTGCTTTAACGCGGCGTGGAATGCGAAGAAGCGCAGTAAATATATCGATAAAGCTTTTGTTTCATCGTTTATCGCTATTACCACCGGCGCCGGACTAACCCTGGCGGTGCTGGTCTTCTCGGGGTCGATCGCCTTTGTGCCGATGCAGGTTATTCCGATTGCCGGCATGGTGGCCGGTAACGCCATGGTGGCGGTAGGGCTGTGCTACAACAATATGGGCCAGCGTTTTAACAGCGAGCAGCAGCAGATTCAGGAGAAGCTAAGTCTTGGCGCGACGCCGAAGATGGCCTCCGCGCGGCTGATCCGCGATAGCATACGCGCATCGTTGATTCCCACGGTAGATTCGGCGAAAACGGTCGGGCTGGTGAGTTTACCGGGCATGATGTCGGGGTTGATTTTCGCCGGGATAGATCCGGTGAAGGCGATTAAGTATCAGATTATGGTCACGTTTATGTTGCTATCGACCGCCAGTCTGTCGACGATTATCGCCGGTTATCTGACCTACCGGAAGTTCTTCAATGCCCGCCATCAATTGGTTGTGACGCAGTTGAAAAAGGGCCCGTAAGTATTCCCGGAGGCGGCGCGTTGCGCCTTCTCCGGGCTACCACGGCGTAATCTGTAGCCCGGATAAGCGTAGCGCTATCCGGGTCAGCGCCTCTGATTAATACAGCAATGAATACAGCTGGCGGCGGTATTTCGCCGCCAGGGCGTCGCCGGTGCCGAGCGCCGCGAGGATCTCCTGCAGCATTTTGCGCACCTGGCCATCGCCGGCGCCTAAATCTTTTTGCAGATGCGTGAACAGCAGCGCCAGCGCTTCTTCGTTGCGCCCGACCTGGTGCAGCTGCAACGCCAGCTGAGACGCCAGCGCCGCGTCGTCCGGGTTCTGCTCGACCTGCTGCTGCAGTTGCTGGATTTCAGGGGTATCAGCCGCTTGTTTAAGCAGTTCAATCTGCGCCACCAGCCCCTGATAACGGGTGTCCTGATCCTGCAGCGGCACAGTTTTCAGCACGCTTTCAGCTTCATCGGAACGCTGCAGGGCAATTAGCGTTTCCGCCAGCAGCAGGCCAATCTGGCTATCCTGGTTAGACAACTGCCAGGCGTCTTTCAGCAGCGGCAGCGCGTCGGCGTATTTTTCTTCCTGCATCAGCGCCAGCGCTTCCTGCGCTTTCAATTCTTCTTCGCGCGGCAGCACTTTATCCAGCAGGGCGCGGATGGCCTCTTCCGGCTGCGGGCCTTCAAAACCATCTACCGGCTGGCCGTTCTGGAACAGATACACCGTTGGGATCGCGCGCAGACCAAACTGCGAGGCCAGCATTTGCTCCGCGTCGCAATCTACTTTCGCCAGCGTAAACTGACCGTGGTATTGGGCGGCCAGGCGCTCAAGCACCGGCGTCAGTTGTTCGCAGTGCTGGCTGCGGGCGGACCAGAAATAAAACAGCACCGGCGCGTTCATGGATTGCTGCAGCGTCTGCTGCAGATTAGCTTCGGTAATATTGACAATATTCTGTTCGGACATGAGCGTATCTCGTTGGTCGATTTCTGTTTTAGATGGGGGCGACATTCAGCGCTTCAACTCAGCCCTGGATAATTTTGTCCATCGCACGGGCCGGTAGCAGGCGTTTTAACCAGCCTACCGCGTGGGTGACCAGCGTCACCGGATAGCGCAGTTTCGGCTTATCGCTGACGAAGGCGTGACGCACTTTTTCCACCACTGCCTCCGGGCCGAGCGTAAAGCGCGCGGCAATACCGGGGTTTTCTACCGTCTTGTCGCCGGTTTGGTTAACATTGTTGGTAAAGCGGGTGCGGATTGGTCCAGGCTCAATCAGGCTGACTTTTATGCCACTGTGGCGGAGTTCCATGCGCAGCGCATCGGACCACGCCTCCAGCGCGTATTTACTGGCGGCATAGGCGCCGCGGCCGGGGCTGGAAATCAGCCCCATCACCGAAGAGGTCATCACGATGCGGCCCTCGCCGTGCGGCTGCATAGCGGGCAGTAGCAGCATGGTGAGCTGGTGGGCGCCGAAAAAGTTGGCGGAAAACTGCTGTTCCATTTGCTGACGGCTGATGGTGGTGAGCGGGCCGTAGACGCCGTAGCCAGCATTATTGAACAGGCCATACAGGCGGTTCTCGGTCAGCGCGATGACCTCGGCGGCGGCATTTTCGACGCTTTGCGGATCATCGAGATCCAGCAAAATACCGGTCAGACCCAGCTCCTGCATACGAGCGACATCATCCCCCTTACGGCAGGCTGCCAGTACCCGGAAGCCCTGACGCTTTAAATCGAGCGCGCTTTCGAGGCCAATTCCGCTGGAACATCCTGTAACTAAAACCGATTTTTGCATAACTTTACCTGTGAATGACTCCCGGCGTTCAGGAGTCATGATTAACTAAGGGAGCCAACCGGGTTGCCATCCAGTCGGCAATAAACGGTTGCGCATCGCGATTAGGATGAATGCCGTCGTCCTGCATCCATTGTGGCTTGAGATAAACCTCCTCCATAAAAAAGGGCAGCAGAGGAATATTGAACTCTTTGGCCAACTGCGGATAAATCGCGCTAAAGGCTTCATTATAACGGCGCCCATAGTTGGCAGGCAGGCGTATTTGCATCAGCAGCGGTTGGGCCTTCGCCGCTTTGATATCCTGAATAACGGTGCGTAGCGTCTGCTCCGTTTGTTGCGGCGGGAAACCGCGCAGCCCGTCGTTGCCGCCCAGTTCCACCAGCACCCAGCGCGGTTGGTGCTGCTTCAGTAGCGCCGGCAGGCGCGCCAGGCCCTGCTGCGATGTATCGCCGCTGATACTGGCATTGACCACCGTCGTTTTGGCCTGCCACTTATCATTGAGCAGAGCAGGCCAGGCAGTATTCGCCGCCATCCGATAGCCGGCGCTCAGGCTATCGCCAAGCACTAACAGCGTATCCGCCGCCATCGCGCGGCAGGTAAACAGAACCATAAACAGGAAAGGCAAATGCCAGCGGAAAACATACTTGAAGTTCATCATCTTAAGAAATCCGTCGGTCAGGGAGAGCATCAGCTGTCCATCCTTACCGGAGTTGAGCTGGTTGTCAAACCGGCGCAAACCATCGCCCTGATTGGCGAGTCCGGTTCCGGGAAATCCACGCTGCTGGCGATTCTCGCCGGGCTCGACGATGGCAGCAGCGGCGAAGTGTCTCTTCTGGGGCAGCCGCTGCATCAAATGGATGAAGAGGCGCGCGCGAGGCTACGCGCAAAGCACGTAGGCTTTGTCTTTCAATCGTTTATGTTGATTCCGACGCTAAACGCCCTTGAGAACGTCGAGCTGCCGGCATTGCTGCGCGGCGCCAGCGATAGCCAGAGCCGTGGCGATGCGCGCGCGCTGCTTGAACAGCTGGGGCTTGGCAAACGGCTGCACCATTTGCCGGCGCAGCTTTCCGGCGGCGAGCAGCAGCGAGTGGCGCTGGCTCGCGCCTTTAACGGCCGTCCGGCGCTGCTGTTTGCCGATGAGCCGACCGGCAATCTCGACCGTCACACCGGCGATAAAATCGCCGATCTGCTGTTCTCGCTCAACCGCGAACACGGCACCACGCTGATTCTGGTGACCCACGATCCGCTACTGGCGGCGCGCTGCGATCGTCGCTTACGCCTGGTAGATGGCAAGTTGCAGGAGGAAGCATGATAGCCCGCTGGTTCTGGCGCGAATGGCGCTCGCCTTCGCTGCTCATCGTCTGGCTGGCATTAAGCATGGCGGTGGCCTGCGTGCTGGCGCTGGGCTCAATCAGCGACCGTATGGAAAAAGGGTTGAGCCAGCAAAGCCGCGAATTCATGGCCGGGGATCGCACCCTGCGCAGTTCACGCGAAGTGCCTGCCGAGTGGCTCGCCCAGGCGCGTACGCTAGGGTTAACCGTCGGCGAACAGCTGAACTTCGCCACCATGACTTTCGCTGGCGATACCCCGCAGTTGGCGGACGTGAAGGCGGTTGATGATACTTATCCGCTGTACGGCACGCTGGAGACCGCGCCGGCGGGATTAAAACCGCAGCGCGGCAGCGTCCTGCTGGCGCCAAGGCTGATGGCATTACTGAACCTGAAAACCGGCGATAACATTGACGTTGGCGACGCCACCTTGCGCATCGCTGGCGAGGTCATTCAAGAGCCGGACGCCGGATTCAACCCCTTCCAGATGGCGCCGCGGCTAATGATGAATATCGCCGACGTGGCGAAAACCGGCGCGGTACAGCCCGGCAGCCGCGTCTCCTGGCGCTATAAATTCGCCGGTAGCGCACAGCAGCTGGCGGCTTACGAGCGGTGGCTGCTGCCGAAGCTTGGCGCGGAACATCGCTGGATTGGCCTGGAGCAGGATGATAGCGCGTTGGGTAAATCGCTGGAGCGCTCGCAGCAATTTTTACTGCTGTCCGCGTTACTAACGTTGCTGCTGGCGGTCGCCGCGGTAGCGGTAGCGATGGGCCATTACTGCCGCAGCCGCTACGATCTGGTCGCCATCCTTAAGACGCTGGGCGCCGGGCGGGCGCAGCTGCGTAAACTTATCGTCGGTCAGTGGCTAATGTTGCTGGTGCTGGCCGTGGTGGCGGGGGGCGCGATGGGGCTGCTGCTGGAAAAAGCCCTGCTGCTGATGCTTAAACCGGTGCTGCCCGCCGCGCTGCCGCCCGCCAGCGGCTGGCCGTGGTTGTGGGCTATCGGCGCGATGGTGGTGATTTCGCTGCTGGTCGGCTGGCGGCCGTACCGGCTGCTGCTGGCGACTCTGCCGCTGCGGGTATTGCGGCAAGATGTGGTGGCTAACGTCTGGCCGCTAAAACACTATATTCCGGTGGTTTGCGCGGTGGTTGTCGGCGGACTGGCATGGCTGATGGGCGGTAGCCCGCTGCTGTGGTCGGTGTTGGTCGGGGCGCTGGTACTGGCGCTGTTGTGCGGGCTGGTAGGCTGGGCCTTGCTGTGGTTGCTCAAGCGCTTAACGCTGAAAGCGTTACCGTTGCGCCTGGCGGTGAATCGCCTGTTGCGTCAACCGTGGTCTACGCTGAGCCAACTGGCGGCGTTTTCGCTGTCGTTTATGCTGCTGGCTCTGCTGTTGGTGCTGCGCGGCGATCTGCTCGAGCGTTGGCAACAGCAACTCCCCCCGGAAAGCCCGAACTACTTCCTGATTAATATCGCTCCCGAACAGGTGGTGCCGGTGAAGACATTCCTTGCCGAACACCAGACCCGGGCGGCGGAGTTTTACCCCATCGTGCGCGCGCGGCTGACGCAGATTAACGGTCAAACCACCGAGGGCAATAAAGACGAAGCGCTAAACCGCGAGCTTAATCTCACCTGGAGCGAGCAGCGCCCGGATCATAATCCGCTGGTGGCCGGCAGTTGGCCGCCGAAGGCGGGCGAGGTGTCGATTGAAGAGGGGCTGGCGCAGCGGTTGGGCGTCAGGATCGGTGATAGCGTCACCTTTACCGGCGACACTCAGCAATTTAACGCTAAGGTGACCAGCGTGCGCAAAGTTGACTGGGAGAGCTTGCGGCCAAACTTCTTCTTTATTTTCCCGCCAGGGGCGCTGGATGGGCAGCCGCAAAGCTGGCTCACCAGCTTCCGCTGGGATAATGGCAACGCGATGCTGACCCAGCTTAATCGCGAGTTCCCCACCGTTAGCCTGCTGGATATCGGCGCCATCCTGCGCCAGGTAGGCCAGGTGTTGACGCAGGTAAGTCGCGCGCTGGAGGTCATGGTGGTGCTGGTCACCGCCTGCGGCGTGCTATTGCTGCTGGCTCAGGTACAGGTCGGGATGCGTCAGCGGCATCAGGAGCTGGTCGTCTGGCGGACGCTGGGGGCCGGTAAAACCTTGCTACGTACCACGCTGTGGGCGGAGTTCGCCCTGCTTGGCGTGGTGTCGGGGCTGGTGGCGGCCATTGGCGCCGAGGTGGCGCTGGCGATGCTGCAAACCAAGGTGTTTGATTTCCCATGGGCGCCGGACTGGCGGCTGTGGGTTATGCTGCCATTATCCGGCGCTATATTATTATCGTTGTGCGGCGGATGGTTGGGATTACGCTTATTAAAAGGAAAAGCGTTATTCCGACAATTTAACCAGTAAATAGATTTCATTTTTATGAAGCGCCGCGCAATTTCGCGGCGCTTTTATTTTAACGGCACAAAATGATAATTCCTTGATTTTTAAGCGCACAAAACATTAAAAAACCAACAACACGTCGTGCTAATTCGCAGTTAATATTCAACTGGCAAATATAAGGTTGCTTATTACTCAAGGAAAAAGCATGGCACATAAAATAAAAGCGCTGGCGATCTCGATCGGCGCAGCATTAGCGTTAACTTCTTTTGCATCCCAGGCTGAGATTACGCTGCTGAAACAAGATCCGCAGGCGGGCGATCCGTTAAGCCGCCTTAACTTTACCGTCGGCGGCAGTATTCGTCCGCAGTTCAACATGATGACCGGCGATGGCGATAAAGGTTCCTACAAGCGTAACGGTTTCGACGGCGGCACCCGTTTCCGCTTCGCCGCTGATTACTATCTGTTTGATGATATTAGCTGGATCAGCTACTACGAATTGGGCGTGAATATTCCGGCGCTGTTCGATTGGGACAATCACTACGCGGAAGGGGCGAACAATACCACTCGTCGTATGCTTTATACCGGTCTGAAGAGCGATACCTGGGGGACATTAACCTACGGTCAGCAGAACAGTATTTACTATGATGTCGTCGGCGTGAAAACCGATATCTGGGACTACGATATGATCGGTCAGGCTCCGGGTAACGGTATTAACGGCGACTACGATGGTTCTTATCGTTCACGCAATATGTTGAAATATAAGAAAACCGTCGGTGATGTCGATCTGTACGGATCCTATCTGTTTGAAGATAGCGAGTATCTGCCGGGCGATGGTCTGCGCTACAAACGTAAAGGCGGCGGGTCTATCGGCGTGGATTACCACATCATGAAGGACCTGACCTGGGGTACCGCGTGGAACTACACCCGCGCCGAAATGCGCGACCCGTCAAGCTCCGATAGCAAAACCTACGACCAGAATATTGTCGGTACCGCGCTGAGCTGGACTCCGGATAACTGGACCTTCTCCTTCGGCGGCGGCTGGTATCAGAACTTCCTGACTACCAAGAAAACCAATGTGCATGATTACTTCGCCGGCGATGCCTGGGGTATTGAATACTTTGCCGGCTATAAATTCCCGATCAATCAATACGCTGTTAAATCTATTCAGCCGTACTTTATGGGCGACCGTCTGGAGTACGTGAATGGCCGCAACTACCAGCGTATTGATAACGGTTTGGGTGTTAGCTTCCAGCTGGATTACGGTTTCCGTGTTGATTACGAGCACGTGTTTACCTCCAGCACCGATGATCTGGGCGATATGAACCTGGTGCGTCTGCGCTACGACTTCTGACGATGAGCCGCCGCAAGCCGGGAATTTCCCCGGCTTGCGCTGCGCTAAGCGGGAGTAGATACTGTTAACGGTTTGCAACCTTTTAGCTTGAGAAAAGCGTTTATCTCGTTTCGCTCCAGAGTATCTTGCGCTCCCGGTTAATTTTTCTGCAATATGTTTTCCGTGGCGCAGGGAGCGCACAAAGGGCGGCCAGTCGCCGCCGCCCTCTGTACTCCCGGGCTCTGGCCGCCAAAATCGCCGCTACGCGGTTCCCTCGACTTATCCCGGCAGGCTTCGGGTCGGGCCGAGGCAGCGTCCTTGCAAATCACGGCCCTCAGCCCGCATCCATGCGGGCTGCCCCGGCCTTCCGGTAACGTCTCAGCGATTTTGAGGCCACCAACACCGGCAGTTTCAGTCAGCATGGTGAATAAATTAAAGGCAGGCCGCACGGACCGTAGGCCGGATAAGGCGCAGCCGCCATCCGGCGCAAAAGCGGCTCCTTATCCGCGGATATTGCCCGGCGGCGCTGCGCTTGCGCGGGCCTACAGATCCAGTGCAATGGGTGGCCCAGTGCCATGGGTAGCCCGGGTAAGGCGCCAGCCGCTACCCGGGAAACCGTCTGGTTGGGAGAGCTACTTCGCCAGCCAGGCGGCGACCTCCTGCCAGTTGCCGCGAAAAATAATTTTCCCGGCTTTTTTCCCCAACTGATAGCGATACATTGGGTCGTAGTATTCATTTAACAGCGGGACCAGCCAGGCGAAGTGAGCTTCGGTACTGGCGGTACGCTGTTGCTGCAACAATGCCGCGTCGAGTAGTTCGGTTAACTGAGCAAAGCGCTGTAGCCCCAGCCGACGCCGGATGGCAAACAGCCCGTGATGCAGATACTCGCTATATTCCTGCCAGCCTTTCTCTTCGCCATAGGCGGCAATAAAGTCGCGCTGCATACGATCGAAGTACTCTTCGCGCAGTCGCTCCAGACGAACGTCAAATGGATCTTCCACCACCGCCAGCGGCGATTGCGCCATGCGGATTCGCAGGCACTCCGGCAGGTGGTTCGCGCCAATCATATGGCCTTCATCTTCCAGCACCCAACGTGTTTGTTGTTCAGCCTTTTTAAGCAGGGAGACCGCCAGATGGTTTTCGAACGTCGCCTGCGGGTGTTGCTGCTGCAACGTACGGCCAAATGACGAACCGCGGTGGTGGGCGTGACCTTCAAGATCGATACCGTCCGGGCGCGAGCAAACCAACTGGGTTTTGCCATTGCCGGTGCAGCCGCCAATCAGCACGATAGGGCGCTGTACCAGCTCCTCGGTAGCCTGTATTGCCGCCTGGCGTAGCGCTTTGTAGCCGCCGACAATCAGCGGATAATCGACGCCTGCTTCACGCAGCCACTGCTGCACGATATGCGAGCGCTGGCCGCCGCGGGCGCAGCACAGATAGCCCTGTGGATAGCGGGCGCAGGCCGACAGCCACGCCTTGAGGCGGCTGGCGCGCAGGTCGCCATCGACCAGTTTATGTCCGAGGGTTAATGCCGCTTCCGGCCCCTGGCGCTTGTAACAGGTGCCGACGGCGGCGCGTTCTTCGTCGTTCATCAGCGGCAGGTTAATCGCCGCGGGCATCGCGCTTTGCTGAAATTCCACCGGCGCGCGGACGTCGATAAGCGGCGTATCCGCGCTGAGGATGGCGCGATAGTGTGTCCCATTTTCCATGGGTCGTCCTTTTGAGTTAAAACCGGGATGTGCTTACTGCGAGGTGGGGATTCTACGCGCCGAAGGGCATGCCGGGGAAGGGGATAGATCAAATCCCCGGCACGAATGGCTTAATTAAGCTGCGACTGCGCCCAGAAAACGCCGCTGGCGTATTCGGCTGGCAGGAGCGGTTTCAGCGCTTCCAGCGTGGCGCTCAGGCGATCGGTATCGCTGTCGGTCAGATTCAGGTGCCCGACTTTACGCCCCGGACGAACTTCTTTGTCGTACCAGTGCAGATGTACCAGCGGCAGTTTCAGCCAGTCGTAGTTCAGATCGCTGCCGATCAGGTTGATCATCACCGATGGGCTGTTGACCACCGGCGGCGGCAGCGGCAAATCGGTAATGGCGCGCAGGTGCAGTTCAAACTGGCTAATGGAAGCCCCGTTCTGTGTCCAGTGGCCGCTGTTGTGCACGCGCGGCGCCAGTTCGTTGATCAGCAGTCCCTCGGCGGTGACGAAGCACTCCATGGCCATCACGCCCACGTAGTCGAGCTCGTTCATGATCGCCGTCAGCATGCTTTCGGCCTGCGCCTGCTGGCGCGCATTGGCCTGCGGGAAGGCGACGCTGGCGCGCAGAATGCCGTCCTGGTGCAGGTTGCGGGTCAGCGGATAAAACACCGTGCTGCCGTCGCGGCCGCGGGCACCAACCAGCGACACTTCGCCGGAGAAGTTAATTCCCTGCTCGACGATACACTCGCCGTAATTATCATCCGGCAGTTGTGCGGTTTCGTTCTCGCGTAGACGCCACTGGCCGCGGCCATCGTAGCCGCCGACGCGGCGCTTGACGATAGCCAGTTCGCCCAGACGGGCAAACACGGCGGGCCACTCGCTTTTATCCGCCAGTAGTTGCCACGGCGCGGTGGCGAGGCCAAGTTTGTCGAACAACTGTTTCTGGGTCAGGCGGTCGGCGATGATCGGAAAAACGTCGCGGTTGACGAAAGCCGGATGGCGCGCCAGTTCGCGGGTCAGGGCTGTTTCCGGCCAGCGTTCGATTTCAGCGGTGATGACGCTTTGCTGGAATGGCACCGCTTCCGGGTCGGCTTCCAGGCCAACCGGCCAGACGGCGATGCCCAGCGGTTCACCGGCCTGACGCAGCATGCGGCCTAACTGTCCGTTACCGAGGACGCAAACCTGTTTCATGCCGCACCTCGCGGGTCCGGGTTATCCAGCACCTCATCGGTTTGCGCCTGACGCCAGGCGCTCAGACGCTGGTGCAGTTCGGCATCATGCTGGGCGAGAATTTGCGCGGCGAGCAGGGCGGCGTTAGCGGCGCCGGCTTTGCCGATGGCCAGCGTGCCGACCGGGATGCCGCGGGGCATTTGAACGATAGAGTAGAGGCTGTCAACGCCGCTTAATGCCGCGCTCTGAACCGGCACGCCAAGCACCGGCACCAGAGTTTTCGCTGCAATCATGCCCGGCAAATGCGCCGCGCCACCCGCACCGGCGATGATCACCTGATAACCGTTGCTTTCGGCGCTTTCGGCGAAGCTAAACAATTTATCGGGCGTACGGTGGGCGGAAACCACTTCAACATGGTGCGGAACGTTCAGGGTATCAAGGATTTCTGCGGCGAACTGCATGGTAGCCCAGTCGCTTTTGGACCCCATCACGATGGCGATACGCGCCGGATTATTGCGGGAAGACATGCGTCTGAAAACTCCTGTGGGTGTGCTTCACACTGCTTTAGAGGCCACAGAGAATAGCACGATATCCCGGCAAGGAAAACGGTTGCGTCGGCGGAAATACAGGGAAATCGTTGGCGAAATTAAAACGGGAAATAGATGAGTTCGACGCCGTCGGCGCTGACTTTCACCATTGACCCTTCGCTGTGCCACGCGCCGAGGACCACGCGCCATGCGGGCTGACCGTTGGCCAGCAGTTCATGGACGGCCGGGCGATGGGTATGTCCGTGAATCAGCCACTGCACCTGATGCCGCTCCATCGCGTCAACGACCGCCTGCGGATTCACATCCATAATTTCCATCGATTTGCTGCTGTTGGCGGCTTTGCTATCGGCGCGCATTTTAGCGGCGATGCGGCGGCGGATAAACAGCGGCAGGGCGAGAAACAGACGTTGGATCCACGGGGTATGGACTTTAGCGCGAAACGCCAGGTAACCGGGGTCGTCGGTACATAAAGTGTCGCCATGCATAATCAACACTTCACGGCCATAGAGATCCAGCCGCTCTTCTTCAGTGAGCAGGATCATGCCGCTCTGGCGGGCGAAGCGCTGGCCGACGAGAAAATCGCGGTTGCCGTGGATGAAGTAGCAGGGTACGCCGGCGTCGACGACGGCTTTGATGGCCGAAGCGATTTGCTGATGCAGCGGGTTCGGATCGTCATCACCGATCCACGCCTCGAACAGATCGCCAAGGATATACAGGGCGTCAGCCTGACGGGCTTCCCCCTGTAAAAAACGCAGAAAACCGGCGGTGATCGCCGGTTCTTCTGTTTGCAGATGCAGGTCTGCAATAAAAAGTGTCGCCACGAATTATTCGCTGACGGTGACGCTTTTGATGACAACATCCTCTTTCGGCACATCCTGGTGCATGCCGCTGCGGCCGGTGGCAACCGCTTTGATTTTGTCGACCACGTCCATGCCTTCAACCACTTCGGCAAAGACGCAGTAGCCCCAACCCTGCAGGCTTTCGCCAGAGAAGTTCAGGAAGTCGTTGTCTACTACGTTGATGAAGAACTGCGCGGTGGCGGAGTGCGGGGCCTGAGTGCGGGCCATCGCCAGCGTACCACGGGTATTTTTCAGACCGTTGTTAGCTTCGTTCTGAATCGGAGATTTGGTCGCTTTCTGATTCATGCCCGGCTCAAAGCCGCCGCCCTGAATCATGAAGCCGTTGATAACACGGTGGAAAATGGTGTTGTCGTAGAAACCTTCGCGGCAGTAGTCCAGGAAGTTTTTAACTGTTTCCGGCGCTTTGTCGTCAAACGTTTTGATTACGATATCGCCATGATTGGTGTGGAAAGTAACCATTTTTGCATCCTGTTCCGATGATTGTAGTGCTGAACCCAAGGTTGGGTATGACATAGGTGGCTGTTATAGCATAACCGCGGGGGTCGATGCACCTTGCAATGTGTGCTGCTTCCGGTTTGAATTAGGGTTAGAATAAGCGACTTATATCCACACACGTCTACACGGAATCTTCGATGTTAAAAATTTTTAATACACTGACGCGCCAAAAAGAAGAATTTAAACCTATTCATGCCGGGGAAGTTGGCATGTACGTGTGTGGAATTACCGTTTACGATCTCTGTCATATCGGCCATGGCCGCACCTTCGTCTCCTTCGACGTTGTCGCTCGCTATCTGCGCTTCCTTGGTTACAAGCTGAAGTACGTGCGCAACATTACCGATATAGACGATAAAATCATTAAGCGCGCTAATGAAAATGGCGAAAGCTTTGTCGCGCTGGTCGATCGCATGATCGCCGAAATGCATAAAGATTTTGACGCTCTGAACATTCTGCGCCCGGACAACGAGCCGCGCGCCACCCACCATATCGCTGAAATTATCGAAATCACCGAGCAGCTGATCGCCCGCGGTCACGCTTATGTGGCGGATAACGGCGACGTGATGTTCGACGTGCCGACCGACCCTAACTACGGTTTGCTGTCGCGCCAGGATCTCGACCAGCTGCAGGCGGGCGCTCGTGTCGACGTGGTTGACGTCAAGCGTAACCCAATGGACTTCGTCCTGTGGAAGATGTCAAAAGAGGGCGAGCCGAGCTGGCCGTCACCGTGGGGTGAAGGGCGTCCAGGCTGGCACATTGAATGCTCGGCGATGAACTGCAAACAGCTGGGTAATCACTTTGATATTCACGGCGGCGGTTCGGATCTGATGTTCCCGCATCACGAAAACGAAATCGCGCAATCGACCTGCGCCCACGACGGCGAATACGTCAACTACTGGATGCACTCCGGAATGGTGATGGTCGATCGCGAGAAAATGTCGAAATCGCTGGGTAACTTCTTTACCGTCCGCGACGTGCTGAAGTACTACGATGCCGAAACCATCCGCTACTTCCTGATGTCCGGCCACTATCGCAGCCAGCTGAACTACAGCGAAGAGAACCTCAAGCAGGCGCGTTCGGCGCTGGAGCGTCTGTACACCGCGCTGCGCGGGACCGACAAATCCGCGCAGCCTGCCGGCGGCGAAGCCTTCGAAGCGCGCTTTATTGAAGCGATGGATGACGACTTCAATACCCCGGAAGCCTACTCGGTGCTGTTCGATATGGCGCGTGAAGTGAACCGCCTGAAAACGGAAGACGCGGCGGCCGCGAACGCGCTGGCGGCCCATATGCGTAAGCTCTCTTCGGTGCTGGGGCTGCTTGAGCAGGAGCCGGACGCTTTCCTGCAGAGCGGCGCGCAGGCCGATGATGGCGAAGTGGCGGAAATCGAAAGGCTTATTCAACAGCGTCTGGATGCGCGTAAAGCGAAGGACTGGGCGGCGGCGGATGCGGCGCGCGATCGTCTTAACGAGATGGGGATTGTGTTAGAAGACGGCCCGCAGGGTACCACCTGGCGCCGTAAGTAAACCATAAAAAACGCCCGGTTAGCCGGGCGTTTTTGTTCATGCGATCACAGTAATGCTTTGACCGTCAAAGGTCACCGTTTGCCCGGCGACGATTTTACAGCGTTTGCGGGTTTCCACCGCGCCGTCGACTTTCACCAGCCCTTCGGCGATAAAGATTTTGGCCTGCGCGCCGCTTTCGCTCCAGCCTTCCAGCTTCAGCAGGTCACACAGTTCAACATGCGGGTGTTTGCCCAGAGAAAAATTCGCCATCTTAGGCCTCCTGAATGTCGTGATACTCTTCGCACGCCTGCAGCGTATTCTGAATGAGGGTCGCTACGGTCATCGGGCCGACGCCGCCAGGCACTGGCGTAATGTAGGACGCGCGTTCCGCCGCGTCTTCAAACACCACGTCGCCGACCACTTTGCCGCTTTCCAGACGGTTAATGCCGACGTCCACCACGATGGCGCCTTCTTTAATCCACTCGCCCGGGATAAAGCCCGGTTTACCGACCGCGACAATCAGCAGATCGGCATTTTCAACGTGGTGGCGCAGGTTTTTGGTGAAACGGTGGGTGACGGTGGTGGTACAGCCCGCCAGCAGCAGCTCCATGCTCATCGGACGACCGACGATGTTAGAAGCGCCAATCACCACCGCGTTGAGGCCATAGGTATCGATATTGTAGCGCTCAAGCAGGGTAACGATACCGCGCGGCGTACATGGACGCAGACGCGGCGCGCGTTGACACAGCCGACCAACGTTATACGGATGGAAGCCGTCGACGTCTTTGTCCGGCGCAATGCGCTCGAGGACTTTAACGTTGTCGATACCGGCAGGCAGCGGCAGCTGTACCAGGATGCCGTCGATAGTATTATCGGCATTCAGCGTGTCGATAAGTTCCAGCAGCTCGGCTTCGCTGGTGGTTTCCGGGAGATCGTAAGAGCGGGAGACGAAACCCACCTCTTCACATGCCTTGCGTTTGCTGCCGACATAAATCTGCGACGCAGGGTTGCTGCCGACCAGCACAACGGCGAGCCCGGGGGCGCGTTTTCCGGCCGCTACGCGCGCCTTCACTTTTTCCGCGACCTCAGAGCGCACCTGCTGCGCAATCGTTTTACCGTCAATAATTTTTGCTGCCATCAGAGAGAGGATTCCATCTGTCACTTTACGAAAGGGGGATGTGGATATTTTGTCAGAAGCCAGCCTCGCTGTCAGTTATCGTTTGCGTTTTTATCGGTTTTCCGCCGCGAGAAGGGCGAAACAGGCTATTTATCTGCGCCGTGGCGGCGTAGAGGGCCAGTCGCGAACGGAAAGGGCGAACAATCCTTAACCAGACATCGCGTTAATAATCGACAAGCTCGCTATGCTGCTGTCTTTTCCGGGCAAAATGCATTGACTCACCGGAGGTTGACCGTATAATTTCACGCGATTGCACCTCCCGAAGCTCCTGCTTCTCAGTGCGCCCTTAGCTCAGCTGGATAGAGCAACGGCCTTCTAAGCCGTAGGTCACAGGTTCGAATCCTGTAGGGCGTGCCATTTAAAATCAACCACTTATCAATTCCCTCCCAATCGCTGATTTTTCTTTGTGGGTCATATTTGGGACATTCCTCGAAAATCGAGTCAATTTGCCGTGCTGGTTCCGTTACTCGAGCTGGCGTGGTTGTTCATCCGCTTTCATCCTGCTTCCGATCGCCGCAACATCGCATCTACTCCTCCGCTAACGTTTCAATAAATACCCATCGTTCGATTTCTTTTTGATATGTGATGACGGTAACTAAAACGCTGTTTTGTTTTCATTGAATCATTATTTCACATGATCAATGATAACGGCATGGTATCAGTGTGGTGCGCACAACCCTGAGACTCCTGACTTTTCTCATCTGTTCGTAATGCAATGAACAGTAAGAATTTTTTCAAACGATATTGAAAGAATAAGTCACATCCTTGCCGTTCAGGTGGGGTGGAGATGAGGATAAAAAATGAAGATCAAAGCAACCATTGAACGTATCCCTGGCGGCATGATGCTGGTTCCATTGCTGCTTGGCGCGGTGCTTAATACCCTGGCGCCGGATACCGGTAATTACTTTGGTTCATTCACCAAAGGCATGATTGGCGGCACGGTACCGATCCTGGCGGTGTGGTTTTTCTGTATCGGCGCATCGATCGATTTGCGCGCCACCGGTACCGTATTACGTAAATCCGGCACGTTAGTGATCACCAAAATTGCCGTCGCCTGGATCGTCGCTTTTATCGCCGCGATGGTCATTCCGGAAAACGGCGTCCAGACCGGTTTCTTTGCCGGACTGTCGGTGTTGGCAATTGTCTCGGCAATGGATATGACCAACGGTGGCCTGTACGCCAGCCTGATGAATCAGTACGGCAGTAAAGAAGAGTCCGGCGCGTTTGTATTGATGTCGCTGGAGTCCGGGCCGCTGATGACGATGGTTATCCTTGGCTCCGCCGGTCTGGCTTCCTTCGAGCCTCACCATTTTATCGGCGCGGTGCTGCCATTCCTGGTGGGCTTTGCCTTAGGTAACCTCGACCACGACTTCCGCGCTTTCTTTAGCAAAGCCACCCCGGTGCTGATTCCGTTCTTTGGCTTTGCGCTGGGCAACACCATCAATCTGAGCGTGATTCTGGATACCGGACTGCTGGGGATTGTGCTTGGCGTGGCGGTCATCATCATTACCGGCATTCCGTTGATTATTGCTGACCGGGTTATCGGCGGCGGTAACGGGACAGCTGGCGTCGCGGCTTCTTCCGCAGCGGGCGCGGCGGTTGCGAACCCGGTGATCATCGCGCAGATTAATCCGGCCTTTGAACCGGTGGCCGCTTCGGCGACGGCGCTGGTCGCGGCAAGCGTCATCGTCACCGCGATTTTAGTACCGATTATTACCGCCTTGTATGCCAAACGCTTTGGCAACGCGCAGGTGGTGAAAGCGCCTGGCGCCAGCGTGGCGCCATCGGCAAATCACTAATCTATTTTCGCCCTCCGCAGGAGGGCTCAGACTGCTGACAAAGAAGGAAAAAGCGTGGTTTTTCCTTCTTTGTGGTCATCAGCCGAAAATCAATAAATTGATTTTCCTTGTTATTTGTCTGGTGCAATTTGCAAGCTCAATGTTTGCATGAGGTTTGTCATTAATCTCTGCCCTCCGCAGGAGGGCTTTGTCATTCAAGAATCTGCCTGGAGGCTAACGTGGACGTAAGACAAAGTATCCACAGCGCGCATGCGAAAACTCTGGATACCCAGGGGCTGCGTAATGAGTTTTTAGTTGAACGAGTGTTTGTGGCTGATGAATACACCATGGTGTACAGCCATATTGACCGCATTATTGTTGGCGGCGTTATGCCGGTGCAGCGCGGGGTGTCGGTGGGTGGCGAAGTCGGTAAACAGCTTGGGGTAAGCTATTTCCTCGAACGCCGTGAGTTAGGGGTGATTAATATCGGCGGCCCGGGTTGTATTACCGTTGATGGCCAATGCTATGAAATCGGCCACCGTGAGGCGCTGTACGTCGGTAAGGGGGCGAAAGAGGTGGTGTTTACCAGCGTCGACCATGCAAAACCGGCGAAGTTTTACTACAACTGCGCCCCGGCGCATACCACTTATCCAACGAAGAAAGTCACTCCTGCCGATGTAGCGCCGGTGACGCTGGGTGACAACCTGACCAGCAACCGCCGCACCATCAATAAATATTTCGTGCCGGATGTACTGGAAACCTGTCAGCTCAGCATGGGCCTGACCGAACTGGCGCCGGGTAACCTGTGGAACACCATGCCTTGCCATACCCATGAGCGGCGGATGGAGGTCTATTTCTATTTCAACATGGATGAGGATGCCTGCGTGTTCCATATGATGGGACAACCGCAGGAGACCCGTCATATTGTGATGCATAACGAGCAGGCGGTGATTTCACCAAGCTGGTCGATTCACTCAGGGGTGGGTACCCGCGCTTATACCTTCATCTGGGGGATGGTTGGCGAGAACCAGGTCTTTGACGACATGGATCACGTTGCCGTGCGCGATATACGTTAAAACGCCCGCTCAAGCCCGGATTGCCGGGGATGGAAATGCAGCGGAGTTCACACTATCAGTGTTTAGAGGCGGGGCGGAAGGGGGAACCCATCGCCCCGTCATTGTTGACGTCGCTTCACTCGCAGGCTTTATTAATGTGTCAGACGCATCAATAGATGCGCAAAATGCGCTTATTCCTGGCTACAACTTCCCGCACTCTTACGGTTACCTAAATGTTAATGAGAGTTAACTATTCAGTTAATCAGGGAGAGTGTGATGTCCGCAACTGCCGCTACTTCAGTGTTTCGCGCCAGGGCCAAAGTGATCCTGCAAGTGACCTCAGGGAATTTTCTTGAGCAGTTTGACTTCTTTTTATTTGGTTTTTACGCCACCTATATTGCCCATACTTTTTTTCCTTCCGAAAATGAATTCGCTTCCTTAATGATGACCTTCGCCGTTTTCGGCGCCGGGTTCTTGATGCGGCCCGTTGGCGCCGTGGTGTTAGGCGCCTGGATTGACAAGGTCGGCAGACGTAAAGGTTTAATCGGCACGTTGTCGATTATGGCGATGGGAACCATCCTGATCGTGCTGGTGCCAGGTTATCAGACTATCGGTTTGTGGGCGCCGGCGCTGGTGCTGTGCGGCCGACTGTTGCAGGGCTTTTCTGCTGGTGCGGAACTGGGCGGCGTCTCGGTTTACCTCGCAGAAATGGCGACACCTGGACGTAAAGGGTTCTATACCAGTTGGCAATCTGCCAGTCAGCAGGTCTCGATTATGGTGGCCGCTTCATTGGGCTATCTGCTCAATATGCTGCTCAGTGAGTCGAGTCTGCATCAGTGGGGATGGCGAATCCCGTTCGCGATTGGCTGCCTGATCGTGCCTTTTATCTTCTTTTTACGCCGCAACCTGAATGAAACCGCGGAGTATACGGAGCGTAAGGAACATCCGACCTTAGGACAATCGCTGACTATTCTGCTGGCAAACTGGCGGGTGGTGATTGCGGGGATGTTAATGGTGGCCATGACCACTACCGCGTTCTATTTGATCACGGTCTACGCGCCAACCTTTGGCAAAAACGTGTTGTTATTAAGCGCCTCGGATAGCCTGCTGGTCACGCTATTGGTGGCTATCTCCAATTTCATCTGGCTGCCTATCGGCGGCATGCTTTCCGATAAGTTTGGTCGTAAACCCGTGCTGGTCAGCATGACGCTGCTGGCTATTTTCACCAGTTGGCCTGCGTTATCGCTGCTGGCCCGCATGCCGGACTTCGCCATGATGTTGTCCGTGCTGCTGTGGCTCTCCTTTATTTACGGCATCTACAACGGCGCGATGATCCCCGCGCTGACGGAAATTATGCCCAGGTCGGTCAGGGTCGCTGGTTTTTCCCTGGCTTACAGCCTGGCTACCGCTCTGTTTGGCGGTTTTACGCCGGCGATGTCCACTGCGTTAATTAAAATCACCGGGGATAAGGCGGCGCCCGGCTACTGGATGAGTTTTGCGGCAATCTGCGCGCTACTGGCGACGCTGTATCTCTATCAACGCGTTTCCCGACAGGCATTGAAAACGCAAAATTCTTTAGGTTAAGAGGTGAATATGCAACGTAAATCATGGGTTTTCTCGTTAGTGGTATTCACCTGCGGCTATGCGCATGTTGCCGTCGCGCAGGAGATCACGGTGATGATTTCCGGCGGCTTCTCCGCGGCGTTGGATAAACTGGCGCCCGACTATCAGCAAAAAAGCGGCAATACCTTACATATCATTCATGGTCCCTCGATGGGGAAATCCGCGGAGGCGATACCGAACCGCCTGGCGGCAGGGCAAAAGGCGGATGTGGTGATTATGGTGGGATACGCCCTGGATGATTTGCAAAAGCAGGGCAAAGTGATGCCGGGGTCGCGTATTGAACTGGCGGATTCACGTATTGGCGCCGTCGTGCCAAAAGGGGCCCCGGTACCGGATATCAGCAGCGTCGCCGCGTTGAAACAAACATTGCTGCAGGCGAAATCCATCGCCTATTCGGATAGCGCCAGTGGGCGCTATGTTGAAAAGGAGCTGTTCAGCAAACTGGATATTGCCGCGCAGGCGAGCCCCAAAGCAAAAATGATCGAAAAAATCCCCGTTGCTTCGCTGGTGGCAAAAGGGGACTACGCGATAGGGTTTCAGCAGGTTAGCGAACTGTTGCCGGTCAGCGGCGTGACGTTCGTTGGCCGTTTGCCGGATGAAGTGCAATACGTTACCCGCTTCGCGGGCGCCGTAGTTGCCGATTCATCCGCGCAGTCGCAGGCGAAGCAGTTGCTGTGCTATCTGGCTTCAGTCCCGGCGCAGGCGGAAATCCGTCGCACAGGCATGGATCCTTTACCCGCCAACGCCTGCGAATTACCGGAAGAGGGCTAATTATGCGGTGGGATGGTAAAAATCGGTAATGGCTTTTTCGAGTTCGGCGGCCAGAGGAGGTAATGCTCTGCCCGCTTTTTTTATCAGCCCCACCTGCCTTTTCACCTCTGGTTCCACTAGCGGAATACTGGCTAACGCGTGGTGTGCATAGGCCGGCAGCGCCATCGCCGGGATGGCCGCAATACCGAGGCCGGCATCAACCATACCCAGCATGGTCGTCACGTGGCGGGTTTCACAAACTGCAGTGCGTCGTGGCCCTACGTCGCTCAGGGCGCCGTCCAGCAGGTGGCGATTGCCGGAGATCTTATCAAGCCAGATGTAATCGTGGTTAAAAAATTCTTGCCAGCTGAGGCTGTTACGCTGCGCCAGCGGATCGTCTCGTCGGCAAACCGCCAGGTAGCGTTCATGGACCAGCGGCGTAAATACCACCTCGGACGCGATTTCGGAGAGAAAACTCAGGCCGAAATCCGCCTGGTGATTCTGCACGGCGCTATAAACATTTCCGGCGCTGGTATCAATGACCTTGATCCGCGCTTTGGGAAAACGCAGACGGAATTGGCTGATAACCTGCGGCATAAAATAGTTAGCGGCTGAGGGGACACAGGCAACCGTCACCAGCCCGTTGCCGAAGGCGGCGCGGTCGCTAATACCGTCCAGGGCATCTTCGAATTCGGAAAGCAGATGCTGCGCCTTTGGGGCGAAAGCTCTGCCGGTTTGCGTGAGGGTCACCCGGCGAGTGGTTCTTTCAAACAATCTCACCCCTAAAGCGGTTTCCAGCTTCTCAATTCGCCTGCTTAACGCCGATTGCGAAATGCAAATCGCCTCGGCGGCGTAGCGAAAGCTGCCGTGCTCGCTGAGGGCTAAAAAGGCGTAGAGATCCTGCAGATCAAAAAGGGGCAAGTGGCGCTTCTCCTGGATTTAACAAAAAAACAACAATCAATTGTACTGTTTATTTGGTTTTCCAGGAAGAAACAACACCGACCAGCCGCAGGTTAAATAGATGACCTGCGGCCCGGCATCAGGCGTGCGCCAGCAGCGGGAACATCAATTTGTTGTCGTGGAAGATGTTCTCTTTAGTCGAATAGATAAACAACATATCGTCGCCGTCTATTTTTTCGTACTCGCCCAGGCGCGCTTCCTTCGGCGTAAAACCTAGCACTGCCTGTTGCGATTGCGGCTGGGCGAGTTCATTGATAATGGTCGCCATGGATTGTCCGGCATCGCAAAAAATATCAAAGCAGATAAGCTCATGGGCGCTTTGCATCGCAATGGCGACGGCCTGGTTTTTCTCCGAGTAGTAGACAAAATGCTTCATAAACGCCGAACAGTAAAACATCAGCAGGCCGAAGTTATTCTCCACTCGTAGCTGTGAAAAGGGGTTGGACTTCTGGTAGTAGTGCTTAAGCAGGGCAATATCCTGTGCGCTATCCATATCCAGTTTACGGAAGTCGCCGGGAGTAGGCGAAACGGGTGCCACATATTGATATTCGTCGGTCCGCGTAAAGCCAAATTTGGGATAGAAGTCGACGGTAGTAGAGTTGGCGAACAGGAAAAAAGCATCCGCTTTGTCACGCCAGTCATCAAGGATATGTTGTATCAACTGTCCGGCAAGCCCTTTATTACGGTAATCAATATTGGTCATTACCGTACCTATTTGAATATAGCGTCGGGGTTGGCCTTGCCAGACCAGATCAATAATATTCGCGGAGGCGTTGGCGATAACTTTATTCTTATCAACGAAAGCGTAAGGGATATAGGATTCGCTCCAGTACCCTTGCTGATACCAGGCGTCAAAGGATAGATCGAACGTTTTGATGGCTAAATCAATAAAGCTTTTTCTTAATGTATTATCATCTTTGAGTTGCTTAACCAATTTGTAGTGCATCGCAGTCATTCCTTTCTTATTCGTTTTGCTATCCGGGATTGCTACAGGCAAATTTTACCCCTTGAAAATCACAGGTTTTGTGCCTGAGTATGGCGGTTTTCTGCGGTTTGTACAGCATTTGAGGAAGGGCATCGCTCAGGACGTTGCCTGGCTCACAATTAACAGCAAACATTCTGCGTGGATAAGGTCAGTGAGACGCACCTGCGGTGGAATTTGGTTTATTCTTTTTTCTCGGGGAATAATCTGAAGAAATCTATTTGAGATAAATTTACAGTAAAACGTAAGTATAAGAGGAAAATATTCTAATTATTCCTTTTTGACATAACGCACTGATATTTATCTATAAATAAAAAATATCGGAAAGGCATATTTTATCAATAGGTAATATGCACTAACGCTAAACGGTACAAAGCGTATTTTAGTTTCTGCGATGATATTAAATTGCTGAGGGATGAGCTAAATGAGCCATCATCTTCTACACTTTGTGGCGCCGTTGCCATTGAGGTTTTTCGCAAGTAAGGGAAAACATCATATCAGCGCTGAATGTAACCAATTGAATGTTAATGAGAAGTTGTCATATTTTCAATGGAGGAGTTCGTGATATGGCATTCGTAACAACTAAAGATGGCGTTAATATTTATTTTAAAGACTGGGGGCCGAAAGAGGCTCAGCCGATTGTGTTCCACCATGGCTGGCCGTTAAGCGCTGATGACTGGGATAACCAGATGCTGTTTTTCCTCGCACAGGGTTTTCGCGTCATCGCCATCGATCGTCGCGGGCATGGGCGCTCCGATCAGGTAAGTGAAGGTCACGATATGGACCACTATGCGGCCGATGCTTCCGCGGTAGTGGAAAGTCTGGATTTACATAACGCTGTTCATGTTGGTCATTCAACCGGCGGCGGCCAGGTCGCGCGCTATGTGGCTAAATATGGTCAACCGCAGGGTCGTGTAGCCAAAGCAGTATTAATTAGTTCCGTACCGCCGTTAATGGTGAAAACCGACAATAACCCCGGCGGTACGCCCATCGAAGTGTTTGACGGTTTCCGCAAGGCGCTTGCTGCTAATCGCTCACAGTTCTATCTCGATGTTGCCAGTGGCCCGTTCTATGGTTTTAACCGAGATGGCGCAGAGGTTTCGCAAGGTACCATTCAAAACTGGTGGCGTCAGGGGATGACCGGTAGCGCGAAAGCCCATTATGAAGGGATTAAAGCCTTCTCTGAAACCGATCAGACCGACGATCTAAAAGCGATTACGGTGCCGGTGCTGGTGATGCAGGGCGACGACGACCAGGTTGTTCCTTATAAGAATGCCGCCATTTTGCAGGATAAACTCTTAGCGAATAGCGAGCTGAAAATTTATCCGGGCTTACCGCATGGTATGCACACGTCACATGCGGATGTGATTAACGCCGATCTGCTGGCTTTCATTCGTTCATAACAATATTCAGCCTTCGGGGAGGTTTCTTCGAAGGCTATTTATTTATTGTTGAAGATGAATAACGCAAACTTTAGCTTGCGTGCCACTGTACGAAAAAATTAATAATAAATTTGTTACACAGTTCGTTTAATACCAGGGCAGTGTAGAGGTTATACTCTACGCTTGTATGCGTATTACCGCACGAATAGGAAAAAACTAAATGTTGTGGATCGGGTACCTTATCCGCAAATTCGGACTGAGGCCTCCCACTGGCATGTAAATCAAGGATCCTGAAGAGCAATAGTCAGATGTCGCATTTACCCAAATTCTCTCTTTCATTATTACACCCGCGTTACTGGCCGGCATGGCTGGGCATTGGCTTATTGTGGCTGGTGGTACAACTTCCTTATCCGCTGATCTATCGTCTGGGCCATGGTCTGGGGCGTTTATCTATGCATTTTTTGCGCGGAAGGGTACGTATTGCGCAGCGCAATCTTGAGCTCTGCTTTCCTCACCTCAGCCCGGCGCAGCGTCATGAAATGTTGGTTAAGAATTTTGAATCTTTGGGCATGGGGTTGATGGAAACCGGCATGGCATGGTTCTGGCCAACCCATCGCGTCGAGCGCTGGACTGAGACCAGTGGCGTCAATGAAGTCGTTGAACTGCAGGAACAGAAGCAGGGTATTTTGCTAATTGGCATTCACTTTCTGACCCTGGAACTCGGCGCGCGGATGTTTGGCATGTTCACGCCGGGGATTGGCGTTTACCGGCCAAATGATAATCCGCTGATCGACTGGCTGCAAACCTGGGGACGGCTGCGTTCTAACAAGACGATGCTGGATCGTAAAAACTTGAAAGGTATGGTTAAGTCGCTGAAAGAGGGCGAGATCCTCTGGTACGCTCCGGATCATGATTATGGTCGCGCCAGTAGCGTATTTGTTCCCTTTTTCAATGTGGATAATGCTGCGACCACCACCGGTACCTGGATGCTGGCGAGAATGTCAAAAGCCACCATCGTTCCTTTTGTTCCGCGAAGAAAGCCCAATGGTGCCGGGTATGAGCTGATTGCGCTGCAGCCTGAGGCGACGCCGCCGCTGGATTCTCCGGAAACCACCGCCAGATGGATGAACAAAATTATTGAGCAATGTATCCTGATGGCGCCGGAACAGTACATGTGGCTGCATCGTCGTTTTAAGACCCGTCCGGAAGGGGTACCGTCGCGCTACTAAGCGCGGTGAACGGTGAAAAATAATCCGATAAATAGCGCGCTTATTAATCTAGTGTCTATACTGAAAGAGCCTCAATTAGGCTCTAATCCAAGGAGAATGTAGGATGAAAAAGGTATTAGTCGCTTTAGCTCTTTCTGCTGTTGCCTTTGGCGCCTCGGCAGCGCAATTAATTACTAAAGAAGAAGCTTCGCATTTCAAACTGACTCACGTGGGCAGTATTTCTGTGGGGCCGTCTGGCGGGCAATTCTCTTCACCTTCTGACCTGCACGACCAGCTTTCTAAGCTGGCAGATGAGAAGGGCGGTAAATATTATATTATTACCGCGGCGCGTGAACATGGGCCGAACTTTGAAGCAACGGCGGAAGTGTATAAATAATTAATCACATTGATTAATTATACATAAACGTCGAAAGTCTTATTTTTAACCCGGCATGCCACAGCGCTGCCGGGTTTTTTATTTAAGGACTATGAAGCGATTTGCTCCGTTTACTTCCCATCGACGGTAGGGTAGTCGAGGTAGCCCTCTTTACCACCGCCGAAAAACTGCTCTCTGATTGGCTGGTTCAGCGGTAGGTTGTGTTGCAGGCGATAGGGCAGATCCGGGTTGGCGATAAACGGGCGACCAAAACCAATCAGGTCGGCCCAGCCCTTAGCCAGCGCCTCTTCGGCACGTTCTACGGTGTATTTCCCTGAATAAATCATCGTGCCGCGGAACACCTGGCGCAGCGCTTCTTTAAAGGCGGCGGGCATCACCGGCGCGTCGTCCCAGTCGGCTTCGGCGATATGGATATAGGCGATGCCGATATCATTGAGGACGCTGGCCGCCGCCAGATAGGTGGCTTCCGGCGTATCGTCTTTTGACCCCATCAAGGTGGTCAGCGGCGCCAGGCGGATACCCAGTTTCTCTTTCCCAATCGCATCGGCAACGGCCTGCGCGACTTCTTTGAGGAAACGCAGGCGATTGGTTAACGAACCACCGTACTCATCGGTGCGCTGGTTTTCTCGTGAATCAATAAACTGATTAATCAGATAGCCATTCGCACCGTGTAGTTCTACGCCATCAAAACCGGCGGCCATAGCGTTACGCGCGGCCTGCGCATATTGTTCGATGATAGCCGGGATCTCTTCGCGAGTCAGAGCGCGCGGCATCGAGTGCTGCACCATTTCACCGACGCCGTTTTCCGGGCCGCGGCCTTCGACATCGACAAAGACCTTCACCCCTTCAGCCTGAATAGCAGACGAGGAAACCGGCGCGGCATTGCCCGGCTGCAGTACGGTATGGGAGACACGCCCTACGTGCCAGAGCTGGGCAAAAATTTTGCCTCCCGCCTGGTGTACCGCAGAGGTGACTTTTTTCCAGCCGGCGATCTGCGCTTCATTATAGATGCCCGGCGTCCAGGCATAACCCTGTCCCTGTTGGCTAATCTGCGTGCCTTCGCTGATAATTAAACCGGCGCTGGCGCGTTGGGCGTAATACTCCGCCATCTGATCGGTAGCGACATCACCGGCTCCGGCGCGGGAACGCGTCATCGGCGGCATCACGATACGGTTGTTTAACGATAGGGCCTGCAAGGAATAGTGGTCGAATAACATAATGCGTCTCCTTAACGACTTGATGGACGCAGCATAGACCCTGGCTATTTTGGATTAAATGACAACGATGTTCATAGACTGTTAACTGATTTGTATATAAAGGGAGTAGCTTATGCCAAACGTGTGGGGTATTGACCACCCGCATAATTAGGTAGGCGAAATGTGGTATTATCGCGCCTTTCCCTTTTCGTCCTGGGGTTTTTTTATGCAACAACCTGTTGTTCGCGTTGGGGAATGGCTCGTTACTCCTTCTGTAAACCAAATTAGCCGGAACGGACGTCAGCTTACTCTCGAACCGCGTTTAATCGATCTTCTGGTCTACTTTGCTCAACATCCTGGCGAGGTACTTAGCCGGGACGAGCTTATCGATCACGTCTGGACGCGCAACGTGGTGACCAGCCATGTCGTCACCCAAAGTATTTCCGAGTTGCGTAAGTCACTGAAAGACGGCGATGACGGCAGCATGGAATATATTGCGACGGTGCCCAAACGCGGCTACAAGCTGACGGTCCCGGTAATTTGGTGTACGGAAGAGGGCGAAGAGTTGGCGCCGGTTGTCCCGCCAGTGGCCCCTGTCACCGTTCCTGAAACGTCGCCACCGACTATTTCTCCTTCATCTGCTGCGCCAGCGGCGGCGGCAGTGCCGGAAAAACGTAAACGGATCACCACCTTTTGGGTATGGACGCTATTCCTGCTGGCGTTGGGCAGTTGCGTCGCGTTAGTCGCTTTGTCGTCGATAGAATCGCGGCCGCCGGAAACCAAAACTCGCCTGCTGCTCAACCCGCGCGATATCGACATACACCTGGTAAACGGCAGTTCATGCAACAACTGGGCATCGCAGCATGCCTATGCGGTAGGGTTGGGCAGCCTGGTAACCACCTCGCTCAACACTTTCTCGACCTTTATGGTCCACGATAAAACCAACTACAACATCAACGAGCCCAGCAGTTCGGGTAAAACGTTGACCATCGAATTCGTTAATCAGCGCCACTATCGCGCCCAGCAGTGCTTTATGTCGGTGCAACTGGTCGATAACGCCGACGGCTCGACGATGCTCGATAAACGCTACTTTATTACCATGGATAACCAGCTCACCATTCAGAATGACCTGCTGGATAGTCTGTCAACCGCGCTAATGCAGCCGTGGCCGGATCGCATGAAAGCGATGCTGAAACAGTATCAACCCGCGCAAAGCCCTTCATTAACCCGTCTTTATCAGGCCCATCAGCTGTTAATGAAAGGTGATGTTGATTCATTAGGTAAAGCCAGCGATATACTTGATGACGTCATTAAACAATCGCCGGACTTTATTTATGCATACGCCGAAAAAGCGCTGGTGGATGTATTACGTCATTCGCAGCAGCCGTTGGATGAAAAACAATTAGCGACGCTGTATGCCGAGGTTGAAAAAGTAGGTGAAATGCCCGGCATTAAAGATATGGCGATTTTCTACCAGATAAAAACGGTAGATATGTTAGGCAAAGGGAAAATAGATGAAGCGTACAGCGCGATCAACACGGGCATTGATTTAGAAATGTCGTGGATGAATTACGTGCTACTCGGAAAAGTCTATGAGATGAAAGGACAGAACCGCGAAGCTGCCGATGCCTACCTGACGGCGTTTAATTTACGCCCTGGCGAAAACACCTTGTACTGGATTGAAAACGGAGTATTCCAGACCTCCGTCACCCGCGTAGTACCGTATCTCGACAATTTCCTCGCTTCAGAATAAGTAAACCCTCATCATGCTCATGGTTTTGAGTATGATGAGGTTAAATTTATGTATCTCATGAGCACTCTGATTGTTACCTGAAATAAGCGTTATTTTCCTGCATGGTAACACAATTTCAACACCGGAATGTCTCTCTAACTCTTTGTAAGTAGGCGATGTTTATCTTTTTTTGATATCAACATGTCATGTTTATATGTTAATCGAAAAAGGTCAAAATATCATTTGTCTGATGTTTGTAGTTATTTCACTTTATCTTTAGGATTTATCTCGTACGAATCAGTAATCTTGTTGGCAGTTGGTCGGGTCAATAAATGGTTCTCTATCATGATCTGTACCTCCCAAATAAACTTAGGAGAAAAACAACCATGAGTTCTGCCAAAAAGATCGGGCTATTTGCCTGTACCGGCGTAGTCGCCGGTAATATGATGGGGAGCGGTATTGCACTATTACCTGCGAACCTCGCCAGCATCGGTGGTATTGCCATTTGGGGTTGGGTGATTTCTATTATTGGCGCGATGTCTTTGGCTTATGTTTATGCCCGACTGGCGACCAAGAACCCGCAGCAGGGTGGCCCAATTGCGTACGCAGGGGAAATTTCTCCGGCCTTCGGTTTCCAGACCGGCGTCCTTTATTATCATGCAAACTGGATTGGTAACCTGGCAATCGGTATTACCGCCGTCTCTTATCTCTCTACGTTCTTCCCAATTTTAAATAACCCGGTGCCAGCAGGTATTGCCTGTATTGCCATCGTGTGGATCTTTACTTTCGTTAATATGCTCGGCGGGACCTGGGTAAGCCGTCTGACCACTATTGGTCTGGTACTGGTGCTTATTCCGGTGGTGATGACAGCGGTCGTCGGCTGGCATTGGTTTGACGCGGCAACTTATCAAGCGAACTGGAACACCTCCAGCACCACTGATAGCCACGCGGTCATTAAAAGTATCCTGCTCTGCCTGTGGGCCTTCGTTGGCGTAGAATCCGCCGCAGTGAGTACCGGGATGGTGAAAAACCCGAAACGTACCGTACCGCTGGCAACCATGCTGGGTACTGCGATGGCTGGTATCGTCTATATCGCCGCGACTCAGGTTATCGCCGGTATGTATCCTGCTTCTCAGATGGCCGCATCCGGCGCGCCGTTCGCGATTAGCGCTTCTACCATTCTCGGCGGCTGGGCTGCTCCGATGGTTTCCGCTTTCACCGCCTTTGCTTGCCTGACTTCTCTGGGCTCGTGGATGATGCTGGTTGGCCAGGCCGGCGTACGTGCCGCCAACGACGGTAACTTCCCGAAAGTGTATGGCGAAGTCGATAGCAACGGTATCCCGAAAAAAGGCCTGCTGCTGGCGGCGGTGAAAATGACCGCGCTGATGGTGCTGATTACCCTGATGAATTCCGCCGGTGGTAAAGCTTCTGACCTGTTCGGCGAACTGACCGGTATCGCGGTACTGCTGACCATGCTGCCTTACTTCTACTCCTGTGTTGACCTGATTCGTTTCGAAGGCATCAACATTCGTAACTTCGTTAGCCTGATTTGTTCGGTACTGGGTTGCGTGTTCTGCTTCATCGCGCTGATGGGCGCAAGCTCCTTCGAACTGGCCGGCACCTTCATCGTTAGCCTGATTATCCTGATGTTCTACGGTCGCAAAATGCACCAGCGCCAGCAGAACAACGCAACGGATAACAACAGCCCCGCTAACGCGCACTAATCAGTAACCCTTTTTCCTGAGGCTCCTTCCATCACCTGTCACATCGAGACGGGAGGGGCTTTCTACATCTGGAGATTTGACTATGAACGTTATTGCAATCATGAATCACATGGGTGTTTACTTCAAAGAAGAACCCATCCGTGAACTGCATCGTGCTCTCGAACGCCTGGACTTCCGTATTGTCTACCCGAACGACCGTGACGACTTATTAAAACTTATCGAAAACAACTCTCGTCTGTGCGGCGTGATCTTCGACTGGGATAAATACAATCTCGAACTGTGCGAAGAAATCAGCAAAATGAACGAGTACATGCCGCTGTACGCTTTCGCTAACACCTACTCCACCCTGGACGTTAGCCTGAACGATCTGCGCATGCAGGTTCGCTTCTTCGAATATGCGCTGGGCGCCGCTGAAGATATCGCGAACAAAATCAAACAGAACACTGATGAATACATCGACACCATTCTGCCGCCGCTGACCAAAGCGCTGTTCAAATATGTACGTGAAGGCAAATATACCTTCTGTACCCCAGGCCACATGGGCGGTACCGCGTTCCAGAAAAGCCCGGTAGGCAGCATCTTCTATGATTTCTTTGGTTCCAACACCATGAAATCCGATATCTCCATTTCGGTTTCTGAACTGGGTTCACTGCTCGACCACAGCGGCCCGCACAAAGAAGCGGAAGAGTATATCGCTCGTGTGTTTAACGCTGAACGCAGCTACATGGTGACCAACGGTACATCTACCGCTAACAAAATCGTCGGTATGTACTCCGCGCCTGCCGGCAGCACCGTGCTGATTGACCGTAACTGCCACAAATCGCTGACTCACCTGATGATGATGAGCGACATTACGCCGATCTACTTCCGTCCGACCCGTAACGCCTACGGTATCCTCGGCGGGATCCCGCAGAGCGAGTTCCAGCACGCGACTATCGCCAAGCGTGTGAAAGAGACGCCGAATGCGACCTGGCCGGTACACGCGGTTATCACCAACTCAACCTATGATGGTCTGCTGTATAACACCGACTTCATCAAGAAAACCCTGGATGTGAAATCCATCCACTTTGACTCCGCATGGGTTCCTTACACCAACTTCTCGCCGATCTATGAAGGCAAATGCGGGATGAGCGGCGGTCGCGTTGAAGGGAAAGTGATCTACGAAACCCAGTCCACGCATAAACTGCTGGCGGCATTCTCTCAGGCTTCGATGATCCACGTGAAAGGCGACGTTAACGAAGAAACCTTCAACGAAGCCTACATGATGCACACCACCACTTCTCCGCACTACGGTATCGTGGCTTCCACCGAAACCGCGGCGGCGATGATGCGCGGTAACGCCGGTAAACGCCTGATCGACGGTTCTATCGAACGTTCTATCAAGTTCCGTAAAGAGATCAAACGTCTGAAAGGCGAGTCTGAAGGCTGGTTCTTCGATGTATGGCAGCCGGAACATATCGATGGTGCTGAATGCTGGCCGCTGCGCTCCGATAGCGCATGGCACGGTTTCAAAAACATCGATAACGAGCACATGTACCTCGACCCGATCAAAGTCACGCTGCTGACTCCGGGAATGAAGAAAGACGGCACCATGGATGATTTCGGTATTCCGGCAAGCATCGTGGCGAAATATCTCGACGAACACGGCATCGTGGTTGAGAAAACCGGTCCGTACAACCTGCTGTTCCTGTTCAGCATCGGTATCGATAAGACAAAAGCGCTGAGCCTGCTGCGTGCGCTGACCGACTTCAAACGCGCGTTCGACCTGAACCTGCGGGTGAAAAACATGCTGCCGTCTCTGTACCGTGAAGATCCTGAATTCTATGAAAACATGCGTATTCAGGACCTGGCGCAGAACATCCATAAACTGGTTGAGCATCACAACCTGCCGGACCTGATGTTCCGCGCATTCGAAGTGCTGCCATCCATGGTGATGACCCCGTATGCCGCGTTCCAGAAAGAGCTGCACGGTCAGACTGAAGAAGTGTACCTCGAAGAGATGGTAGGCCGCGTCAACGCCAACATGATCCTGCCGTATCCTCCGGGAGTACCGCTGGTCATGCCTGGTGAGATGATCACCGAAGAAAGCCGCCCGGTGCTGGAGTTCCTGCAGATGCTGTGCGAAATCGGCGCTCACTACCCGGGCTTCGAAACCGATATCCACGGCGCATATCGTCAGGCGGATGGTCGTTACACCGTTAAAGTGCTGAAAGAAGAAAACAACAAGTAATAGACGCACACAAGGGAAGTGGCTTGCCACTTCCCTTTTTTCACGCTGCAAGGAGAACCTATGAAAACACCCTCACAGCCGCGCGCGATTTACTACATCGTAGCGATCCAGATCTGGGAGTACTTCAGCTTTTACGGCATGCGCGCCTTACTCATCCTTTATCTCACCCACCAACTTGGCTTTGACGATAGCCACGCCATCAGTCTGTTCAGCGCCTACGCATCTTTAGTTTACGTAACCCCCATTCTCGGCGGCTGGCTTGCCGACCGCCTGCTCGGTAACCGCACGGCGGTGATTGCCGGGGCGTTGTTGATGACCCTCGGCCACGTGGTGCTGGGCGTCGAATCTGATTCCACCTGGAGCCTCTATCTGGCGCTGGCGATCATTATCTGCGGCTATGGCCTGTTCAAATCCAATATCAGCTGCCTGCTTGGCGAACTGTACGCCGCTGACGACCATCGTCGCGATGGCGGTTTCTCGCTGCTGTATGCCGCCGGTAACGTCGGTTCGATCGCCGCGCCCATTGCCTGCGGGCTGGCGGCGCAGTGGTACGGCTGGCATATCGGCTTTGCGCTGGCGGGGATCGGCATGTTCATCGGCCTGATGATTTTCTTAAGCGGCAGCCGCTACTTCCGCGACACCCGCGGCGTCGATAAACAGGCGCTGCGCGCGGTGAAATTCGTGCTGCCGACCTGGGGCTGGCTGGTGGTGATGCTGTGCCTGGCGCCGGTGTTCTTCACCTTGCTGTTAGAAAACAACTGGTCCGGTTATCTGCTGGCGATTGTCTGCCTGTTCGCCGCGCAGATGGTGGCGCGGATCATGATCAAATCGCCGCAGCATCGCCGCGCGCTGTGGCAAATCGTTCTGCTGATGTTGACCGGAACGCTGTTCTGGGTACTGGCGCAGCAAGGCGGCAGCTCGATTAGTCTGTTTATCGACCACTTTGTTGATCGCCGGCTGTTCAATATTGAAGTACCGACCGCGCTGTTCCAGTCGGTTAACGCGGTAGCGGTGATGGCGGCTGGCGTGATCCTGGCGTGGCTGATCCGCCCGGAAGGGCGTACCCGCTCGGTGTTAAAAGTATGGCTGAAATTTGCTTTCGGCCTGCTGCTGATGGGCGGTGGATTTATGCTGCTGGCGCTGAATGCCCGCCACGGCGCGGCTGACGGTCAGGCCTCGATGGGCATGATGGTCGCCGGGCTGGCAATGATGGGCTTTGCCGAACTGTTTATTGACCCGGTGGCGATGGCGCAGATAACCCGTCTGAACATGCCCGGCGTCACCGGCGTATTAACCGGCATTTATATGTTGGCCACCGGCGCGGTCGCCAACTGGCTGGCCGGGGTGGTGGCGCAGCAAACCACCGAATCGCAAATCAGCGACACGGCGATTGCCGCCTATCAGCATTTCTTCTCGCAGATGGGCGAGTGGACTATCGGCTGCGTGGCGGTGATTGTCATTGTCGCCTTTGCCGCGATTTGCAGCACCGGCCAGCGCAGCGCGACCGGGGACATTAACTCAACAGCCAAGTGATCAGGAGGTGGATATTCTGGCAGGCGCGGAAGCCAACGATAAAAAATACCGTTAGTGAAGCCATAGCTGAGTGAGATCAGCTTGTAGTGAATCCAGAGTCGTTAAGATTGTTCTCTGGTGTGTTACCAGAGACAGGCCGCGCTGAATGGTGACCTGGTTCAATTTATCGAAGCTAGTTTGAAAGCAGGGTTATGAGGAACCAACATGTCTGAACAACAAGCACAAGGTGCCGATGAGGCAATTGACCTTAATAATGAACTGAAAACTCGTCGCGAAAAATTGGCTGCGCTGCGTGAGCAGGGCGTCGCTTTTCCGAACGATTTCCGTCGCGATCATACCTCTGACCAATTGCACGCTGAATTCGATGCGAAGGATAACGATGAACTCGCTTCCCTGAACGTTGAAGTCTCTGTTGCTGGTCGTATGATGACCCGCCGCATCATGGGTAAAGCCTCTTTCGTCACCCTTCAGGACGTCGGCGGCCGCATTCAGCTGTACGTCGCGCGGGATGACCTGCCGGAAGGCGTCTACAACGAACAGTTTAAAAAATGGGATCTCGGCGACATTATCGCCGCCCGCGGCAAGCTGTTCAAAACGCAAACCGGCGAACTCTCCATTCACTGCACCGAGCTGCGTCTGCTGACCAAAGCTCTGCGCCCGCTGCCGGATAAATTCCACGGCCTGCAGGATCAGGAAGTCCGCTATCGCCAGCGTTATCTGGATCTGATCGCCAACGAAGAGTCGCGTCATACGTTCCGTATCCGTTCGCAGATCCTCGCCACCATGCGTCAGTTCATGGTTGCTCGCGGCTTTATGGAAGTCGAAACCCCGATGATGCAGGTGATCCCAGGCGGCGCTTCCGCCCGTCCGTTCATCACCCATCACAACGCGCTGGATCTGGATATGTACCTGCGTATCGCGCCGGAACTGTATCTGAAACGTCTGGTGGTTGGCGGCTTCGAACGCGTCTTCGAAATCAACCGTAACTTCCGTAACGAAGGGATCTCCGTACGCCATAACCCAGAGTTCACCATGATGGAACTGTACATGGCGTATGCGGATTACAAAGATCTGATCGAACTGACCGAGTCGCTGTTCCGCACTCTGGCGCAGACGGTGCTGGGCAAAACCGAAGTGCCGTATGGCGACCAGGTGTTTGACTTCGGCAAGCCGTTTGAAAAACTGACCATGCGCGAAGCTATCAAGAAACACCGTCCGGAAACCAACATGGCGGATCTGGATAACTTCGACGCGGCGAAAGCGCTGGCGGAATCTATCGGTATTCAGGTAGAGAAAAGCTGGGGTCTGGGACGTATCGTCACGGAGATCTTCGATGAAGTGGCGGAAGCGCATCTGATCCAGCCGACCTTCATCACCGAATACCCGGCGGAAGTTTCCCCGCTGGCGCGCCGCAACGACGTGAATCCGGAAATCACCGACCGCTTCGAGTTCTTCATCGGCGGCCGCGAAATCGGTAACGGTTTCAGCGAGCTGAACGATGCGGAAGATCAGGCGCAGCGTTTCCAGGATCAGGTCAACGCCAAAGCGGCGGGCGATGACGAAGCGATGTTCTATGACGAAGACTACGTCACCGCGCTGGAGTACGGCCTGCCGCCGACCGCCGGTCTGGGTATCGGTATCGACCGCATGGTGATGCTGTTCACCAACAGCCACACCATCCGCGACGTTATTCTGTTCCCGGCCATGCGTCCGCAGAAGTAATTGCGTCTGGTAAATGACAAAACCCCGGCTTGCCGGGGTTTTTTACATGACGCTAGCATCAGGCGCCGACGCTGCCCCAGACCATCTTACCGTTATGGAAGGTGGCGGTGCGCGGCGAAATTCGCGCCACGGCTTCGGCGGAGCAGGAGGCATCGACCAGCACAAAGCTGGCGTCGTCCTGCGCTTTTGGCCATACGCGCTCGCCCTTGTCATTCAGCGGCAGCACGTCGCCGGTGGCGATCGCCAGCGCGCGCGACAGAGTCTGCTCATTGGGGCGGATATACAGCTGGGCGTAGAGATTGGCTTTCTCCAGCATGTCGCCCAGTCCGTATGGCGACCAGTGGTCAATCACGCTATCGGTACCGGTCATCACGAAGACGCCTTTTTCGCGCAGTTGTTTGAGCGGCATGTGCAGAGTGCCGATCGGCACGGTGGAGGCGATGGTGATCTGCTGCGCCGCCATGCGGGTCGCGATGGCATCGACCTGCTGCTCGTTGAGCGTCGCCAGCGCAAAAGCGTGGCTGATGGTCAGCTTGCCTTTCAGCGCCGGGGTCTTCTCCACGGTTTCCACCATATAGTTCACCGCCGCCACGCCTGCCGGGCTGGTTTCATGCAGGTGAATATCCACCCCTTTGTCGTAATCGAGCGCAATCTGGAACATGGTATCGAGCGATTTCTCCATCGCGCCATCGACGTTAGTCGGGTCGAGGCCGCCGACATAATGGGCGCCGGCCTGCATCGCTTCGCGAACCAGTGATTCCGATTTCGACAGCAGCAGCCCGTGCTGCGGAAAAGCGACGATTTCGCAGTCAAAGCCTGGCTTACGCCGCGCCAGAACTTCCTGCAGATTCTCAAGGTTCTTCAGCCCGGACACCGGCTCAATATTGCAGTGGCTGCGGGCGATAGTGGAGCCTTTGGATTGAATCAGGTCGATAAGCTTCTCGGCGTGCGCCTGCGTATAAGGCTGGAGTTCCGGCAGCAGTTTCTGCTCAAGCTTGATCATATCCTGAATGGTGGTGCCCGCCGGGCGGTTAAGCGAGCGCCACGGGCCGCCGTAAAACGTTTTGTCCAGATGGATATGCATGTCGCGCATGGCGGGCAGCATCAGTTTACCGCCCGCGTCATAGCGCGGCAGCGTGGCGTCCGGGTGGCTCAGATTGCTGCGCAGGGCGACGATTTTGCCGTCTTTTATTTCCAGCGTTTGCCGCTCGGTCCGGGTGTGAACCACCACGCCGTTTTCATATTCGAAGCCGCTTTCCAGCAGCACGTTATCAAGGTAGTAATGTTTATCGGCGACGTTGACCGCGCCTTTATTATTGCAGGTGGCCGCGGATGGCGGGTTGCTTGCGGCATACGCCGCCGGCGCGCCTGCCGCCAGCAGGGCTGCGGCGGTGACCATCTTGCCGCTTTGGGTAAGAAATTCACGGCGGCTATTGTCTTTATTCATTCTTTCTTCCTTTTGTATCAGTCATGCACAATATGGGTTCCCGTTTCGCCACGTAGCGCGGCTGGCAGACATTCCGGCGTAGTGATGATCACCCGTTTGCCGCCGTGTTGCAGGAACGCGAGGCTGGCGACGATTTTTGGCAGCATACTGCCTGCCGGGAAATGCCCTTCCTGCATATAGCGGCTCATCTCGTCGATACCGACGCGACCCAATGCCTGCTGATTAGGCTTGCCGAAATTCACGCACACTTTCTCCACCCCGGTGGTGATCACCAGAATATCAGCATCAATTTCGCGGGCCAGCAGGGCGGTTGAGAGATCTTTGTCGATCACCGCATCCACGCTCTGGTAGTCGCCCTGTGGACTACGCACCACCGGGATCCCGCCGCCGCCGGCGCCGATCACCACAAAGCCTTGCCTGGTCAGCGCTTTAATAGCTTCCGCTTCGACAATGCGTTTCGGCTCCGGCGAGGCGACCACCCGGCGATAGCCGCGGCCCGAATCTTCTACAAAGCGCCACTCAGGATGCGCCTGTTGTAGTTCATCGCGCTGGCTTTCGCTAAAGAACGCGCCGATAGGCTTGGTCGGATAGGCAAAGCCGGGATCGTTTTTATCCACTTCAACCTGGGTGACGACGGTAACCGCCTTTTGCTCGCCGCGCTGGGCGAGGCGGTTATTCAACGCCTGCTGGATCAGGTAGCCGATACCGCCCTGGGTATCGGCGACGCAGTTAGCCAGCGGCGTCAGCGGCAGACCTTCTCGTTCGTGGGCTATCTCCGAGCGGCGTAAATCCAGCCCAACCTGCGGGCCGTTACCGTGGGTTAGCACCACGTTATAGTCCGATGCCAACATCTCCAGCACCGTGCTGGCCACCGCTTTGACCGCCTCGGCCTGATGCTCGATCGACTGGCTGGCGTTATCTTTGATAATGCTGTTGCCGCCAATGGCAACGACGATGAGTTCTTTCATATCTGACTTCCGCTACAGAAGGTGATGTAGTTATTGTTATTGTGTGGTCGTGGTAGTCGCCCGGCCAGGCATAGGGCTGCCGGGGATTTCCCGGGGTCGGCGCAAACGCCTCGCCCGGGCTACAACGCTAAACGTCGTAACGATCGCACCAGCTGAGGATCGCTTTTTCGAAACAGGCGAACGGCGGATGAACGATCCCGGCGCCGATCATGCCGATCCCGGCGTCTTTGTGGGCGATAGCGGTGTTGATCACCGGTAAAATACCGCTGCTGCCGACGCGGGTGATGTCGATCGCGGTCGGGATCCCCATAAAGCCGAGCAGCGGAATGGTGACGTTCGGGTTTTCGCCAAGGGTGATTTCACGCATCTGGCGCGAGAAATCGACCGCTTCTTCTACCGTTCCGCCGACCAGCGCGACGATAGCCGGCGCCGTCGCCATGGCGAAACCGCCGATGCCATAGGTTTCGGTAATCGCGCTGTCGCCGATATCAAGGCCGGAGTCCTCCGGTTTAAAACCGGCAAACATCGGGCCTATCACCTGCTGCGCCGGGCCGGTAAACCATTGTCCCGGCAGGCCGCTGACCCGCAGTCCGAACTCGACGCCGTTACGCGCCATGGTGGTCACCACGGTGCTGTATTCAATACCGTGGGCCGCGTCCATCGCCGCTTTGCACATCGCCATCCACGTCGGCCCGGAGAAGTAATCGCTGCTGGCGACAAATTCGAACACTTCGCGCTGCTGCTCTACCGGATAACCGGCCTGAATAATCCCCGGCGTGAGCGCCTGAATCAGCAGGGTGGTGCCGGCGTTGTTGCGGTTATGGCACTCATCGCCCATGTGTAGCGCCTGCGCCAGCATTAAGCGCAGATCGATTTCGCCGATGATCTTCATGGCGTCGCGCAGCATGGGGCCCTGCACGTCGCGCATCCAGTTCAGACGATCGATCACGCTCTTATCGTTAGCTCCCATGCGCAGGATCTTCGCCATCTGCTCGCTCATGTTGGTATAAGCGATATTGCCGTAGGTTTTGTTCTCGACGATGTGCATGAACATCGACGCCGACGTCACGCCCGCCATCGAACCCACGCAGTCGTGTTCGTGACAGGGTGAGAAGGTAATTTCACCGGAGGCGGCAAGCTCGGCGGCTTCATCCAGATCTTTCGCCAGCCCTTCAAAGACCAGCGCGCCGGTGACCGCGCCTTTCATGGCGCCGCACATGTTTTGCCATTCCACCGGCGGGCCGGCATGTAGAATGGTTTTTGGCGTCATGCCCGGCACGACGTTAATGGCCTGATCAAAGCCGATGAGTACCGGGTGCGACTGAATAATGCGCTCCAGCGCCTGCTGGTTGGCGGCGGCGATTTTATCCGCCAGCGGCGAGTCGGCGATGCGATCCAGCGCCTCGACCACCTGCATATTGCCCTGGCCCGGCGGCGTCCAGTCGAGCTGGGTGACGGCGGTGTGCTGCTTTTTCAAATCGTCGCTGAACATGGCGATACCGACGTTAATCACGTTCAACGGCTGGTTAAATAGCGACTGGCTCATCAGGCTTGCTCCCCTTTGCAGATAAATTCACGCGCCAGCAAACCGGTATTGGTACTGCTGCTGGCCAGAATGACGCCAGCGTCAAGCAGCATCTGGCGCTGTTGCTCCAGCGACGGCGTATCGATGTCGGTGCCTAACACGTAAGCGAGAATCGCTAATGGGCGGCCATCGGCGGCGGCAATGGCTTTGGCCTCTTTGATCGCCGCGATCGTCGAACCCACCGGATCTTCATGCGCTCCGAAGCCCAGCACGAAGTCCATGACGATGACCGCCACTTCGGGATCGCGCGCTTCTTGCAGCAGGCGACTGATACGGTTGGTTGGGTCGATCATCGGGTGCGGCTTACCGTTGGTGAAGTCGTCATCGCCGAAATCGAGGAAGGTGTGTTTGATGCTGCGATTGATATCGCTCAGGCGATAAGCCGGATCCGGCTGAATGTTGCTATAAACATCCGCGTGTTTTTCCAGTACCGCGAACATGGTTTCATCGCACAGGGTACCGCCGCAGAACAGACCGCGAATGTACTTTTGCTGTGGCGTGAGCTGCGCGCGAACGTCAGCAATCAGCGCCTGGTTCAGCGGATGTACATCGAGATTTTCCTGCTTAATACCGCTCAGCAGGACGGCCTTCAGCGCCGCGTCTTTAGTGCCGCGGGCGAACTGCAGGCCTGACTCATCGGCGGGAGGCTCGGCGCGGCCGAGGAAGCACGCCACCACCGGTTTACGGCAGGCGCGAGCGCGTTCGAGCACTTTTTTCGCCACCGCTGGAGCCGGTGGTTTAGAAACAAGGACGATAATTTCTGTTTGCGGATCGGCTTCCAGCATCTGAATGGCGTCGAGCATCATCAGGCCGCCGATTTTCTCACTCAGATCGCGGCCTCCGGTACCAATCAGCTGCGAGATGCCGCCGCCGAAATCATGGATACGGACGCTCAGCTCCTGGCTACCGGTGCCGGAGGCGCCGATAATACCGATGTTGCCACGGCGAACCGCGTTACCGAAGCACAGTGCCGCGCCGTTAATAATGGCGGTGCCGCAGTCTGGCCCCATCATCAACAATCCCTTTTCGTGGGCCAGCTGTTTCAGCGCCAGTTCGTCGTCAATAGAGACGTTATCGGAAAACAACATCACGTTAAGATCGTTTTGCAGCGCCTGACGCGCTTCGCGAGCGGCAAACAGGCCGTTGACCGAAATAATCGCGAGGTTACTTTGCGGAAGATGTTTTTTGGCGCTGGCGAGGGTAGCGTAGCGCGCTTCGTGCTGGCCGCTTTCGGCCTTTTTGCTGAACAGCGCTTCTATTTCACTGAGTATCTGTTCGCAATCGGCGCCGTCTTTGCCCTTGATGACGATCATCAGGTCGCCGTTTTTCGCTGCTTCCAGCTCCGGCGTCAGCAGCCCAAGGTTATTCAGCACCCCTTTATTCATTTCCGTCGCCATCGCCACAAATGCCTGCTCTACGCCATCGAGCTTATTAGCGCGGGTGGAAATCGACATTAATGAGACGGAATCAAAATAGGTATTCTTCTTCACCACTATTTTAACTGACATTATTCCCTCCATACGTTTGGCTCAGCGCGCAGGCATCCGCCATGCCCAATAGCATGTCGCTGCCGGAACTTGAGCCAATATTTTTAATATCGGCAATAGCCTCAATAGAAAAGGTTGTCGATTGATTAACCATCAGATTAATCAACACGGCGATACTTTCGCGATAACGTTGGTTTATCGCTGCCTCCAGCGTTATCGCGCTGAGCGGCGTAGTATTTTGTCGGGCGCTTTGCAGCGCGGTTATAAATGCTTCCCGGTATTGATTAGCCGGGTGCCCCTTTATGAATAAAATAACGCTTAGACCTAGCAAATAATCATCCGCCGATGGCGTCAGGCCAATGCCTAATCCGATCATGTTCGCCACGGCGGCGCTGATATTTTTATTTTCGCCAAGCGCTTTAAATAAGGTTTCCCGTCGCTGCTGGAGTTCATGACGCATCGCGTGATAAAAGGGATTGTCGCCGCGATAGAGAAATAACGTGTCATCCTCATGTAACTGCGTAACGATAATGTTGCGCCATCGTCGCCAGGCTATCTGGCTAAATGTTGCCGCGTTTAATACTGCCTGCGGCGTTTGCCAGCGCTCACAACGGTGGATGTCTATCCATGTATTATCGCCAATGTAAATCCCTGAATCGGTAAACCGGACGCTTTCCCCTGGCCGGAGCAGGTTGTCAAAGTGGGTGAGTGCTAACCTACAGCTATTGGGCGCATTATCAGAGGTTTCACACAACAGCGTCAGAAGCCCTGGTTTGCCGGGGATGAGCAGGTTCACCGCATGAGTGAAAATCTGCTCGACCTGTCCGCCGCCGCGCTGCGAGAGAAAGCTCTCATCCGCAGTTAGCGCTTGCACACACCGCCAGGAGGAGGTGTTAATGGCGATTCTCCTTCCTCAGGCTCCGGCGGCGACCAGCAGGTGGGCGATTTCACTGAATCCCTTATCCCATGCCAGCTCCAGCGGCGATTTACCGTACTTATCGGTCATATGCGGGTTGGCGCCGTGGTCCAGCAGCAGTTTGACGATCTCCTGCTGCGTCGCACCGCCGTCGTTTAAGACAATCGCTTCCAGTAGCGGTGTCCAGCCAACGAAATTGGTGTGGTTAACGTTAATATTGGTTTCCGTCAGCAATATTTTGACGATCTCAAGATGGCCTTTTTCACAGGCCGGGGTCAGGCCTACACCACCGAAACGCGTTAATCGTTCGAGGTCGGGATTTGCCGGCAAAATTAAGCGCAGTAGTTCGACGTCGTTATTCAGGCAGCTAATTAAAAACGGGTTAAAACAGGTCTGGTCCTGCTTATTAATATCCGCGCCAGCGGCAATAAGAACCGAGACACAAGCATAATGTTTATTCAGGCTGGCGAGGGTAATGGCGGTTCGCCCCTGGCGATTACTGGCATTAATATCGACGCCGCTTGCCAGGCAGGCTGTTAATTTCGCAATATTTCCCTGCTCTGCAGCCAAAAGATAGTCAGCAATAATATTTTCCGTGGCCATCATCTTGCTCCTGTTGTTGCGGCTGAGACTTTCTCGATGGCTTGAGCATAGCAACCAGAAATAGATAAAAGAACCCGCTTAAATTTTATTCGCCATAATCCGGTAGATTATTGAATAACTTTCAACAATCGATGCAGACTGTGCGGCAGAGCAATGTTTACTTCTTTACGCTTATACCCCTTAACGCAATCGGGTTTTCTTTCGATATAGTTGCCGTCAGAAAGCAACGTCATCAATCTATTTTTCAGAGGGGAAAGAGATGAACGGACTCACCGCTACGGGGATCACCGTCGGTATTTGCGCAGGCGTTTGGCAGCTCATTTCCTCGCACGTCGGGCTGCAGCACGGTTGGGAATTATTGGGAACCATCGGCTTCGTCGCGTTCTGTAGTTTCTATGCGGCAGGGGGTGGCCAATCCGGCTTTGTCAAAAGCCTGTGCGTTAACTATTCCGGGGCAGTGTGGGCGTGGCTGGCGGCGCTGGCCGCCGGCGCTCTCGCTTCAGCCAGCGGTATGTCGGGGTTCTGGGCAAGCGTCATTACCACGGTGCCGTTTTCGGCAGTCATCGTCTGGCAGGGGCGCTTTACGCTAACCTCGTTTATTCCCGGCGGCTTCCTCGGCATGACGCTTTTTTTCGCTACCGGTTTGAACTGGACGGTGACATTGCTGGGACTTCTGGCGGGCAACTGCGTCGGCTTTATTTCAGAATATAGCGGGCGCAAACTCAGCGAGGCGACCAGTAAGGAACGAGCCTGAAGTCGCGACGGGTATTAAGCATTGTTCAAAAATGATTGCCCCACGCCCCGGTAACCAATACATTCAGCTCAGGTATGGTTTAGCGGAGGCGGGAAGGGCGCATGAACTCGATTTTTACTGAAGAAAATCTGCTGGCATTCACCACCGCGGCGCGTTTTGGCAGCTTCAGCAAGGCGGCCGATGAGCTGGGGTTAACCACCTCAGCCATCAGCTATACCATCAAACGGATGGAAGCCGGGCTGGACGTGGTGCTGTTTACCCGCAACACCCGCAGCATTGAACTGACGGAATCCGGCTACTATCTGTTTCGCAAGGCTACCGATCTGCTTAATGATTTCCACGCGATAAAGCGCAGCATAGATACTATCTCGCAAGGCATCGAAGCGCGGGTGCGCATCTGCATCAATCAACTGCTATACACGCCTCGCCATACCGCCCGCCTGCTGCAGGTGCTGAAAAAACAGTTTCCCACCTGTCAGATAACCGTCACCACCGAGGTGTACAACGGCGTCTGGGATTCGATCATCAATAACCAGGCGAATATTGCCATCGGCGCGCCGGACACGCTACTTGACGGCGGCGGAATCGATTATACCGAGATCGGCGCGATCCGCTGGGTGTTTGCTATTGCCCCGGATCATCCGCTGGCGTTTATGCCCGAACCTATTGCAGAAAGCCAGTTACGCCTCTATCCCAATATCATGGTTGAGGACACCGCCAGTACGATCAATAAAAAGGTCGGTTGGCTGCTGCATGGCCAGGAGGCGATCCTGGTTCCCGACTTCAATACCAAATGTCAGTGTCAGATCCTCGGCGAAGGGATCGGCTTCTTACCCGACTATATGGCTCATGAAGCCATTGCGGAGAATCTGTTGGTGATCCGACAGATCCACAACCCGCGCCAGGATTCCGGCATGTTGCTGGCCACCCAGCACGCGGCAACCGGCCAGGTGACGCAGTGGATTAAGAAGCAATTCCGCCCCGGCGGGATTTTAACGGCGATATATGCTGATTTATTGCATCGTGGAGAAGCGAAATAGTCTTGCCACACATATCTTTACGCCAAAACTCCAGCTGTGGACTTTTCCCCACGCTTTGCCTTATATATATTTGATGACGTCGGTGATACGGGAAAGTACGGCAATGGATACGGGGAAGTTGAACAGCAGTTTTGGTCGTATTCATGCCTGCTACCAGAAGCTGCAGTTAAATGCGCATCTCCCACACGTCATCGCCTGTAGCGAAAACGTCGAGTGCGCCGCCGGCGAGCGTTTTCATCCGCAGGATGGGTTCATTTACTTTCTGCTGTCCGGGCAAATCACCCTCGCAGTCAACGACCCTGATAACCTGTTGGGGATTGTGATCGAGCATATGCCGCTGGGCCTGCTTGAGCACTACTGCCCGGCGGTAGAGCTACTATATCAATGCCTCGATCGCTGCCGTTTTGCCAGAATCAGCGTGGAGGATTTCGAGCGTATCTTCTTTTACTCTTCGCCGGAGTATATGAAAGAGCTGACGACTATTCTGGCCTACATGGGCATTTTTGCTCTCGATGCGCACAACGAGCGCGGCAACCTGTCCGGTTTTCAGACCATAAAATCGATGCTATCGCGTTATCTGTACCGTAACGAGATCGATTGTGGAAAACGTGAAAGCCTGTCCGCTTTTATTATTAAACGGACCAATCTTTCGCGCAGCTATGTTTATCAGGTTTTAGCGGCGTTAAAAGAAGGCGGTTATATCACGGTGAAAAAAGGTCAACTCATTTCTATCGACCGAAAAATACCGGATAAATTCTGATTAATATGGTCAGTTGTCAGGGCGATTATGCCCGGCTTGCTGACGCCTGTATAAAGTGAATGTGAAATACGTCACACATTCTGGAGTTATTTTATGACCCTGGATTATATTGCTTTAGCCATCCTGATTGCGGTGGCGCTGATTTTATTTTATGGAATTATCGTGATCCACGATATTCCTTATGAAATAGCCAAAAAAAGAAATCATCCGCACCAGGATGCGATTCATTACGCTGGCTGGGTGAGCTTGTTCACCCTGCACGTGCTGTGGCCGCTACTGTGGATCTGGGCCACGCTGTGGCGAGAAGACCGCGGCTGGGGAATGCAGCAGTTAAAGACCGACCAGCACGATTTACATCAGCGTCTGGATGCGATGCAGGCGGAATTAAACCGTCTGAAAAATAGCGCCGTCAATCAGGAGGGTAAATAATGGAAACGTTATTACTGCTGTGTTATGCCGCCTTGTGTATCGTGATATTTAAAGTATTCCGTATTCCATTAAATAAATGGACGGTTCCCACTGCGGTATTAGGTGGCGTGATACTGATTGGCATGTTAATCCTCGGTATGAATTATAACTTCCCCTATAGCGAAGTCGGGAAGCAGGTTTATCGCACGGTGCCCATTGTTTCGCAAACCCGCGGTCGAGTCACCAGCGTGCCGGTGAAACCAAATCAGATGCTGCATGAAGGCGACATCTTGTTCACCATCGACCCAACCCCGTTCCAGGCGAAGGTGGACGACCTGACCGCACAGGTGAAAGCGGCCAGCCAGGAGGCGTTGTCGCTGGATGCGGGGTTAACCAGCGCGCAGGCCGATTTAAGCAAAGCGGTCGCCGAGCGCGACCGGGCCCAGCGTGAATACGCCCGCTTCCAGGCAGGTCATGATAAAGGGGCCTTTTCCGATCAGATGGTCGATACCCGTCGCCAGAACTGGAAAGCGACGCAGGCGGCGGTGGACGCCGCCCGGGCAAAGGTCGCACAGGCGCGTAACGATCTCAATTCGGTGGTGCACGGCGAGAACACCAAAGTCGCTTCGCTGCTGGCGCAACTGCGCGAGGCGCAATTTAAGCTCGATAACACGGTGGTGCGCGCGCCGTCTGACGGCTATGTCAGTACCGTCGGCCTGCGTCCTGGGACCATGTCCACCGCGTTGGGGCTGAAGCCGGTAATGACGTTTGTGCCAACGGATAATGCGAATTCACGTGAATACGTCGCCGCATTCCGTCAGAACGCGCTGCAGCGTTTGCAAAAAGGTGAACAGGCTGAATTACTGTTCCCCTCTATTCCGGGAACCGTATTTAAAGCGCAGGTCGCGGAAGTGCTGCCGGCGATTGGCGAAAGCCAGTTTCAGGGTCAGGGGACGTTGCTGACGGCCAACGATCTGGCGACGCGCGGCCGAGCGCTGGTGGTATTAAAAGTGACCGACGATCGTCTGGCAAATTATCAGCTGCCGCAGGGCGCGGATGTCGAAGCCGCCGTCTATTCGGAACATTTTGAGCACCTGTCGCTGATAAGAAAGATCCTCATCCGTATGAAAAGCTGGGAAAGCTATCTCTATCTCGATCACTAAAACGACGGAATAGCGGTCAGGCAGTTTTAAGAACTTTTCCTAATGCCAAGCGCAGAAGCTTATGCCATGCTGAATGTGACTCGTAACATAAAGCACGCGTTAAGAGAGGAAAAATATGAAAAAAGCAATGATTGCACTATCCGCTATTCTGGTCGCTTCTCCGGTATTCGCGGCAACCACTACACATGCAACCGATGATACCGTGGCCGCAGCCCACGAAAATGCCAACACGGCAAAAGAAAAACTGCACCAGGCGCAGAATCAGGGCGAAGAGATGAAGCTCAAGTCCAAACATGCTGCTGAAGGGAAAAGCGATAGCGTCGGCAGCCAGATAAGCGAAGGCACGCAGAAAACCTGGAATAAAACCAAAGAAGGCGCCGAGAAGGGCTGGGATAAGACCAAAGAAGGCACTGAGAAAGGCTGGAACGCCACTAAAGAAGGCGCCAGCAAAGGTTGGGATAAAACCAAAGAAGTCAGCGAGAAAGGCTGGGATAAAACCAAGCAAGGCGCTGAAGAGTTAAAGAATAAAGTCTCTGAGTAATACTGACTCGCTGAGAACAAAAAAGGTCGCGTTAGCGGCCTTTTTTACGTCTGGCGCTCGCTGAAATTATTGTTTGCTTTCCTCCTGAATTAGCCAGGAATAGTCCTGGATAGGTTGCTAATCACTATTTCTCCACATTTGCAGGGTAAAAAAGAGATATATCAGGAGGTGTACTATGAAAAAGATGATTTCTCTGGCGGTTATTTTATCCTGTGTGCTGAGCGCTCAGGCTTTTGCCGATGGCCCAAATGACGGTCATCGTCCGGGGCAACAGCAGGTATGGCAGAATGGCCCGAAGCAGGGTGACCAGAATGGACACCACCAGCCGGGCGGTCCTGGCGATCACCATCAGGGCAACAATGATAGCCGCGGCCCGGACCGAAGAGGTCATGACGATCGTCACCAGGAACGCCATGAACAGGACCATTTCGCCTGGAGGGGTAACGATTTCCGTAAAGGCCATCCGGCGCCGGAGCATTATCGCGGTGATGAATATCGCGTCAGTAACTGGAACGAACGTGGCCTGCCGCGCCCCCCGGAGGGTCATCACTGGTCTTATATCGATGGCAATTACGTGCTGATCGCCGCAGCGACAGGAATCATTACCTCAATACTGGTAAGCGGCGCCCTCGGTCATTAAATAATGATACTTGCGGCATGGCATTCGCGCCGGGTCAGGCTAACGTCTGACCCGGCTTATGGATGCTAACTTGTACGGACCGCAGTGGATCACCTTTTATTCAGCTCGTCATCCGGCCAGTATTTATAACCGTTGACCATTGCCTGAGCCGCCAAACCTTTCTCGGTGATTTCATAAACATTGACTTTTGACGGCAGCGAAGAGGTATCTTTCGCCACGCCGTTGGCTGACGCGCCTATCGGGGCGATGCCGTTGTCGTCATATTTCGCTGCCGCGTTGGCATCCGCGCCGACCATATAGCCTTTAGTAATGAAAGTATTCAATGCGTCTTTATCGTGGAATACCAGTACGGTACGCAACTGTTTCACGCCCATACCCACACCGGCGCCGCCCTGGGCCATTTTCATATAGGTATCTTTGCCGGTGGCGCTATTTTTCACCACGCCGTAACCGCTACCGAATCCAAAGACTAATATCTTGCTGCTGTTACTGGCGAAGACCGCGTAGCCCTTTGAATGCTGGATATCGCTACGCGCTTCCGGGTACAGGCTATAGAGTTTACTGAGCGTGTTGGTACGCATCTTTTGGATGCTGGCGCGTTGCTGGCTGGCGGTGTCGCCCTCAGCGCTGCAGCCTGTTAGCGTCAGCGCGCAGGCAAGTAAAAGTAAATGATATTTCATGGCTGTTTATTTTTATTTAAAACTGAATTAAAGCGGGGATAGTAGAGTAAGTGTTGGTGTGTAACCCATAAAATAAACGTTTATATTTAAATTTTGCCAATTTTAATGGCTATTGTTCTGCGATTTGTCTGTATTAAAAATATGATGGATGGCGTTCCAGCAATTAGAAATGCTACTTGCATAAACTTTGCGCCAGGATAACTTGTTAAGTTCTTAATCTATTCCCGGAGAACGGCATGTCTGATTGTGTAATTCCAGAAATTAAAGCCACGGAAGATGAAATGATTTCTATCCGTCATTATTTACATGCCAATCCGGAATTAAGTCTGGAAGAGTTTAATACCAGCGAGCTGGTTGCCGGTAAGCTGACAGAATGGGGCTATCAGGTGACCCGCGGCCTCGGTAAAACCGGCGTCGTCGGCAGCCTGAGCAAAGGCGACTCGCCGCGCACTATTGGCCTGCGCGCCGATATGGACGCATTACCGATTTATGAAACCACCGATTTACCCTGGGCCAGTACCGTACCCGGAAAAATGCACGCCTGCGGCCATGATGGCCACACCACGATTTTGCTCGCGGCGGCGAAATATATCGCCTCGCCGGCCTGCCAGTTCAACGGCACGGTGCATCTGATTTTCCAGCCCGCGGAAGAAGCCATCGGCGGCGCGGATCTGATGATTAAAGATGGCCTGTTTGAGCAGTTCCCCTGCGAACGCATCTTCGGCCTGCACAATATGCCGGGGCTACCGGTTGGCAAGCTGGGTTTCTATGCTGGCAACTTTATGGCCTCGGCGGACACGGTCAAAATCACGATTACCGGCTACGGCGGCCACGGCGCGCATCCGGAACGCACCGTCGACCCTATCGTGGCCGGCGCGGCGCTGGTGATGGCATTGCAGAGCATCGTCGCGCGCAACGTGCCGCCGGGTGAAACGGCGGTCGTCAGCGTGGGGACTTTCCAGGCCGGCATCGCCTCGAACGTGATTCCTGAGAGCGTGGTGATGGAGCTCAGCGTGCGGGCGATGAAACCGGAAATTCGCGATCTGCTGATTAAGCGTATTCAAGAGCTGACCGAGTATACTGCCAAAAGCTATGGCGCCAGCAGCGAAGTCGAGATTTACGACTCTTACCCGGTATTAACCAACAGTAGTGAAGAGACCGATTTCGCCCAGGCGCTGGCGCTGGAAGTCTTTGGCCGCGAAGGGGTGCTGGAGTCGGTATCGCCAATGAACGCCAGCGAAGATTTCGCTTTTATGCTGCGCGAGCGTCCGGGCTGTTACTTCCTGCTCGGCAACGGTGAAAAAGGCGAGAAGGGCGGCTGCATGGTGCATAACCCCGGTTATGACTTTAACGATGACATTATCAGCACTGGCGCGACGCTGTTCGCGCGTTTAGTGCAAGCGCACTGCCGTTAATCCCTGGAGAAGACTTCGAATGAAAAAATCACTGTTGTTGTGTTTGGCATTAATGGCGTCGACGTCGGCGCTGGCCGCCGGGGCGAAAGAGATCCGTTTTGGCGTTGACCCGACCTTCGCGCCGTTTGAATGGAAAGATCCGCAGGGCAAGCTGGCGGGATTTGATATCGATTTGGGCAACGCGATATGTCAGCAACTGCAGGCGAAGTGCGTGTGGGTGGAAAGCAACTTCGATGGCATCATTCCGGCGCTGAAGGCGCGTAAATTCGACGCGATCCTCTCAGGGATGTATATGACCGAGAAGCGTAAAGAGCAGATTGCTTTTAGCGATAAGCTGTACAACGGGCCGGTGTTTTTGGTGGCGCGCAAAAATACCCTCAAAGGCAATACGCCAGAGCAACTGAAGGGGAAAACTATCGGCGTCGAGCAGGGGTCGGCACAGGAAACTTATGTGAACCAGTACTGGCGGCCGCAGGGGATTAACATTGTCGCCTATCAGGGCGCCGATAGCGTCGTTCGCGACCTTGAATCAGGTCGTCTCGATGGCGCGGTACTCTCCGGCATGATGGCCGATTACAGCTTCCTGCAGCAGCCGCAGGGCAAGGATTTCGCCTTTGTTGGCGGACAACTGCAGGATAATAAACTGTTCGGCGCCGGGGCGGCGATTGGCCTGCGTCAAGGCGACGATGCGCTGCGCGAAGAGATAAATGGCGCGATTGCGAAAATGCTTGCCGACGGCACCTACAAAAAACTGGCCGGGAAATATTTTAGCTTTGACGTTTATTCCGGGACATAATGTCAGAGTGTACCCTGCGGGCATGGACTGCCCGCCGCAAGATTCCTTTTCTGATTATCCACTCGACATCCTCTTCAGACCCCCTGCGGTTATCTGAGGGAAACAGAATATAAGCTAAGGAGTAATCGGCATGATGACACGTCCATTGGGCAAAAGCGGATTTTCCATCGCCCCATTAGTATTTGGCGGCAACGTCTTTGGCTGGACCATCGATGAGAAAACCAGTTTTGCCATTCTTGATGCTTTTGTTGACCACGGTTTTGATGCTATCGATACGGCGGATGTGTATTCCCGCTGGGCGGAGGGCAATCAGGGCGGTGAATCCGAAACCATTATTGGCCGCTGGTTGCAGGCGCGCCCTGGCATACGCGATAAAGTCAAAATCTTCACTAAAGTTGGCTCTGATATGGGGCTACCCGGCCATAAAGGATTAAAAAAAGCCTGGATCCAGCAGGCGATTGACGACTCGTTGCGCCGCCTGAATACGGATTACGTCGACCTCTATTTCGCCCACTGGCCGGATTCTGAAACGCCAATCGATGAAACGTTAGAAGCATTCCAGGCGCTGCAGCAGGCCGGCAAGGTGCGGGCGATTGGCGCTTCAAACCTCGACGCCGGACAGCTGTCATCGGCGCTGGAAGTGGCGCGTAAAGGCGGCCTTCCTGCCTGGCAGGTGCTGCAGCCGGAATATAACCTCTATCACCGCTCCGCTTTTGAAGGGGCGCTACGCGATCTCTGCGTCAGCCGCGATATAGGCGTGGTGACCTACTACAGCCTGGCTTCCGGCTTCCTGAGCGGTAAGTATCGCCAGCCGTCCGATTTAGCGCAAAGCCAGCGCGGTAGCGGCATCGCTAAATATCTCAATCCACGCGGAATGCGGATTATTGACACGCTGGTCGCGGTGGCGGAAGAACAGCAGGCGAAGCCCGCAGAAGTGGCGTTAGCGTGGCTGATGAGCCGGGAAGGCGTTACCGCGCCGATTGCCAGCGCCACCAGCCTGGTGCAGGTGGAAAGCTTCGCCCGCGCGGCGGCGCTGAGCCTTAGCAGCGAGCAGTTGGCGCGGCTCGACAGCGCCAGCGCCTGAGTCAGCCCCTCTCCCCGGAGGCGGCGCGTTGCGCCTTGTCCGGGCTACTAAATCGCACAGTGCCGTAGCCCCGGTAAGCGGTAGCGCCACCGGGGATTTTGCGGCCCCCAACCTCGACAGTTTCAGCCAGCGTGGTGAATAATTAATGGCAGGCCACCCGGACCGTAGATACTGTTACCACTTTTCAACTTTTTTAGCCTGAGAAAAGCGTTTATCCCGTGGCGCTTCGGAGTATATTGCGCTCCCGGTTAATTTTTCTGCAATATGTTTTCTGTGGCGCAGGGAGCGCACAGAGGGCGGCCAGTCGCCGCCGCCCTCTGTACTCCCGGGCTCTGGCCGCCAAAATCGCCACTTCGTGGTGCCTTCGACTTATCCCGGCAGGCTTCGGGTCGGGCCGAGGCAGCGTCCCTGCAAATCACGGCCCTCAGCCCACATCCATGTGGGCTGCCCCGGCCTGCCGGGAACGTCTCAGCGATTTTGAGGCCACCAACACCGGCAGTTTCAGCCACCATGGTGAATAAATTAACGGCGGGCCCCACGAACGGTAGGCCGGATAAGGCGCAGCCGCCATCCGGCGCAAAGCTGCTCCTTATCCGCGGATGTTGCCCGGCGTAGCGACACATGACCCCCTTTACTCATCAGGCTCACCCGCCGTTTCTGCTCCTGAACATGCAATTCCGTCAGTGCCTGATGCCGAAGCACCCGCGCCCGCAGGGCCCGTTCAACCGGATGGGGCGCTTCCGGTTGAACGGGCGCGTCTCCCGGCCACGCAATATTATTCCTGATGGCGGGTGACGTTGAGGATCTTCGCGCTCGCGCCGACCGGGAAATTACTCAAGGCGCCAAAATCACTGCCCTGATAACCCATGATCTTACCATCGGTACGCATCTGCTGAAGATCGATCAAGATAGCCCCCAACGTGGGAATGATTTTCTCCCGCCAGACGAACAAATAGAGATCCTCAGCCACCTGCACGTAATGGCAGCGATCGACATCCGCCAGCCCCTTTTCCACGCCATCCAGACACTGCCAGGCGTAAAAATTATCGTTGAGATAGATGTGTTCATAACGCTCGGTCGGGCTATAGGTGTACTGATTGCGCATGCCGACCAGCGCGGTGGTAAAGTCCGGCAGCGGTCCCGGCTGGGTATCCAGGCGGGCGAAGACAAATCGCGCCTCGACGGCGGTCAGCGGCAACCCTTGCTCTACCCGGCTGAAGGCGTCCAGCCGCGCGGCGGCTTCGTCCGGTAGCTGGCCGTATACCAGCGTGGCGTTGCGCTGCGTCAGGTTGCATACCGCGCTGATACTGACGTTATCGCGCTCCGGGTCAAGAAAATCGATAAACAGAATATCGGGGCGCAGGGCGGTTGCCCGCCAGGGCGCGCGTTTGCCGTTCCAAAGCAGTGTCTGGTCATTTTCGATAACCAACTGCTGCGGCTCGCTCCCGTCGGCATAAAAGGTAAAGCGTTCGCCTGCGGGCAGACTGGCGGTGGCCAGCAGGTTACCGTGCGGGGCGAAACCATCGGCCAGCGCGCCGACCTGGATAAATACGGCTTCTGAAGTCATGTGAGCTCCTGAGTAGAGTAGGGCGTTAAGTAAACGCCAGCGTTGGAACATCGACGATGCTGGAACCGCCATCGGCGACCAGCGTCGCGCCGCTGATGATGGCGGCCTGCGGAGAGCAGAGAAACTGACAGGCCCGGGCTATCTCCTCGGGGCTGGCGGGGCGGCGTAGCGGAACGTCGCGGCACACCCGTTGATAGGCTTCGGTAAGCGACAGCCCGTGTTCCTGCATCAGTGGGATCATCTCTTCATCCGCCATCGGAGTGGTGACCCAGCCGGGACAAATCGCATTGGCGCGGACGCCCTGCGGGCCGTAATCGCGGGCGATGGAGCGCATCAGGCCAATTAACGCGTGTTTGGCGGTGACATAGCCACAGGCCTGCGGCCCGGCAGCGAGCGAGGCGATGGAGGCGACAAACAGCACATTGCCGCGGCAGGCAATCAGTGAAGACAGGCAGGCGCGCACGCTGACGAAAGCGCTGTTTAAATTCGCGTCCAGCGCCTCGCGCCATTGGCGATCGCTGGTATCGGCGGCGGCGCTATTGCCCATGCCGCCGGCGCTGCAGATGAGTACATCAATACCGTGAGTCTGGTCGAGAATCGGCGGTAGCAGCCGTTCCCGCCAGACGTCGCCGTCGGCGGCATCGCCCACCAGCGCCGTCGCACCGGTTTCAACGGCGATCTTGTGTAGCGGCGCTTCACGTCTGCCGGTAATAAACACCCGATCTCCCGCCGCGCTCATCAACCGAGCGCAGGCGGCGCCGATCCCGCTTCCGCCTCCGGTAATCACCACGACTCTCGCCATCCGCTCTCTCCTGTAATGGGGTTCAGGATTACCTTAGAAAGCGAGTCTACTTCCGGCTATCGCCCGGAAGAACGATAACCGGGTTCGTTTATTTGCCCTCGCTCACAGGAATGGCTTGCGGCGCGGGCACCGGCTTCATGGTCGCCGGATCGACCGCCAGATAACGCCCGGTTTTGTTATCGATACCGACATAATCGATCATCTTGCCCTGCGCTTTGGTAACCATGGTGCGCTTAGCAAATGCCTCGTAGGCGTCGCTCATGGCTTTGACCCGGTCGGCATGTTGGGCCGCGATATCGTGCGTTTCCAGCGGATCGTCATGCAGGTTAAACAGCTGCCACGGCGCGTCGCCGGCGCTGAGGCCACGAGGTACCAGCCGTCGCAGCTTCCATTCGCCATCGACCCAGGCCGCCTGATTATGCAATTCGACCCCGTAGTTGCCGCGCGGCGGCTGCTGGACTTCGCCGGTCAGATAGCGCTTAAAGCTGACGCCAATCATCGGCAATACGGGTTTCTTAGCCAGCGATTTGTTGGGATCGATGCCGGCGAATTCGTATAGCGTCGGCGCCACGTCGTACACCGCCATCGTTGAGGCGTCGATTTTACCGCGCCGGGTAATGCCGGGGCCGGAGATCATAAAGTCGGTATTGATGCCGCCCTGGGCGCTGGTGGTTTTGTGATAATTGGCGTAAGGGGCGTTGCTGACGTTGGCCCAGTGGGGGCCGTAGGAGACAAAGGATCCTTTGCGGCCCACGTTGTCATAGCTGTTATCGAACTGCTTCCAGAATTCGGGAGTAGATTCGTAATAAAAACCCTGTGCCGGGTTGGCGCCGTTATCGGTTAAAAACACCAGCAGGGTATTTTTATCGCGCCCGGTTTGTTTCAGCGTCTCCATCAGCGTGCCGATTTGCGCGTCCATATTGGCGATCATCGCCGCATATACCTGCATCACTTTCGCCGTGTATTTCTGCTGCTCTGGCGTTAGCGCTTCCCACTCTTTATCCAGCTCCAGATGCGGCAGCGGGGTATCGTCATGAATAATTCCCAACGCTTTCAGGCGGGCGATGCGCTGGCGATAGACCTCGGCGTAACCCTGCTCATACTGGCCTTTAAAGCGCTTAATCCACTCGTCCGGCGCCTGCAGGGGGTCATGAGGGGCGGTGAAAGCCAGCCAGGCGAAGACCGGCTGCTCCTTCGGCGTCGCTTTAATCCAGCTATTCATCTGGCGGGCGTAAGCTTCGCTGGAGTAAAAATCATCCGGCAGGGAGACGCGCTCGCCATCGCGGGTATAGTAAGTGTGGAACGCCTCGACGGTTCCGAGCGGTATCGCATCGTTAAAATGGCTGGTGCCGCCGCCCATAAAGGCGAAGGAGTGGTTAAAGCCACGATCTTTCGGCGTGGCGCCGGGAACAAAACCGAGATGCCATTTGCCGGCCATCAGCGTGTTATAGCCGGCATCTTTAAAGCGCTCGGCCATGGTGGTGACGCGGTCGGTCAGCCGCAGCTCGTAACCCTCCTTGCCAATGGTGCTGTCGTACCACCACATGCCGCCCATCCCGGCCTGCTGGTTACTGTTGCCGGTCAACAGCATCGAACGCGCCGGGGCCGACATCGGCGAGGTGTAATACTGGCTCATGCGGATACTTTGCTCCGCCATGGCCTGCAGGTTAGGGGTGGGGATCTCACCGCCGAAGGGGCTGATATCGGAATAACCCATATCATCGGCGATAATCACGATGACGTTTGGATGCTCATTCTGCGCGCCGTGCGCGCCGCCGGCGAGGATCATGCTGACCGCCGCGGCCATGGCTTTTTTGTTCACGACTGACTCTCCTGTTCATAGTGGGACAACCATCAGGGCAAAGGGCTACGCGGGATGCGCGGCCCCAACAAACGCGGCCCGCCAGGCTTTCAGGCCGTTAAGGTCGCGGGAAAAGGGGCGTACTGGCGCGAGGATTTCGCTAAAGAAACGGTAATAACCGCCGCAGAGGCGGTTGTTGCCAGCGGCGTTGAGATGCGTGGGGCAGCCGCCCTGGCAGACCATTTTTACGGAGCAAGTCTGACATTCGCGGCGCTGGCTTTTTTGCTGGCCGAAAGGGAGCTGAACTGAAGCGTCAACTGCGGCGGCAAGCGTCTGCTCGTCAAGGCGACCCAGCCGATGTTCGGCATTGATCAGATGATCGCAGGCGTAAAGTTGTCCATCCGACTCCATCACCAGATTGCTGCCGCAGCGGGCGCTATGCACGCAGCTGCCGCTGGTATGGGTAAAGTATTGCGCCCATGCCTGTTCGATATTGATGACGAATACCCGCCCCATATCGCAGCGCTTTTGCCACTGTCGCCAGATACCGACCATAAAACGCCCCCAGTTATCGGCGCTGAGCTGATAACCCTCACGCAGCGCGGCGCCTTCGCTCATTAGCGGCTGGAACTGCAGATAGCGCGCGCCAAGCGTGACCACCCGGTCATAAATCGCCGCCGCGTGGGCGGCGATTTCGTTATGCACCACTACCAGCAGATTAAACTCCACCTGATGCTGGTGGAGCAGGGCGATACCGCGCAGCGCAGCCGGCCAGGAAGCCTGCCCGCGTTTATCAGGACGATGGTGGTTTTGCAGCGCTTCGCTACCTTCGAGGCTGACGCCGATAATAAAGCCATGTTCGCGGAACAGCCGGCACCAGGCGTCGTTGATCAGCGTCCCGTTGGTCTGCAGGCTATTGCTGATGGTTACGCCATCAGGGGCGTAGCGCTGCTGCAGGGCGAGCGCTTTTTTATAAAAACTTAACCCGGCCAGTAGCGGCTCGCCGCCCTGCCAGACAAAGTTGATTTCCCGCGCGCTGGCGGGCTGGGCGGCAATATAGCGGCGGATAAACTGCTCCAGCCGCGCCTCGTCCATCTTCCTGACCGGCGTTTCATCCTGCGGGTAGTAGCAGTAGCGGCAGGCGAGGTTGCAGGCGGGACCAATCGGTTTCATCAGAATATGAAACGGCAGCGATGAGCGCGGTTCAACGGCCAGCGGAATTTGCTGCTGGCGTAAGGCGGCGATATTCAGCATCGGCTTATCCTCTATTAATTGCTGGCCTGGGCGGCATATTTGGGCAATAGCAAGTCAGGCGTAATCCGTTGATTAAGCCGCGGCGTTAAATTATCGACATCCTTTTTAGGGTATAAATGAAAAAATGCAAAAAACTATCGTTCTTAAGGATGAGATCGGACCTGCCAATATAAGGGTTTTTAATCCTTGCCGGAAAATAACGCGTAATGTTAATAACTTTTGTTTATGTTTTAACGCCGCTACGTTAACAGATAGCAGGGGGATTTTTAAATGCTTTAAATAACAATGTATTGATGAAAAATTTGTAATGGATATCACATTGTTAACATGTTAATGATTGTGTTACTTAAATGTGAAATGTATGCTTCATCTTACTCTGGTAATCCGCGTGTTACGCACCACCACCTTGACGGGGGGAAATATCATGTCTGCTTTATTAAAAGCCAGTCGTAATGATGCGATAATAGCCCGTTGTTTACAGACTATTTCACAGTTAATTCCACTGTCTTCAGCGGTTTTTTATCGAGTAAATAATCGTTTAAAACCTGAAAACTATATATTGCATAATATTTCGGATAATACACACCAACAATATCTGGAGAGCTTCCAGCCGTTGGATCCACACCTGCCGGCGCACTTTAGCCACCAGAGTACGACCATGGCAGCGATGACGCCGCGACTCTGTGACCGCAACCGCCATTACTATCATGAATTTATGTTGCCGAATAACGTACGCGACATGACCGAAATCTTTATTCGCCGCGAACGGCGGATCGTTGCCGGTATCTCGCTGATGCGCGACGTGCCTTTTTCCAGCGAGGAACGACTGCGGGCCCAGGCGGTACTGCCTTTGGTGGAACTGGCTATTCGCGATTTCCTGCAGGAAGAGGATGAACTCCCTGCCATCCTGACGGCCAAAGAGCGCGAAATCGTCGGCATGGTGCGTGAAGGCGCCAGCAACAAGCTGATTGCCCGCCAGCTGGATATCTCGCTCTCGACGGTGAAAACCCACCTGCGCAATATTTTCGCCAAGACCGAAGTCGTCAACCGGACTGAACTCGTTTCCCGAACCTGGATGCCTGCCGCTCAGCGTACGCTGCATCTGTAATCTGACTATCGCATCCCGCGCGCGCCGTGGCAGCACGGCGTTTTCCTGATGCCTGTGGGTATCACTCCCTGGATAACCGTCCGGGGGGAGGCTTTTTTGACTGGAGCACGCCCTACGATGTCGAGTACACCTCTTTCTGAAAATACCCTTTCCCGGCCTGACGGGCTGGTGGTGTCGCTGCGTTTGCTGGCGGCGATTGTTATTTTCGCCGCCATTGCGCCGGGGATTTTAATGACCGCGCCGGCGGTGGCGGCGCAGCTGGCCAGCGAATGGCACCTTAAACCAGGACAGATCGGCTGGCTATTTTCGGCGGAGCTCGGCGCGATGAGCCTGGCGACGCTCCCGGCGTGGTGGTGGATGAACCGCCTCGACTGGCGGCGGGTGGCACTCGTCGCCTGCGCGGTATTTCTGCTCGCTAACCTTGCTTCGGCGGTGGTAACTCAGTATGCGTCGCTGCTGGCGGTACGCTTTATTGCTTCCCTGGCGGGCGGCACGCTAATGATTTTGTGCATCAGCTGCGCGGCGGGAACGCCGAATCCATCGCGGGTGTACGCCTTCTGGGTACTGGGGCAGCTGCTGTTAGGCATGCTTGGCCTGCTGGTGTTGCCCGGCCTGTTCGTGACCTTTGGCCTGAAGGTTGTTTATCTGATTCTCGCCGCCATCATGCTCTGCTGTTTGCCGCTGGTTTCCGCCTTCCCGTCGTGTTTTCAAGCGCGATCGGCTTCCCATCGCCAGCCGCCTGCGGCGTCGTGGCGAAAGGCGCTGGCGGTGCTCGCAGTTCTCACCTTCTATATCAGCCTCAGCGCGGTATGGACCTTTATCGGCACCATCGGCAGCGGGGCGGGGTTGAGTCCGACACAGGTCGGTCTGGTGCTGGCGGCGGCGACGGTGTTCGGCATTATCGGCGCAGGCGGCGCGGCGCTGCGCGGTACTCATCGCCCGGACCGGCTGGCGGTGTGGCTGGGATACGCGCTGCTGATCGCCAGCGTGCTGTTACTGACGGGCCATCCGCTGCTGGTGCGTTACGCCATTGCGGCGCTGCTGTTTAAGTTCACCTGGACATTCGTGCTGCCCTTTATCCTCGCTCGCGTGGCCGCGCTCGATAATAACGGCCGGTTGATGAACAGCATCAATCTGGTGATCGGCGGCGGAATGGCCGCCGGTCCGGCGCTCGCGGGGGCCTTACTGCAACACTTCGCCAGCGCCAATCCGCTGCTGGCGGCGGCAGGCGCCTGCGCGCTGCTGTCGCTGATTTTGATTGCGGCGGCGGCGTCCGCCGGAAAAGGTTTAGCCAACGGGAGGATAGAGTGAAAAGAAAAACCGGTTTCTTCTTTGATGAACGTTGTTTCTGGCACAGTACCGGCCTGCACGCGGTAACGCTGCCGGTCGGTGGTTGGGTGCAGCCGCCGGCTGGCGGCGGCCATGCCGAGTCGCCGGAGACCAAACGGCGGATGAAAAACCTGATGGACGTCTCCGGGCTGACGCCGCAGCTGGAACTATGCAGCGCGGCGGCGGCGAGCCTTGAGGACCTGCGGCGGATCCATCCCGATAGCTATCTTGAGCGTTTTAAGGCAATCAGCGATAACGGCGGCGGCATGCTCGGCAAAGAAGCGCCGCTGGGGCCGGGGAGTTATGAAATCGCCTGCCTTTCCGCCGGACTGGCCTGTGCCGCCGTGGAAGCAGTGTTGAAAGGGGAGCTGGATAACGCCTATTCGCTGTCGCGGCCGCCAGGACACCACTGCCTGCCGGATCAGTCGATGGGGTTTTGTTTCCTCGCCAATATTCCCATTGCCGTTGAACGGGCGAAAGCGTTGCTGGGGCTCGGCAAGGTAGCGATTATTGACTGGGACGTTCACCACGGTAACGGTACACAGCATATCTATCTGCAGCGCGATGATGTGCTGACTATCTCATTGCATCAGGATGGCTGCTTCCCGCCGGGCTACTCCGGGGAGGACGATCGCGGCGTTGGCGCGGGCGAAGGTTACAACATCAATATTCCGCTGCTGGCCGGGGCGGGCGACGACAGCTGGCGCTATGCGCTGGAAACTATCGTCATTCCCGCGCTGGCGCGTTTTGAACCGGAGTTGATCATTGTCGCCTGCGGCTATGACGCCAACGCGATGGATCCATTAGCGCGGATGCAGCTACATAGCGACAGCTTCCGCGCGATGACCGAACAGGTCCAGCAGGCGGCGGATCGCCTGTGCGGCGGGAAACTGGTGATGGTGCACGAAGGCGGCTACGCCGAGTCCTACGTGCCGTTTTGCGGCCTGGCGGTGATGGAAACGCTGAGCGGCGTGCGCACCGAGGTTCAGGATCCGCTGCTGGAATTTATTCAGCAGCAGCAGCCGCGCGCCGCATTTGCGCAGTTCCAGCGCCAGGCCATCGATCGGCTGGCGCAGCAGTTTGGTCTGCTATAAACCACCTCAGCTTCCCCGCGGTGATGGCGGGGAAGTCAATGCTTTCTCTTCTGCGATTTGACCGCGCATCCACTGACTTACCGCCTGATTAATCATCGCCAGTACGCTGAGCAGCAGCATCCGCTGCTGCGCTTCGAGTTTCAGATAACGGCGCAGCGGCGGCATTTTACAGGCCACTTCGCTGGCGGCCCAGGGTTCAATGCAGCAGCGCCAGCCGCTATCGTCAAAGGTCAACGAAAAGCGGCGGTAGTCCAGCTCGCTTAAGGTCTGTTGGAGATTAGGAAAACCATTGAGATAGCCGGCGAGTTCCGCGCTCTCTTTACTGCCGATAAAACGGATTGGCAGGCGTTTTAGCCAGCCGGATTGGTGGGCGCGGATCTTGCCGCGAGCGGGCCGGGTAACCGGCCCCTCGACGACAAACTCGCAGCTGTGAATGCTGGCCATAAATAGCCGCTTCTGGCGCACGCTGAAGGTGACGGCGGTGACGTCGTTTAGCCGCAACATCGCGCTGCTTTCGCTCAGTTTTTCGCTCGGCCAGCCCGCTAAGTCGCGCTGCACCGCGTTCATTAATGGCGTTTCAAACCAGGGGACGGAGGACATCAGGCGTCATCTCCCCGCGGGTCTGTTTCTCGTAATTGCCGATAGCGCGCTCGACCACCTCTTCCACCTCCAGCGGCTTGAACGGATTAACGCGCTGTACGCACAGCGTCCAGAACAGGGCATAGGCAGCGGTCAGGCCGAGCATAATCCCGAACGGCACCAGCACCTCGCGGCTGTCCATTCCCGGTGGGGTAATATTCACGATCGCGATGATAATTCCGACGCTGGAGATAATCTGCGGTAGCGGGAACCACGGCGAGCGGTAGGCGCGCGGCAGGTCCGGGCGGCGAATGCGCAGCATCACCACCGACAGGGTGACCAGCAGATAGGCTACGCCCCAGGCGCAGACCGCGGCGAGGATCAGCGGCACGATGCGGTCCAGATCGCCGTTCAGGTACCAGGCGTGCAGGCAGGGGATGGCCACGCCGATGGCAATCGCGATCACCGGTGTTTTGAAGCGCGGATGCAGCCAGGTAAGAAAACGCGGCAGCGCGCCGTCCAGCGCCATACCGTAAATAATACGCGGCACCGCGGCCATCAAAGTATTAATCGTCGCGCAGCCCGCCAGCAGCAGGCCGACCCCGAGCCAGTACTGGCCGGCGTAGCCCATCACCCGCTCGGCGAAGGCCGGGATCGCCATCGGCGTGTCCAGCAGATGGATGTTATTCGCCGCATCGACCACCACGTTTTCCACCTGGCGGTTAATCGCCGCGCCGTAGATAAACATGCAGCTGGCGACGCCCAGTAAACCCAGCGCCATCGCCCGCGGAATGGTGCGGTGGGCTTTTTTGATTTCCGGCGCCATCGGCGTCACCAGTTCGCAGCCGACGAACATAAACATCGCCATGCCGATATAGCCGAACAGGCCGGAGATATCGCTAACGTTCAGCGGCGTGCCGAACCAGCCGGAAAGGTGAGTCACCGGCGCCATAAAAATGCCGCACAGGCCGAAAATGGTCAGCGTCGTCCACATGCCAAAGGTGAGCACCACTTCGACCTTGCCGAAAATTTCCACGCCAATGGCGTTCAGCAGGCCGAAAATGACCACCATACCGACGCCGACCATCCAGGTGTTTTGATGGGCGGCCATCTGCGCGTTGACCGATTCGAAGTTCACCAGCGCCATAATGCCGGCGAGAATGGTCTCCGCGGTGCCGGCGAAGATATGGACGATAAGATAGGCGCACAGCGCGCCGGTAATGGCGAAGAAGCGGCCCATACCGCAGGAGATATAGTCGTACACCGAACCGGTGGTGGGGATTAACGTCGCGGCTTCAGCGAAGGTAGTGACCTGCGCCTGCATCATAATAAAAGCCAGCAGTACCGCCAGCGCGAAGGTGTCGCCGCCCATGCCGAATCCGCTGGTGACCGTCAGGATCACCGGGCTTGCCATAATCAGCCCAACCGAGCTGGCGAGGGTCGTCGGAAAGCCGACGACGCCGCGTTCAAGATGGCTGGCGAGTCTGTTACTAAACATAGTCAACCTCTGCACAATGTAGGGGAGAGCAGGGAATAGCCAGCGCCACTCCCGGATAGTCATAATTTAGGCGGGCATCCTGCTCAACGAATATCGTCCGGAAGGTGGAGAGCAACGGGTGAATCTGTGACGTAGTCCATGAATGTGGCGGTTGATAAATAAAATAGCCCCGGAAAGCGGGGTCATCTGTCTTGCCACGTTGCGCGTATTTCTGCCGGGTGGCGGCTAGCGCCTTACCCGGCCTACGGTCCGTGCGGCCTGCCTTTAATTTGGCCTCAAAATCCCCGGTGGCGCTGCCGCTTACCGGGGCTACAGCGCTGTGCGATTTGGTAGCCCGGAGAAGGCGTAATGCGCCGCCGGGCATTATCAGCGTGTTAGCGCGTCTCGACGTTCGCCAGGTAGTGTTTGACGAAACGCGGGGTGAGGATTTTCCACTCCACTTCGGTACCCTGTTTGACAAACCAGCTGTCCCCCGGCGCGAAGCGCTGCGGCTCGCCGCCGGCGACGGTCAGCTCCACTTCGCCTTCCAGCACGGTGGCGTGTTCGGTAAACGGATAGGTCATGGTAAAGCTCCCCTCAGTGGACGAAAACAGTCCGCAGGTAAAGGCATCCTGCGGCTCGCCGTAGATCATCGCGACCGCTACCTGCGGGTCGCCGACGGTCGGCGTCGCGCCGAGCAGGCTGACGCTGCCGATCGGCTGCAGTTCAGGTACCGGGTGTTTGAGTTTAAAAGCGTGCATAGCGTTCTCCTGATTAACTCCGGCCTTTCCAGAAACCGGCGGTTTGATGCATCAGTTTTCCGGCGGTGACTAATAGCAAGCGCAGGCTGTCACGGCCGTGGATGGTCGCGTGGGGAATGCTGCTTAGCAGACGATAGCGGTCGGAACCGCCATTGATCCCTTCGGCGAGGATTTTGCACACGATGTGCGAGGGGGTGACGCCGAAGCCGGAGTACCCCTGGACGTAAAAGACGTTGTTATGGTCGCGTAAGGTGCCAATCTGCGGGAACAGGTTGGCGCTGCAGGCCATCGGCCCGCCCCAGGCGAAATCGATCTTCACATCTTTAAGGTACGGGAAGACCTCCGCCAGCAGCGTACGATTCCAGGCGGCGAAATCGTTCGGCGTATACTCCAGGAAACGGGTGGCGCTACCAAACAGCAGGCGGTTTTCGCGGGTGACGCGGTAGTAGTTAATCACCGGGCGAATATCGCTGAAGGCGCCGCGCAGCGGGCTGATGCGCTCGATCAGTTCATCGGAGAGCGGCTCGGTCGATACCTGATAAGAGTAGGTGACCAGCGTTTTGTTGTAGATCTCCGGCTCCATATTGTTGAGGAAGCTGTCGCAGGCCCACAGCAGTTTGGCGGCTTTAACGCTGCCCATCGCGGTGCGCACCTGCACCTGTTTGCCGTAATTCACCTCCACCACCGGTGAGGATTCGAAAATTTTCACCCCCAGAGAATGCGCGGCCTGTGCCGAACCAAGCAGCATATTGAGTGAATGGATCTGCCCGCCGCCCATATGTTTCAGCGCGCCGCAGTAGACCTCGGAGCCGACCACCTGCTGTACCTCTTTCCCGGTATACAGTTCGATCTCTTCATCCGGGGTGGCGGCTTTAAACTCCTTCTCCCACTGGCGTAGTGTTTTAAGCTGCCGCTGGTTATAGGCCAGGTAGCCGTAGCCGGGGACGAAATCGGCGTCGATGTTGTATTTGCGGATGCGTTCGCGAATGATACCCGCGCCGAGATTGGCGATTTTAAACAGCGTTTCCAGCCCCTCTTTGCCGACGTGTTTTTTTACCGCTTCGATATCATGGCCGATCCCAGCCATCACCTGGCCGCCGTTGCGCCCGGTGCCGCCATAGCCAAGATGGCGCGCTTCCAGCACCACCACGTTGGTGATCCCCTGTTCCGCCAGTTCCAGCGCGGTGTTAATGCCGGAGAAGCCGCCGCCGATAATCACTACATCGGCTTCGATATCTTCCCGCAGCGCCGGAAAATGGAGCTGGTATTTCTTCGTCGCGCCGTAGTAGTTCAGCGCATCGATTTTAATATTCATCGCGTTACCCTGTCGTCTTGCCTGGCTCAATGTCCTCATCACAGCACGCCGCGCGGGCGTTGAATATCGTCCGGAAGAATGACGTTCTTTAGAACGATGGGCGTCGCGGAACAACCGTGCTGTGATGGGCTAACTTTGCTGAAAAACGAGTGCTGACGATGAGCGAAATCACCTTACTGGCGGAAGTGACCGCCTTTTTACGCCAGCCGCACGGGCAGTTTATTGCCGGTCATCGGGAGGCGGGCCACGGCGCGCCGTTCGCGGTGATAAACCCGGCGACCGGAGAGTCAATCGCCGAGGTTACGGCGGCGGATGTCGATCAGGCGGACCGCGCCATGGAGAGCGCCCGCCAGGCGTTTAATCAGTGGCGCGAGATGCCGACGCTGGCGCGCGGCGCGCTGCTGCTAAAGCTAGCGGACACGCTGGCAGAGCATCGCGAAGAGCTGGCGCAGTTGGAAAGTCTCTGCTCCGGTAAAACCATCATGCTAGCGCGGATGCTTGAGCTGGAGCAGTCGGTGGCGTTTTTGCGCTACTTCGCCGGCTGGGCGGGAAAAATCACCGGTGAAACTCTGGATGTCTCGCTGCCGTCGATGGCCGGAGAGAAATATACCGCCTTTACCCGCCGCCAGCCGTTGGGCGTGGTGGTCGGCATCGTACCGTGGAACTTCTCGATTATGATTGCCATCTGGAAGATGGCGGCGGCGCTGGTCTGCGGCTGCACTATCGTCCTCAAGCCGAGCGAGTATACGCCGCTGACGCTGCTGCGGGTGGCGGAACTGGCGAAAGCGGTAGGTATCCCGGATGGCGTCATTAACGTGGTCAACGGCGCCGGCGGCGAAATTGCCCAACGCCTTATCACGCATCCGGCCTGCGCCAAGGTGAGCTTCACCGGCTCGGTGGCGACCGGGGAAAAAGTCCAGCAGTCGGCCAGTGCGTCAGGTAAACGGGTTACGCTGGAGCTGGGCGGTAAAAACGCCGCGCTGTTTCTCGATGACCTGACGCCGGAGGCCATGGTGAACGGCATTATCGAAGCCGGTTACCTCAACCAGGGGCAGATTTGCGCCGCCGCTGAGCGCTTTTATCTGCCGCAGGGCAAACTGGATGCGGTGCTGGCGCTGCTGAAAGACAGGCTCAGCGCTTTCGCGCCGGGGTCGCCGCTGGATGAACAAACGCTGATGGGGCCGCTGGCCAACCGCCAGCAGTATGACAAGGTCTTGCGGCTCATTCAGACCGCACGCGAAGAGGGGGATACCATCGTCTGCGGCGGCGAAGCGCTGCCCGGCGAGGGCTATTTCCTGCAGCCGACGGCGGTTAAGGTGCGCAGCGAAGAGAGCACCCTGATGCGCGAGGAGACCTTCGGCCCGGTATGCAGCTTTATTGGCTATCGCAGTGAAGAAGAGGCGCTGGCCCGAATTAATGCTTCGCCGTATGGACTGGCGGCCAGCGTCTGGTCGGATAATATCCGCCAGGCGCTGCGCTATTCGCAGGCCATTGACGCCGGGATCGTCTGGGTCAATATGCATACCTTCCTCGACCCGGCGGTGCCGTTCGGCGGCATGAAAGGATCGGGTATTGGCCGTGAGTTTGGTAGCGCGTTTATTGATGATTATACTGAACTTAAATCGGTGATGATGCGTTATTAAACCACAGGAATACCGGGATGCCGCTAATCACCATTAATTAGTGAAACATAAGACTTGCTGGTTATTATTATCTAACCCACCACCAGGCCGCCAAATAATAATTTGGTGGCCTTTTTGTTTACCTCGAATATACGTGCAAGGAAATTGCCCGGAAACTTGTACAATAATATCCCGATTAAAAATTGCCGCCAATTAAATTTGCGATTACCAATATGCACCGCGTCATCATCTAATGGATGTCTGGCATTTTATTGTTTGGATTATTGTTAACTAAAAATTATTTAGAGTGTTTTTAATTAACATTTAATTAATTATTTTGGAGGTCACATTGACTACGCCATTAAAAGAGATCGTTATTGTCGGCGGCGGCGCCGGTGGGCTGGAGCTAGCGACCCAACTGGGACGTAAATTAGGGCGCCGAGGGAAAGCGAATATCACTCTCGTAGACCGCAGCCAGAGCCATCTGTGGAAGCCGCTGCTGCACGAAGTCGCCACTGGTTCGCTGGATGAAGGCGTGGACGCGTTAAGCTTTCTTGCCCATGCCAGCAAACACCACTTTTCCTTCCAGCACGGTTCGGTAATGGATATCGATCGGCAGAATAAAACGATTACTATCGCCGCGCTGCGGGATGAACAAGGCGAGGTGTTGGTGCCGGAGCGTAAATTATGTTGGGACACTCTGGTAATGGCGCTGGGCAGTACTTCCAATGATTTCAATACGCCGGGTGTTAAAGAGCACTGTATTTTTCTCGACAGTTCTGAGCAGGCAAAAGTATTTCATCAGCAAATGCTGAACCAATTTCTGCGCTATTCTGCCGACCCTCAGACGTCAGGTAAGGTCAATATTGCCATTGTTGGCGGGGGCGCTACCGGGGTTGAATTATCTGCCGAATTACATAATGCGGTGAAAGAACTGCGTAGCTACGGTTATAAAGATCTGACCAACGAAGCGTTAAATGTCAGCCTGATAGAAGCCGGCGACGGTATTTTACCTGCGCTGCCAAAACGGATTTCCAGCGCTGTGCACGAAAAGCTGACCCAACTTGGCGTGAATGTGATGACCAATACCATGATCACCGGCGTTGAAGAAGGCGGCCTGCATACCAAAGATGGCCAGTTTATCGAGGCGAGTTTAATCGTCTGGGCTGCGGGGATAAAAGCGCCGGACTTCATGAAGGATATTGCCGGGCTGGAGACCAACCGTATTAATCAACTGGTGGTGACCCCGACGCTGCAAACCACGCGTGACGCTGATATTTTTGCTTTCGGCGACTGCGCGGCGTGCCCGCGTCCGGAAGGTGGATTTATCCCGCCGCGCGGCCAGGCGGCGCACCAAATGGCGCTCTTCACCGCCGACAACATTATCGCCCGGATGAAGGGGCATAAGTTGAAATCGTTCTCCTATCGCGATCGCGGTTCGCTGGTTTCGCTCTCCGGCTACACGACCTTTGGCAGCATCATGGGGCATCTACCGATCGGCCCGATGATGGTCGAAGGCCGTATTGCGCGGATGGTTTACGATTCGCTGTATCGGATGCACCAGGTGACGCTGCACGGTTATTTTAAAACCGGCCTGATGATGCTGTCCGGCGGGATTAACCGGATTATTCGCCCGCGCCTGAAATTGCATTAAGCGCGCTAAGCCGCCCTTCGCAAGAAGCGTGCGGCATAGCCTCCTGTCGCCCGGATAAGGCGTAGTGCGCCGCTATCCGGGTATGTATCGATCCCGAAGTTTCTTTCTTCCCCTATCAATCCGCTATTCCACGTTAAATAATCAGCAGATTATCTTTTTTGCCCGCCGGGGGTTGCCTGATACCTGATAATGCGTATAGTTCTCATTCTCTTTTTTGTTCGCAGGCTAAGCAGGGATCGATCTGCGCCAGTGAGTCGTTCACAAGGAACAGCAAAGGCGTAGGGTGACGCAAAGACAGCAGGCCGGAAACACACAATATCGGCCACTGTGCGACCACCGGGTCATTGATTTTTTATAGGGTTGTTCCAATGAAATACACTCTTCCGGCGTTGGCGCTGGCCATCAGCGCGACGTTAGGCGGCTGCGCGACTCACCATTCCGCTGCCGTTGCGCAACCGGTTGTTAACTCTCCTGCGGCTAACGTGGCGCAACCGCTGCAGCGCCAGCTAGCGGAAGGGTTGTACGAGATGGCGCTAAGCCCGCAGGGTGATGCGCTGTACGTCGCCAGCGCCGAAGGCTTTAAAGATGTGCAGGGCGGGGCGGTTTACAAGCTGGATCCGCAAACCCTTAATACCATCGGCCTGACGCATACCGATCTGAAAAACTTCGCTTTGCAGCTCTCTGCGGATGGTAAAACGCTATACGTCAGCAATTCGCTTGACGGCGGCATCAGCGCTATCGACACCGCCACCGGCAAGGTAAAAAACCGCCTGCTGTTCAGCGAGCGCAATGAAAAAGGGCTCCCCTATGGGGCGCGTCAGCTGCTGCTGTTAAATAATACCCTCTACGTTGGCGCGGTCGCCGACCCGGCGCAAATCTGGGTGGTTGACGCCACTACCATGAAGCTGAAAACGCGGATTAAAAACACCGGTAAATGGATGACCGGCCTGCACTATTCTGCACAAACCGGGCGCGTATACGCCGCCAACGGCAGCGGTGAAATTCTGGTGATCAACCCGCGTAACCAACGCATTGAACAGCGCTGGAAGCCGCTGGGCGACAAGCCGGCGCTGCTGCTTAATATGGCCGAAGATAGCGACACCGGTCGTCTGTTCGTGACCGATAACTCGAAAGCGAAAACCACCCTGGTGCTGGATATCCACAGTGGCAAACTGCTTAAACAGCTCGAGGTCGGCGATTCGCTGGCGGTGCAGTTCAATGGGAAACGCCACGAAATTTATATTTCACAGCGTGAATCCGGCAAGGTTATCAGCCTTGACGACAGCCGCTATACGCTGAAGAAAAGCTGGGCGCTGCCGGCCAATCCCAACAGCCTGCTGCTTTCCGCCGATGGTCAGACGCTGTTTGTCACCGTCAAACAGCCCTTCAATAAAGACCACTCCACTAAAGGCCCGGACAGCGTCGTACGCATCGACCTGAACGAGCAATAAAAATAACTGGCCCGGCGACGGGCCCTTTGATCCATTTATCCTCATCCATGGGGCAAATTATGCACACCACGCACTATTCATCCTTCCCGCTGCGTAAAACGCTGTTGGCCTTAGCCATCGGCGCCGCCAGTCAAACGGCGATGGCCGCGGACGCTACCGCCGCGAAGCAACCTGGCGAAGAGACCCTCATCGTCGAGGCTAACGAAACCAGCGATTTTAAATCCGGCGGCGACCTGGTGGTTCCGGCATTCCTCGACGGGCAGATCGCCCACGGCGGCCGTCTGGGGATGCTTGGCGAACAAAAGGCGATGGACGTCCCGTTTAACGTCATCGGCTATACCTCGAAGCTGATTCAGGATCAGCAGGCGAAAACCATCGCCGATGTCGTCAGTAACGACGCTGGCGTGCAGGCCGTACAGGGCTACGGCAACTTCGCCGAGTCCTATCGAATCCGCGGGTTTAAGCTCGATGGCGATGACATGACCATGGGCGGTCTGGCGGGCGTGGTGCCTCGTCAGGTGATGGACACTCAGATGCTGGAGCGCGTTGAAATTTTCAAAGGGGCTAACAGCCTGCTTAACGGCGCGGCCAGCAGCGGCGTCGGCGGGATGATTAACCTCGAGCCGAAACGGGCGGAAGATCTGCCGACCGCACGTGTTGGCGTCGACTATACCTCTGATTCTCAGGTGGGCGGCACCCTCGACCTGGGACGCCGTTTCGGCGACAACAACCAGTTCGGCGCCCGGGTCAACCTGGTGCATCGCGAGGGCGAAGGCGCTATCGATAACGATAAACGCCGTACTACGCTGGCTTCGCTGGGGCTTGATTACCGTGGCGATCGTTTCCGCTCCTCGCTCGATTTCGGCTATCAGAAGAAAACGTTCCACGGCGGTACGATGGGCGTCAATATCAGCGGCGTAGATTTCATCCCGGCGCTGCCGGACAACAGCAAAAACTACAGCCAGAAGTGGGGCTATAGCGATATTGAAAGCGAGTTCGGCATGGCGAAGGCGGAATATGACCTGAGCGATAGCTGGACGGTATACAGCGCCCTCGGCGGTCAGCATTCGCATGAAATCGGCACCTACAGCGCGCCGAAGCTGCTCAATAAAAACGGCGATGCAACGGTTGGCCGCCTTGATACTAACCGCATCATCGACGCGATCAGCGGCATGGGCGGGGTACGCGGCGATTTCAATACCGGCGCGATTTCGCATAAGGTGAATCTCGGCTATGCGGCGCAGGTGCATACCGATGCGACCGCCTGGCGGATGTCGGCGAAGAATCCGACCACCAATATCTATGACAACCACGATGTGGCAATGCCGGATAACGCCTATTTTGGCGGCAACTACCACGATCCGCTGGTCACCTCGCGCAGCCGTACGCAGGGCTGGCTGCTGAGCGACACTCTCGGCTTCTTTAACGATAAGGTGCTGTTTACCGCGGCTGCTCGTCATCAGAAAGTGGTCGTGCGCAACTACAGCAACGCCACCGGACTGGAAGATACCTCTTCGCGTTATACCCAAAGCCGCTGGATGCCGACGTTTGGCCTGGTGTACAAGCCGTGGGAGCAGCTGTCGCTGTATGCTAACCATACCGAAGCGCTGCAGCCGGGCTCTGTGGCGCCGACTACGGCGGCCAATGCCGGGCAGAGTACCGGGATCGCGCACTCGAAGCAGGACGAAGTGGGCGTCAAGATCGACTACGGAACGATCGGCGGATCGCTGGCGCTGTTTGAAATCAAAAAACCGAACGCCATTTCCGATACCGCTGGCAATTACGGCCTCGACGGCGAGCAGCGTAACCGCGGCGTAGAGATGAACGTCTTCGGCGAGCCGATGCTGGGGCTGCGTCTTAACGCCAGTACGGTGTGGCTGGATGCCAAACAGACTAAAACCGCTAAAGGCGCAACCGATGGTAAAGATGCCATCGGGGTGGCTAATTTCTACGCGGTGCTCGGCGCCGAGTATGATATTAAGCCGGTGGAAGGCCTGACCGCGACAGCGCGTGTCAATCATAGCGGCTCGCAGTATGCCGATGCGGCCAACACCAAGAAGCTGGATAGCTACACCACCCTGGATTTAGGCCTGCGCTATCGTATGCGCCTGAACGCCGACCAGAACGAAATGACCTGGCGCATCGGGGTGACCAACGTGACCAACGAGAAGTACTGGTCCGGCATTGACGATACCGGAACCTATCTGTTCGAAGGCGATCCGCGTACCGTTCGCGTCTCAATGAGCTACGACTTCTAACGCTAAAAAAGCGGGGCGGGCGGCTGATGCTTGCCCCGCGCAACTTGCGACAATCCCCCCTAAGTGATAAAAGGTGCCCCTTCACAAAAACACACAGGGGAACGACGTGAAAGACGCGTCAACGTCGTCGGATGCCGTAGAAGAGAGCGGCCCGACGCTTCATCGCGGTTTACAGAACCGACATATTCAACTTATCGCCCTTGGCGGCGCGATTGGGACCGGCCTGTTTCTTGGCATTGGTCCCGCGATTCAAATGGCTGGCCCGGCGGTGTTGCTGGGTTACGCCGTGGCCGGTATTGTCGCTTTTCTGATTATGCGCCAGCTTGGCGAGATGGTGGTGGAAGAGCCGGTATCCGGTTCTTTTGCCCACTTTGCCTATAAATACTGGGGCCCGTTCGCCGGTTTCCTGTCCGGCTGGAACTACTGGGTGATGTTCGTGCTGGTAGGAATGGCGGAACTGACTGCCGCCGGGATTTATATGCAGTACTGGCTCCCCGATGTTCCCACCTGGGTCTGGGCGGCGGCTTTCTTCATCATTATTAACGCCGTCAACCTGGTCAACGTACGCCTGTACGGCGAGGCGGAGTTCTGGTTCGCGCTGATAAAAGTGCTGGCGATTATCGGCATGATCGCCTTTGGCCTGTGGATGCTGTTTGGCGGCCACGGCGGCAGCAAAGCCGGTTTTGATAACCTGTGGAAGCATGGCGGTTTCCTCGCCACTGGCTGGCATGGCCTGGTGCTGTCGCTTGCGGTGATTATGTTTTCTTTCGGCGGGCTGGAGCTTATCGGCATCACCGCTGCGGAAGCGCAAAATCCGGAAAAGAGCATTCCGAAAGCGGTTAACCAGGTGGTTTACCGTATCCTGCTGTTTTATATCGGTTCGCTGGTGGTGCTGCTGGCGCTCTACCCGTGGGTGGAGATTAAATCCGACAGCAGCCCGTTTGTGATGATTTTCCATAATCTTGACAGCAACGTGGTGGCCTCCGCGCTGAACTTCGTCATTCTGGTGGCATCGCTGTCGGTCTATAACAGCGGCGTCTATTCCAACAGCCGGATGCTGTTCGGCCTGTCGGTACAGGGCAATGCGCCGAAGTTTCTCGCCCGCGTCAGCAAACGCGGCGTGCCGGTGAATTCGTTGCTGCTGTCAGGCGTCATTACCTCGCTGGTGGTGGTGCTCAACTATCTGCTGCCGCATGAAGCGCTGGGGCTGCTGATGGCGCTGGTGGTGGCGACGCTGCTGCTGAACTGGATCATGATCTGTATGGCGCACCTGAAGTTTCGCGCCGCGCAGCGTCGTAAAGGCCGCGAATCGAAGTTCAAAGCGTTACTGGCGCCAGCCAGCAACTACTTCTGTATCGCCTTTCTCGGTTTGATTCTGGTGCTGATGTGCACCATTGACGGGATGCGTCTATCGGCGATACTGCTGCCGGTGTGGATTATCTTCCTGTTTGCCGCTTTCAAACTGCTGCGCCGCCCGGCGTAAGGCTTATCGCCCCGCGGAATGGCGGGGCGACACAGCTTATTTTATCCCGTGGAAGCCGTCCAGATAGGCGCCAGCCAGCTCATTACCAAACAGACGAGCATCCTTCGCTTCCATCGTTTCGCTCCACCGATCGCTCGCATTACCGTTGAAGGAGTGTTGTGACTTCACCCCTTCCAGCGCCTGTTGCTTAATGGCGTCGGCAACCCGCTGCGCATCGCTTTCACTCACCCCTTTTTTCCGATCTTCTTGCCCGCGGGCATAGATATCGCGGAAGTTAGGCAGGTTCATCTGATAATTTTGCTGACGGTTAACGGTGAAATTACCGCCGACGAAATCTGAACGGTGAGACACGAAGCTATAAGCATGGCGTTCTGGCGAGGTCTTCGATGAGGTGCAACCGGAAAGGAGTGCTAAAGCGCAGCCAAGCGCGACAAACGTTGTGGTTAATTTCATTATGCAGAGCGTCCTTTGGCGATAATCCATGTTGGTGAAAAGATCATCTGCTTAAACTGTGTCGACGGCTAGCCCTGAGAAATGATAGTGGAGTGAGAGTACGCTGGCGCGCAATGCGCGCCAGCCGGGAATCAGGACGACAGCGCGCCCGACAGTGAACGAATGTCGTTGCCGGTTGGCGTCTGGTGAATACGCAGGCCGAATTCGTCAACCACCGCAAAGATATGGTCGAAGATGTCCGCCTGAATGCCTTCATACTCCGCCCACACCACGGTATTGGTGAAGCAGTAGATCTCAATCGGCAGGCCGTTAGCGTCCGGCGCCAGCTGGCGCACCATCATGGTCATATCCTTACGTAGCCGCGGATGGTTACGCAGATACTCCTGCAGATAGGCGCGGAAGGTGCCGATATTGGTCATTTTGCGCAGGTTAAGCACCGACGGTTCATTAGCGTGCTGTTGGTTCCACTCATTAATTTCCTGATGGCGCGAGTCCATATAGGGCTTCAGCAATTTGGCCTGAATCAGGCGCTGCTGCTCCTGCTCGTCAAGAAAATGGATGCTGGTGGTATCGATGTTCAGGCTGCGCTTAATACGACGACCGCCGGAGGCCGACATCCCGCTCCAGTTTTTAAACGAATCCGAGACCAGCGACCAGGTGGGGATCGTGGTGATAGTGTTATCCCAGTTGCGCACTTTTACCGTCGTCAGGCCGATATCAATAACCGCGCCATCGGCGCCGTATTTTGGCATCTCCAGCCAGTCGCCGAGTTTGAGCATGTCGTTGGCGGAAAGCTGGATCCCGGCCACCAGGCCAAGAATCGGGTCTTTAAACACTAACATCAGCACGGCGGCCATCGCGCCAAGACCGCTAATCAGAATCGCCGGCGATTGTCCAATCAGCAGCGATATGATCAGGATGCCGATAATAATCGCCGTGACCAGCTTAATCCCCTGGAAGATACCTTTAAGCGGCAGCTGCGAGGCGGTGGGGAATTTTTGCGCCAGGTTGAAAATCACGTCCAGCAGCGAGAAGAAAGAGAGCATGGCGTAAACCATGACCCACAATTGCGCGCAGGTAGATAAGATTTCCGCTGCTTCGCTGCCTTTCTGCAGCCAGAGCACGGCCTGAACGTTGACGATAATCCCCTGCAGGGTGAACGCCAGGCGGTGGAAGAGTTTATTTTGCGTAATGATCTGCAGCCATAAATGGCTGCTGGCCTGCGCCCGCTTTTCAAAGGTGCGTAGAACCACTTTGTGCAGAATGAGATGAACGACAATCGCCGTCAGAAAAATAATGCCAAAAGTAATGATGAGCGAGGTGGTAGGGGTGATTTTGATGCCTAATGCGGCGATTTGCGATATTAATTCCTGCATAACGTCTCCTGTACATCCAGCGGTTATGATGACCGCTGGATGACTATTATGCAAATCAGAGGTTACACAGTTGTGAATCAGGACGCCGTCGCCGCCGGCTGCAGGTTCAGGTGATGGCGCAGCCAAAGGGCAATAGCGCCCAGCAGCAGCATCATTGCCACCTCGACCAGCAGGAAGACGATCAGCGCCTGCGTATAGTCACCGCCGCCGCGCTGGGCCAGGGTTAAGAACAGTGAACCGAGAATGGCCGGCCCCAGCCCCAGCGTCGCCTGCTGCAAGGTGCTGAGGATGGCGCTGCCGGCTCCGGCGTCGCAGGCGCGGATGTCCCGCATCCCGATACGATAGAAACTGTTGACGATTAACGCCTGACCATAGCCGATCAGCGCGGTGGCGGGCACCAGCGCCAGCGTCGTGGTCCGCAGGCCAAGTTGATAAAAGGTGACGCTTAGCAGCAGCAGGCCGCTAATCTGCACCGCCAGGCCAATCAGCAAAATCCGTCCCATGCTGTAGCGGGCGATAAGCTTTGGCGCGTACAGCGCGGAGATAAAATAGGCCACCCCGAGAGCGATAAAACTGTTGCCGGACTGCCACGGCGCCATCCCCAGCCCGGCCTGCATGGTCAGCGCCATACAAAACATAAAGCCGGACCAGGCGCTGAAAAACAGCAGTGCGATAGCCATACCAAAACGGATGCTGGTGAGTTTCAACAGCCGTGGCGGCAGCAGCGGTTGCTCGCCGCGCTGCTGCTTACGCAGCGCGCTCAGGCGCATCCAGGCGAGCAGGGGGAATACGGCCAGCAAAAGCAGCTGTAGCTCCCATGGCCAGTGCAGTTCCGGCCCCAGCGCCATCGGAAACAGCAGGCAGCAAAGGATTAACGCCAGGCTGAAAGTTCCCTGCCAGTCGATGCTGGAATGGCTTTCGCGGCGGGTTTCCGGCACATAGCGGCGGCTAAAGGCCAACACCAGCAGGCAGATAGGCACGTTGATAAAGAAGGCGTTGCGCCAGCCGAGCCCGGCGATATCGGCGGAGACCAGCCAGCCGCCGCCCATCTGGCCGACGATAAACGCGATGCCGCCGATGCCGCCGTACAGGCTGATCGCCCGGGCGTGAGCGGTGCCTTTCAGGGTGACGTGCAGGGTGGCGAGGATTTGCGGCACGATCAGCGCCGCGCCGGCGCCCTGCAGCGTTCGTGCGGCGAGTAGGGCGTTAATGGAGTTAGCCATCCCGCATAGCAGCGAGGCGATGCCGAATACCGCCACCCCCCACAGAAACAGGCGGCGGCGTCCATAGTTATCGCCCAGTTTGCTGCCCATCGCCAGGCAGACGGCAAAGGCCACGCCGTACAGCGCGACGATAAGCTCCAGTTGAGTGGCGCTGGCGTCGAGGGAGTGGGTGATCGAGTCCAGCGCCACGTTGGTTATCGAGGTATCAATTAACGGCAGCATCTGGCCGGTCAGTAACAGCAGTAAGCCGGCGCGGCCGGGTGAAACAGCAGACGAATTCATCGGATCTCTCCATTGCGTCATTCAGCGGATGGCCGTAGCATCTCCGATTAATTAAACGGGTACCAGTTCCTGTCTATACTGGTATTGGTACTACCATGCTGGAGGAACAATGACGCTAATGCTGCAACGTGAGGCGCTGAATCTCGCGCCCGATGATAGCCGTAAACAGCTGGGAGCATTTCTGCGCGCCCGCCGCGAAAGCCTTGACCCGCAGCGTCTCGGCCTGCCGCGCGTCGGGCGGCGGCGGACGCCGGGGCTGCGCCGGGAAGAGGTGGCGATGCTGGCGGACGTCGGCGTGACCTGGTACACCTGGCTTGAGCAGGGGCGGGAAGTGAATCCGTCGGCGGCGGTATTAAGCGGCGTGGCCAGCGCGCTGCAGTGCAGCCCGCTGGAAACCCGCCATCTGTTCGTACTGGCCGGCTTAACGCCGCCGGAGAATACGCAGGCCACGGTTTGCGAGGGGATCAGTCCCGGAACCCGACGCATGCTTGATAGCCTGATGCCGCAGCCCGCCAGCATTCAGAAACCGAACTTTGATATCGTCGCCTGGAATGACAGTTTTTGCCGCCTGATGGGCGTTGATTTCGCGACGATTGCCGAAGAAGACCGCAATTGCATCTATCTCTATCTCACCTGCGAAGCCTGGCGTAGCCGCATTGAAAATCGCGATGTGTTGCCGACTTTTGTTTCCTATTTTCGCGCGGCGATGGCTGAGCATCGCGGTTCGCCAGAGTGGGAAGATAAGCTGGCGCGCTTTTTCGCCGCTTCAGCGGAGTTCGAAGCGCTATGGCACCAGCGCTATGAGGTGCGCGGCGTCGAAAACCAGGTGAAAAATTTTAACCATCCGCAGCTCGGGCGCTTTAGCCTGCAGCAAATGTACTGGTATTCCGCGCCGCGCAACGGTTCGCGTCTGCTGGTCTATTTACCGCTGGATGAAACCGGAGAACAGGCGCTGGCCTGGTTGGATCAACAGGGCTAAGCCCGCAATGGACAAGGAACGCTTATGAACGTCACCCGCAAGCAGCAGCGGATTCTTCAACGCGCTATTGAGCAATGGCAGCAGGAGGGGGTCCTGAACAGCAGTGATGGCCAACGGCTGTCAGCGTCGCTATCTGTCCGTACTTTCGACTGGCAGCGCCTGAGCCGCTATGCCTTCTGGACCGCGATAGCCTGCGTCTTGATTGCGCTGGGGAGTCTGTTCGCCGACGCTGAATTGATTGCGGCGATTATCAATCTGTTCAGCGATTCCGCTGTCGCGCGGATTATTCTGCCGACGCTGCTGGCCATCGCATTTTACTATTGGGGGTTCCGCCGCCAGCGGCGCGAATCCCAGTGGCACTACAGCACCGAGGCGATTTTGTTCCTCGGCGTCGTCTGTACCGCCATTGCCTTGTGGCAGCTAGGCGATCGGCTGGACGACGGCAGCGGCCATGTGGCGCCGCTAATCCTGCTCGGCTGCGCCATTTACGGCCTGATAGGGTTTTTCGCCCGCTCCGGGCTGGTGTGGCTGTTCTTCCTGCTGGCGTTAGGTAACTGGTTTGGCGCGGAAACCGGCTATGTATCAGGTTGGGGCGCCTACTGGCTGGGGATGAGCTTCCCGATTCGTTTCGTGCTGTTTGGCGGCGTGCTGCTGGCGCTGTGCTACTTGATGCAAAATGTATTACGCCAGCGGCAGTTGTTTACCGTTAGTAAGGCGATGGGGCTAACCTGGCTGTTTGTCGCGCTGTGGATCCTGTCGATTTTCGGCAACTACGATTCCGAAAGCTGGTATGAGGTGAGCCAGGCGCAGCTGCTGCCGTGGGGGCTGCTGTTTGCGCTGGCGGCGGCGATCTGTATTTATATCAGCCTGAAAACCGACGATGGCATGCTGCGTGGATTTGGCCTGACGTTTCTTGCCATCAACCTCTACACCCGCTTCTTCGAATTCTTCTGGTATAGCCTGCACAAGGTGGTGTTCTTCCTGATCCTGGCGGTATCGCTGGCGATGATTGGCCGCTACGCCGAGCGGATCTGGCACGCCGGCGAGGGGGAGAAAAAGTAACGGTTTTTCCCTGCTAAGCGTAAGCGATCGCCGCAGCCCTCCCCGGATGGCGGCGCGTTGCGCCTTATCCGGGCTACGATCCGGCACTCAGTTGGTAGCCCCGGTAAGCGTTAGCGCCACCGGGGAGGGATGCGCGCGGAGATTAGATCTCGGTGATGGTGGTGGACTGCGGCAGGCGGGATTTCGGCAGCGCGGCGTTGAAGTCTTCCACGCTGTGATGACCGACCGGCACCACGACCACGCTGGTATAACCTTGCGCTTTCAGGCCAAACTCTTCGTCGAGGATGGCGAAATCGACGCCTTCGATCGGCACCGCATCCAGACCCATTGCCGCCACGCCGAGCAGGAAGTTGCCCACGTTAAGATAAACCTGTTTCGCCATCCACTGATCGTCATCTTTCAGCTCTTTGCGGTGCATATCGGCAAAGAAGGTGCGGCCTTTGTGGTTACCGGCTTTGGCTTCCGGAGTGGCAAAACGGCCATCGGCATCTTCCTGATCAACGACTTTTTCCAGCCACGCATCGTCCATTGCGGTTTTCGCACAGAACACGACAACGTGGGAAGCGTCGAGGATTTTACGTTCGTTGAACACATAGGTGCCGCTGGCTGCTTTCGCGACGCGGGCTTTCCCTTCATCGCTGCTGGCGACGATAAAGTGCCACGGCTGAGAGTTGGTGCTCGACGGGCTATATTGCAGCAGCGTTTTCAGGTTTTCCGCCTGTTCAGCCGTCAGTTTTTTCGCCGGATCGAAAGCCTTAGTGGAGTAACGTTTTAAGGCAACTGAGATAATATCCATGACTCTTCCTCACAATTTTCAGCCCCTTACGGGCACATTTCGTGGGAGGAAGAGTACAGCGATGCGCGGGAAATGATAAGAGTGAAAAATGCGATAACACTTATCGCATTTATTTGAAAATCAGCCGGGACGCAGCCGACGCTGGTCTTTTTTCGCCAGCTTATCCACCACCAGATTCCACGAGTCGTCAATAAGCTCGGCAAGTAAATCCTCGCTGATATCCTCGCCCGGGACCACGGTGATCCAGTGCTTTTTGTTCATGTGATAGCCCGGTTCGATGCTGCGGTAAATTTGCTGATTGAGCAGCGATTTTTGCGGATCGGCCTTCAGGTTGACTATGGCACGCCCGCGAAGGGTCATGGTCAACATGAAAATACGCCCACCGACTTTAAACACGTCATACTCCGGGCCAAACGGCCAGCAGTGTTCGGTAAAAGGGTAGGTCAGCGCGATACGCTGCGCGTGATGGTGTAGCGCTTCGTTATCCATTACGACTCACTCTCATGCAGCGCATTCCACATCGCCTCAAAACCGAGAGCAATGATCTCGCGAGCGCGCTGCGGATCGTGGCTGGCGAACTCGATGGTGGTTTCGGCCAGCGACAGGAACAGGGCATCGCCGAAAGCGCGATAGGCGTCGCTAAGGAAAACCGCTTTCACCGACAGTTGGCACATTTCGTTAAGCTCGGGAAAACTCTCTTTGACCTGGATGCGCGTTTCATCGGTGATGCGTTCGCTCAGCGCCATACGGCGAATGGCGCGGTATTCCATAGGGTTACGCATTCCCCAGTCGATATAGCTGTTCCAGATGTTCCGCGCGTTTTCTTTCGGGCGTTTTTCGTCAGGATTGAGCCCGTCGATCATCGTCTGTACTAAGCGCATCTTAATGGCGAGGTATAACTCGTTGAGCAACTCATCTTTAGTGGCGAAATAGCGAAACAGCGTTCCCTCGGCAACCCCCGCGCTGCGGGCTATCGCCGATGTTGAAGCGGCAATGCCGGACTGGGCGAAAGCGGCCGTGGCGGCTTCCAGTAACGCTTGTTTTTTATCTTCACTCTTAGGACGAGCCACTACATTTTACCTCGCTGAAAGTTAAACCTCGATCTAATCACGGCGGACCGCACAACTGCAACGGCAGATGTCAAAAATTGAAAATAGTCTTGACGATTTTCTACTCCTTCCTAATAATGAGTGCTTACTCACTCATAATCAAGTTATATCATAAAGTCTCCTGGATGGGGCTTTCGTCTGGTCAGGATATGAACCGTGTCACCTTTAGCGTGGTCGCCATTATGTTATTAGCAGCAGCAACGACATTGCCGTTTGTTCTTAATGCCGGTTTTGGCAAAGCGCCGCAGGGTGCGCAGCTCAGTCTTGTCGAACAGTCGCCGAACTACCGTGACGGCCAGTTCCATAACCAATTGCCGACGCCGGGATTCACCGGCCAGAAAAACATGCTAGCCGCGTGGTGGGATTTTCTGGTCACGAAGCGAGAAAACGCGCGCCCCCAGCAGCCGTTGCCGCTGGTGAATACCGATCTTGCCGGTTTGCCGTCTGGCGAAGACGTCATGGTCTGGCTCGGTCACTCATCGTGGTATCTGCAGCTGGCGGGTAAACGTATCCTGATCGACCCGGTATTTAGCGATTACGCCGCGCCGTTCTCCTTCATCAATAAGGCCTTCCCCGGCGACTACCCGTGGAACGCGCAGCGGATGCCGGAGATCGATCTGCTGATTATCTCCCACGATCACTACGACCATCTCGACTACGCCACCATTAAGGCGCTGATGCCGAAAGTTAAACGCGTGGTGACGCCGCTCGGCGTCGGCTCGCATCTGCGCTACTGGGGAATGGATGCGGCGATTATTGATGAAGTGGACTGGAACCAGACGATAAAAATCAGCGATGAACTCACCGTACACGCGCTGCCGGCTCGCCATTTCTCCGGCCGCGGGCTGAAACGCAACCAGACCTTGTGGGCCAGCTTCCTGTTCGTCACCCCGCAGGAAAAGATTTATTACAGCGGCGATAGCGGCTATGGCCCGCATTTTAAGGCCATTGGCGAACAGTTTGGCCCTATCGACCTGGCAATCATGGAAAACGGTCAATATGACCAGGACTGGAAGTACATCCACATGATGCCGGAAGAAACGGCGCAGGCCGCCGATGATTTACGCGCCCGGTCGGTATTACCGGGGCATGCCGGACGCTTTGTGCTGGCAAAACACAGCTGGGACGATCCGTACCAGCGGCTGGCGGCAGCCAGCGAAGGACGTGAGTGGCGTTTAGTCACGCCAATGCTGGGCGAACCGGTGTGGGTCGCTGATAAGACACAATCATTTAACGCCTGGTGGCGCTAACCGCCAGAGTGGTTCAGAAGGAGAGAAGAGATATGAATATATCCGCTCAGGTGATTGACACTATCGTGGAATGGATTGATGACAATCTGCATCAACCGCTGCGTATTGATGATATTGCGCGCCATGCCGGGTATTCGAAATGGCATCTGCAACGGCTGTTTTTACAGTACAAAGGGGAAAGTCTCGGGCGCTACATTCGCGAGCGTAAACTGCTGCTGGCGGCGCGCGACCTGCGAGATACCGACCAGCGGGTTTATGATATCTGCCTGAAATACGGCTTTGATTCGCAGCAGACTTTCACCCGTATCTTTACCCGTACCTTCAATCAGCCGCCGGGCGCGTATCGCAAAGAGAACCACAGCCGCGCGCACTGAGCGCCGGCCGCATACCAGTCCGCCTCTATCGGCGGGCTTTTTTTGCTCTCTTGCGGCTTAATCTGCCAGCGAGAACCAGCGGCGCCATACCCAGCGCAATACCAGATACTCAACGACTCCCAGCGCTAAGAACCACAGGCAGAAGATCAGGGTATAGAGCTGGTTGAGATCCATCAGGTGGAAGGATGTGACCAATTTTTGCGCCAGCGTCAGGCCGAGCGAGGGCGCCGGCAGCAATAAGCATGAGATCAGGGCTAACAGCAAAATGCCGGCGGCGGATAACAGCGTTTCCAGCGGGTGTTTCATTATAATGTTAATCGTCAGTTAAAAAACATATTGTCTGGTAAAAAATCCGTTAACGCAATATGCTTTATCCGCTTATTAATTTACGTCATTCATATTATTTCTAATACTATTAATTAAACCCCCTCTGTTAATTTATTGAGTAATATTTGTGATTAAGTTAATTGCACCGCGAGGTAAATTAACGTCATTTATTAACTCAGCATTTTTACAAAAGTATAAGTACTATATCCCACTATTGTGGCGATAATAATTGCCAGTGCGACATACAGCGCCAGTCGGCGTCCACGGTAGATTCCAAACATGTTTCACCTCGTTTATAAATGGTTTAGAAATACCCTGTAATATTTGTTTTTCAGAACCAACTTACCATGTATTTTTTAATTTGCGAGTAAATAAATATTCTGGATGGATAATTTGATCTTGCTCGCAAAACGCATTAATTCATTGGCCAGAAATGATTTCAGGCTTTCCGAATGACGGAATTTAAAAGGAAACTTAATTTTGACCCGGATGATTAACCCCCACAACATCACGCCTTCGGGCGACAGCGCGCCACAGCAGGCTTATCAGCAAACAGTCGAAGCGGTACTGGCGCAAAAAAAGAGCCATGCCGACGGTCTCAGCACCGCTGAAGCCGTCGGGCGCCTGAAATCATACGGCCCTAACGCGCTGCCGGAAAAGAAAGGCAAACCGGCCTGGCTGCGTTTTCTTGCCCACTTCAACGATGTCCTGATTTACGTCCTGCTGGCCGCTGCCGCGCTCACCGCGGTGATGGGCCACTGGGTCGATACCCTGGTTATTCTCGGCGTTACCGTCATTAATGCGTTGATCGGTCATATTCAGGAGAGCAATGCCGAAAAATCGCTGCAGGGGATCCGCAACATGCTCTCCAGCGACGCCCGCGTCCAGCGCAACGGCAAGCATGAAACCATCCCCACCCGTGACCTGGTGCCGGGCGATATTGTTATTTTGCGCGCTGGCGATCGCGTCCCGGCGGATATGCGCCTGATTGAAAGCCACAATCTACGGGTCGAAGAGGCGATTCTCACCGGCGAATCAACGGTGGTGGATAAAACCACTGTGGCGTTGCAGGGCGAGCTACCGCTGGGTGACCGCACCAATATGGTCTTCTCCGGCACCACTATCAGCGCCGGCAGCGGCGTCGGTGTGGTCACCGCTACCGGTCAAGAGACCGAGCTAGGCCACATCAATCAGATGATGGCGGCTATTGAAAAGCACCGTACTCCGCTGCTGGTGCAGATGGATAAACTGGGGAAAGCGATTTTTGTCATCATCCTCGCAATGATGGTGGCGCTGTTCTTCTTCAGCCTCGCGCTGCGCGATATCCCGCTGGGTGAGCTGCTGCTGTCGCTGATTAGCCTCGCGGTGGCGGCGGTGCCGGAAGGCCTGCCGGCGATTATCTCGATTATCCTGTCGCTCGGTGTACAGGCGATGGCGCGCAAGCGGGCAATTATCCGCAAGCTGCCGACGGTTGAAACGCTTGGCGCGATGACCGTGGTGTGTTCGGACAAGACCGGCACCCTGACCATGAACGAAATGACGGTGAAAGCAGTCATCACCGCCGACTGCTGCTACCGCGTTGAAGGCGACAGCTATGAGCCGCAAGGGCGCATTTTCCAGGAGGGCAGCGACGAGCCGGTGGTGGTGCAGCCGGGCAGCGTTTTGGAAACCTACCTCCGTACCATCGATCTGTGCAACGACAGTCAGATCGTTCAGGACGAGCGCGGCCTGTGGGGGATCACCGGCGGCCCGACCGAAGGGGCGCTGAAGGTGCTGGCGGCGAAAGCCCAGTTAGCGCCGGTCGCCACCCAGCTGGTGGCGAAAATACCCTTCGACTCGCAGTACAAATATATGGCCACCCATCAGCAGATCGGCGATGAGGAGCGGGTGCTGATTACCGGCGCGCCGGATGTCATCTTTGCCCTGTGCGGCCAGCAGATGAGCAAGCAGGGGCCAAGGCCGTTTGACCGTCAGTACTGGGAAGACGAAATGGCGCGCTTTGCCCGCCAGGGGTTACGGATGGTTGCCGCCGCCTGCAAACCGGCAGCCGTCGGCAGCGCCACATTGACCCACGATGATCTGAAGGAAGGTCTGGTGTTCCTCGGCATCGCCGGAATGATGGATCCGCCGCGTCCGGAGGCGATTGACGCGATCCACGCCTGCCAGACCGCCGGGATCCGCGTGAAGATGATCACCGGCGACCACCCGCAGACGGCGATGAGCATCGGTCAGATGCTGGGGATCGCCAACAGCCGCCAGGCGATGACCGGCTATCAACTTGAGCATATGGATGATGCCGAGCTGGCGAAGGCGGCAGTGGAGTTTGATATTTTCGCCCGTACCAGTCCGGAGCATAAACTGCGTCTGGTCAAGGCGCTGCAGGATAGCGGCGAAGTGGTCGGGATGACCGGTGACGGCGTTAACGACGCCCCGGCGCTGCGTCAGGCCGACGTGGGCATCGCCATGGGCATTAAAGGAACCGAGGTGACCAAAGAGGCCGCCGATATGGTGCTTACCGACGACAACTTCGCCACCATCGCCAGCTCGGTGAAGGAGGGACGCCGCGTCTACGACAATCTGAAAAAGACTATCCTGTTCATCATGCCGACCAACCTCGCGCAGGGACTGTTGATCATCATTGCGCTGCTGGCGGGCAATATTATTCCGCTGACGCCGGTGCTGATTTTGTGGATGAACATGGCGACCTCGGCCACGCTCTCCTTCGGCCTGGCCTTTGAAGCCGCCGAGCGCAACGTGATGAACCGTCCGCCGCGTAAGAGCGGCCAGCACGTGATGGATGGGTTCGCCGTCTGGCGCGTCGCTTTTGTCGGTTCGATGATTGCCGTCGCCGCTTTTGTTCTCGAAGCCTGGCTGGCGCCGCGCGGCCACAGCGCTGAGTTCATCCGCACCGTACTACTGCAGATGCTGGTGACCGCCCAGTGGGTCTATATGATCAACTGCCGCAGCAGCGACAGCTTCTCCCTGAACAAAGGGTTGCTGCGCAACAAAGGTATCTGGCTGGTGACCGGCGTCTTGTTGCTGATGCAGCTGGTCATCATCTATGTACCGCTGATGCAGAACATGTTCGGCACCGAAGCACTACCGCTGCGCTACTGGTTCGTGACCCTGGCGATTGGCGTGGCCATGTTCCTGGTGGTCGAAGTCGAGAAGCGGCTAACCCGCCGTTGGCGTAAACCCGCCTGATACCGAATGGCGCCCCTTCAGGATAGAGCGGGCGCCATTTTTATTTAGCCAGGTTTTTGGGTTTCCACCGCGATCATGGTGACGAACGGATGGTATTGCCACGGTATGCTGCCGCCCTTTTGATACATTTTTGAGATAGTGCCGTCGAGGTAGAGCATCTGGCGCACGTGGAGTTTGGACTGTGCGTAACAGGCGAAATCGTAGAAATTGGTTTCGCGCTCGCTAAGCATAAATACCACCCGTCCCTGCTTATCAATGCCGACGCCGTTGCGCAGTTTGCGCGAGCTGGCGGAGGGCTTCAGCCGCCAGTTGATGGCGCCGTTTTCAATCAGCATTGGCCCGGACTGCACGGCGTAGGTTATCTCAGGCGATGGCTTAAATTTATTGATAGGCGTTATTCCCGCCCGCTGGCCCTTCAGCCAGAATACGCCGCCGGGGCGAATGAAAAAGTTGCCGCCGCCGGAGGCGCGGTTGAGGGGCTTTATCTGCTCGCCATTTTCGATATACAAGCCCAGCGGTTCGTAGGCCTTATCGTATATCCCGCCGTTCATCGCCATCTGGACGCTGCCGTCTTTATCGATATCGGACAGCAGCGAGCGCAACGATCCCCAGGCTTTACCATTTTGCTTTTGCCAGTACATCACGATGCGCTCTTGCTGCGGATTAACCGTATAGCTTTGCAAGGTCAGCGTTGGGTCGGTGAGCGTACAGGCAGCATGGGTAAAGGCGGTGAAGGGAAGAAGCGCAAGAGGGAGCAGGCGGCGTAATAACATGAACAATCCTTTTGAATATCCTGCGCCGAGTATACCCGTTTCGCTTCCTTATGCCGCCCAAATCTCGCAATGCTTTTGTACCAGGCCGATCAGCGAACCGCCGTTGGCTATGAATTCGCGCATCTGCTGCGCTTCGCTGATGGTGGACCTGGCCTGGCGCACAACCGATTCCAGCGCCGCGCTGGCGTGCACCTTATGGGCAAAGGGCGCCAGTCTGTCGGATAACTGTAGAATGTTCGCGCGGATGCTTTGTTGTTCTCCGGACCAGACATCGGTTATCACCCCGTCGAGGCCGTAACGACAGGCCTGATAGCGGTTGAAAGGGTAGAGGAGGTAATCCTCCGGCTGATGTTTAAACGGCCGTTCGCTTAACAGCCAACAGGCCAGCGTCTGGATAAATCCGGCGATATTCACCGCCTGGCCTATCGTCAGCGGCGTATCCATCACCCGCACCTCGACGGTACCGAAAACCGGGCTCGGGCGAATATCCCAGTGCAGATCCTTCATGCTGTCGATCATGCTGGTGTAGCTCAGGCGGCGGAATAAACGCTGAAAGGCCTGCCAGTTCTCTACCCACGGCATCGGCCCGTTATCGGGATAGGAAGAGAAACGATTCAGACGCGAACAGGCAAAGCGGCTGTCGGTGCTGTCGAACCACGGCGAGGCGGCGTTGAGGGCGATAAAGTGCGGTACAAAGCGTGACAGCCCGTGCAATAAATAGATGGCGTCGTCGCCGTTCTGACAGCCGACGTGGACATGTTGGCCAAACACCGTCGCCTGCTTTGCCAGATAGCCGAAGTGCTCGACGGTTTTCACATAGCGCGGGTTATCGCTGATTTGTTGACGCTGCCAGGCGTGGAAAGGATGCGAACCGCCGCCGCAGATTTGCAGGTGGTGATGGAGAGCGGCGCGCTGTACCGCCTGATGGATGGCGCCTAGCTGTGTGGTGGCGTGGCTGATATCGCGACAGATGCCGGTGGCTATCTCCAGCATGCTTTCGGTGATGTCGTGTTTGGCCTCTCCCGCCGTCAGTTCGCGTTGGATATCGGCAATCAGCGTGGAGGCATCCTGGCTGAGGTCGTATCCCGGCGGGTTGACGACCTGTAACTCCAGCTCAATACCAAGCGTAAAAGGCGCTGAAACGTGAAAATCGGGTAGCGTCATCGTCTTTCTCCTGTCCCCGCTTAAACTGCAAGTATAGGAGAAGCGCAGTGAGTGCGGACGGGATGAGAAAACCCCGGTGGTGCTGCCGCTTACCGGGGCTACAGAGTTGTGCTATTTGGTAGCCCGGATTAGCGTAGCGCAATCCGGGAAGGCGGGGGGTGTATCGCTGACACCGGTGCTGGCGGCTTCAAAATCCCCGGTGGCGCTGTCGCTTACCGGGGCTACAGCGCTGTGCGATTTGGTAGCCCGGATGAGCGCAGCGCAATCCGGGAAGGCGGGTGGCGTATCGCTGACACCGGTGCAGGTGGCTTCAAAATCCCCGGTGGCGCTGTCGCTTACCGGGGCTACAGAGTTGTGCTATTTGGTAGCCCGGATGAGCGTAGCGCAATCCGGGAGGCCGGGTGGTGTATCGCTGACACCGGTGCTGGTGGCTTCAAAATCCCCGGTGGCGCTGTCGCTTACCGGGGCTACAGAGTTGTGC
>NZ_JBEAHW010000017.1:0-206808 GCF_040062085.1 Klebsiella sp. JN_Kp122
TTTTCTCTTCAACCGAACCGGCTGTTTGTGTGAAGTGATTCACATCTGCCGTGTCGATGGAGGCGCATTATAGGGAGCCCGCCGGGAATGACAAGCGGAAAAATACATTTTTATTTCAACCGCTCATCTTTTATACGCAACGCTTATTTTTGCCGCTTTTTAATAGCCGCAGGCAGGTCCGCCAGGCTATTTAGCACCCAATCCGCTGCGCTTTCCGCTTCTTCGGTAACCGGCTTACCGGTACGCACCAGCACTTTCGTTCCGACATTCGCCGCTGCAGCCGCCTGCATGTCTTCGACTTTATCACCCACCATATAAGAAGCGGCCATATCAATATGCAGGAAATCGCGTGCGGAAATGAGCATCCCCGGATGCGGCTTACGGCAATCGCAGGTCTGGCGGAACTCTTCAACGCTCCCCTGCGGGTGATGCGGACAATAATAGATACCGTCGAGATCCACGCCGCGGTCTGCCAGCGACCAATCCATCCATTCGGTGAGGGTCTCAAATTGCGCTTCCGTGAATTTACCGCGCGCGATGCCTGACTGGTTGGTCACCAGCACTAACGCAAATCCCATTGCCTTTAGTTCACGCATGGCATCAATGACGCCGTCGATAAACTCAAAGCTGTCGATTTCGTGGACGTAACCATGATCGATATTAATCGTGCCGTCACGGTCGAGAAAAATTGCGGGTACAGACTTTGCCACCGGTTTGCTCCTGATAAAGGCTAATGCCGTTAGTATCGCATGTTTCGGCATGCAAGAAAGTGCTCATTATAAAGAGTCAGATTGATTTAGACGTCTGGATGCCTTAACATCCATTTCATTGACAGGCATCGCCTGCACACGGCAGAAGAAAATGCCACGGCAAACGGCTAAACGATAATAAATAACTGATGATTAAACTTTCGAATATTACCAAAGTGTTCCAGCAGGGGAACCGCACCATACAGGCGCTGAACAATGTCAGCCTGCATGTCCCTGCCGGGCAAATTTACGGCGTGATCGGCGCTTCCGGCGCAGGTAAAAGTACGCTGATTCGCTGCGTTAACCTGCTGGAACGCCCAACCGAAGGCAGCGTGCAGGTAGATAACCAGGAACTCACCGCGCTGACTGAAAAAGAACTGACTCGCGCGCGCCGTCAGATTGGCATGATCTTCCAGCACTTTAATCTGCTCGCTTCACGTACCGTTTTCGGCAACGTGGCGCTGCCGCTTGAGCTGGATAACACACCGCCGGCGGAAATCAAACGCCGTGTTAATGAACTGCTTGACCTGGTTGGTCTTGGCGATAAGCATGACAGCTATCCGGCAAACCTCTCCGGCGGCCAGAAACAGCGTGTGGCGATTGCCCGCGCGCTGGCCAGCAATCCAAAGGTGCTGCTGTGCGATGAAGCCACCAGCGCGCTGGACCCGGCAACGACCCGTTCGATCCTCGAACTGCTGAAAGACATTAACCGTCGTCTGGGGCTGACCATTCTGTTGATCACCCATGAAATGGACGTAGTTAAACGTATCTGCGACTGTGTGGCGGTCATTAGCAATGGTCAACTGATCGAGCAGGACACCGTGAGCGAAGTCTTCTCCCATCCTAAGACGCCGCTCGCCCAACAGTTCATTCAATCTACCCTGCATCTGGATATTCCGGATGACTATCAGGCGCGCCTGAAGCCCACGCAGTTGCCTGACAGCGTGCCGATGCTGCGTATGGAGTTTACCGGCCATTCCGTCGATGCGCCGCTGCTGTCGGAAACCGCCCGCCGCTTTAATGTGAATAACAACATTATTAGCGCGCAGATGGATTACGCCGGCGGAGTGAAGTTCGGCATCATGCTGACCGAAATGCACGGCACACAGGAAGATACCCAGGCGGCGATCGCCTGGCTGCAGGAACATCATGTAAAAGTAGAGGTACTGGGATATGTCTGAACCAATGATCTGGCTGCTGGTTCGCGGCGTGTGGGAAACGCTGGCTATGACGTTTGTCTCCGGCTTCTTTGGCTTTGTGCTCGGCCTGCCGGTCGGCGTACTGCTGTACGTTACCCGTCCGGGGCAGATTGCCGCCAGCGCCCGGCTGTATCGTACGCTATCGGCGCTGGTTAATATCTTCCGCTCGATTCCATTTATTATTCTGCTGGTGTGGATGATTCCATTTACCCGCGTGATCGTCGGTACCTCTATCGGCCTGCAGGCAGCGATTGTGCCATTAACGGTTGGCGCCGCGCCGTTTATCGCACGTATGGTGGAAAACGCGCTGTTGGAGATCCCGACCGGGCTTATCGAAGCCTCACGCGCCATGGGCGCAACGCCAATGCAGATCGTGCGTAAAGTCCTGCTCCCTGAAGCGCTGCCGGGTCTGGTGAACGCCGCCACCATTACGCTCATCACCCTGGTGGGTTATTCCGCAATGGGCGGTGCGGTCGGTGCCGGTGGCTTGGGTCAGATTGGCTATCAGTACGGCTACATCGGCTATAACGCGACAGTAATGAACACCGTACTGGTATTGCTGGTTATTCTGGTTTATTTAATTCAATTCTCTGGCGATCGTATCGTCCGGGCTGTGACTCACAAATAACGTTATTGACACACAACACTAATTCTTACAGGAAGGAAATAACATGGCCTTTAATTTCAAAACCTTTGCGGCAGTTGGCGCATTAATCGGTTCTCTGGCTCTGGTGGGTTGCGGTCAGGATGAAAAAGATCCTAACCATATTAAAGTCGGCGTGATCGTCGGTGCGGAACAGCAGGTTGCTGAAGTCGCGCAGAAAGTGGCAAAAGAGAAGTATGGCCTTGACGTTGAGCTGGTGACCTTCAACGACTACGTGTTGCCGAACGAAGCACTGAGCAAAGGCGACATCGACGTTAACGCCTTCCAGCACAAACCGTATCTCGACCAGCAGATTAAAGACCGCGGTTATAAGCTGGTTTCCGTCGGCAACACCTTCGTCTATCCGATCGCTGGCTACTCGAAGAAAATCAAATCTCTGGACGAACTGCAGCCGGGCTCACAGATTGCCGTACCGAACGATCCGACCAACCTCGGCCGCTCCCTGCTGCTGCTACAGCAAGTGGGTCTGATTAAACTGAAAGAAGGCGTAGGTCTGCTGCCGACATCTCTGGATGTGGTTGAGAACCCGAAAAACCTGAAGATCGTTGAGCTGGAAGCACCGCAGCTGCCGCGTTCTCTGGACGACGCGCAGATCGCTCTGGCAGTCATCAACACCACCTACGCCAGCCAGATTGGCCTGACGCCGGCGAAAGACGGTATCTTCGTTGAAGACAAAAACTCGCCGTATGTAAACCTGATCGTCGCCCGCGAAGATAATAAAGACGCGGAAAATGTTAAGAAATTTGTTCAGGCTTACCAAAGCGATGAAGTTTACGAAGCCGCTAACAAAATCTTTAACGGCGGCGCAGTGAAAGGCTGGTAATCTGCTTTCAGCGTAATATCATTCAGGACGGGCTTTATGCCCGTCTTGTCATTTTTGCAAGCACCTGATTCAATAGCGCCCTGTTTTATAATTCATTGAGGAAATACTATGCGTGCTTTACCGGTCTGTTTGTTAGCACTCATGTTAAGCGGTTGTTCTATGCTAAGCAGATCCCCCGTTGAGCCTGTTAAAAGCACCGCAACCACGCCAGTCCAGACGGAAACGGCTAAACCAAAAGTCTCACGTCCCGCGCCGGTCAGAATCTATACCGATGCCGCCGCGCTGGTTGGGAAACCCTTCCGCGATCTGGGTGAAGTGAGCGGCGAATCATGCCAGGCTTCAAACCAGGACTCCCCACCGAACATCCCGACCGCCCGTAAACGCATGCAAATCAACGCGGCCAAAATGAAGGCCAACGCCGTGCTGCTGCACAGCTGCGAAGTGACCAGCGGTACGCCAGGCTGCTACCGTCAGGCCGTTTGCCTGGGTTCAGCGCTTAACGTCTCGGCGCAATGAGTGCATTTCAGTTCGCGCAAATAGGCGTCATCCGCTCGCCGTATAAAGAGAAGTTTGCCGTTCCTCGCCAGCCTGGTCTGGTTGAACACGGCGGCGGAGAACTTCATCTGCTCGCGCCCTATAACCAGGCTGACGCCGTGCGTGGACTGGAAAACTTCAGCCATCTGTGGGTGCTGTTCGTCTTTCATCAGACCATGGCTGGCGGCTGGCGCCCGACCGTGCGCCCTCCCCGCCTTGGCGGCAACGCGCGCATGGGCGTCTTCGCGACCCGCTCGACATTTCGCCCCAACCCTATCGGCATGTCGCTGGTTGAACTGAAAGGCGTTCGCTGCCAGAAGGATCAGGTAATACTGGAACTTGGCAGCCTCGATCTCGTTGACGGCACGCCGGTGGTTGATATCAAACCTTATCTTCCCTTTGCCGAAGCCCTGCCTGATGCCAGCGCTAGCTATGCGCAACAGGCGCCGCTGGCAGGCATGAATGTCAGCTTTACGCCGGAAATAGAAGCACAGTTACTGACGCTGGAAAAACGCTACCCGCATATCAAAGCGTTTATCCGTGAAGTACTGGCGCAGGATCCGCGTCCGGCTTATCGCAAAGAGGAAGAAGCAGGGAAAACCTACGCCGTCTGGTTGCTCGATTTCAACGTGCGCTGGCGGGTAATCCCCTCCGGTTTTGAAGTCTTTTCTCTCGAACCGCGCTAATTTTATTTTCCTCTCTTTTGGCATCTTTGCCACACTGGTAAACTAAACCACTTTTTTTGTTTCAGGCTGGCTCTCCAGCCTGTTCCGATCGTCCAAATGGAACCGTAACAACATGCGTACTAGCCAATATCTGCTCTCCACTCTGAAGGAGACACCTGCCGACGCCGAAGTCATCAGCCATCAGCTGATGCTGCGCGCCGGGATGATCCGCAAGCTGGCCTCAGGGTTGTACACCTGGCTGCCGACCGGCGTGCGCGTTCTGAAAAAAGTCGAGAACATCGTGCGTGAAGAGATGAACAACGCCGGTGCTATCGAGGTGTTAATGCCGGTAGTTCAGCCTTCTGAACTGTGGCAGGAGAGCGGTCGCTGGGAGCAATATGGCCCTGAGCTGCTGCGCATTGCCGATCGTGGCGATCGCCCATTCGTCCTCGGGCCGACTCACGAAGAGGTCATTACTGACCTGATTCGCAATGAGCTGAACTCGTACAAACAGCTGCCGCTGAACTTTTATCAGATTCAGACCAAGTTCCGCGATGAAGTTCGCCCGCGTTTCGGCGTGATGCGCTCCCGTGAGTTCCTGATGAAAGATGCTTACTCTTTCCATACCTCTCAGGAATCGCTGCAGGAAACCTATGACGCGATGTATACCGCTTACAGCAAAATCTTCAGCCGTATGGGGCTGGATTTCCGCGCGGTACAGGCTGACACCGGTTCGATCGGCGGTAGCGCTTCCCATGAGTTCCAGGTACTGGCGCAGAGCGGCGAAGATGACGTGATCTTCTCTGACAGCTCCGACTACGCGGCGAACATTGAGTTTGCCGAAGCCGTCGCGCCGAAAGAGCCGCGCGCAGCCGCGACGCAAGAAATGACGCTGGTAGACACGCCGAACGCGAAAACCATCGCCGAGCTGGTTGAGCAGTTCAATCTGCCAATCGAAAAAACCGTTAAGACCCTGCTGGTGAAAGCGGTAGAAGATAGCAGCTACCCGCTGGTCGCCCTGCTGGTACGCGGCGATCACGAACTCAACGAAGTAAAAGCGGAAAAACTGCCGCAGGTCGCCAGCCCGCTGACCTTCGCCAGCGAAGAAGAGATCCGCGCTATCGTTAACGCCGGCCCGGGTTCTCTCGGTCCGGTAAACATGCCGATTCCGGTGGTTATCGACCGTACCGTCGCGGCCATGAGCGATTTCGCCGCCGGCGCCAACATCGATGGCAAACACTATTTCGGCATTAACTGGGATCGCGATGTCGCGACTCCGGAAGTTGCTGATATTCGTAACGTCGTTGCCGGCGATCCGAGCCCGGATGGTAAAGGTACTCTGCTTATCAAGCGTGGTATCGAAGTCGGCCACATCTTCCAGTTGGGCACCAAGTACTCCCAGGCGATGAATGCCGCGGTACAGGGTGAAGACGGCCGCAACCAGGTCCTGACCATGGGCTGCTACGGTATTGGGGTGACCCGCGTAGTGGCCGCAGCCATTGAGCAGAACTTTGACGATCGCGGGATTATCTGGCCGGACGCCATCGCGCCGTTCCAGGTCGCTATTCTGCCGATGAACATGCACAAGTCCTATCGCGTGCAGGAGCTGGCCGAGAAGCTGTACGCCGAGCTGCGTGCGCATGGCATCGACGTGCTGATGGACGACCGTAAAGAGCGTCCGGGCGTGATGTTCGCCGATATGGAGCTGATCGGCATCCCGCACACCATCGTGCTGGGCGACCGTAACCTCGACAACGATGATATCGAATACAAACATCGTCGCAACGGCGAGAAGCAGCTGATTAAGACCGGGGATATCGTGAACTACCTGGTGCAGCAAATTAAGGGGTAATTTCCCCTTAAAAGCTAAAAGGCCTCGCAATAGCGAGGCCTTTTTTATAGCAACTGCAAGAATTAATTACCGCAGTCTTTACCCGGAATAAATTTGCTGTCTTTATCCGTCATTAGCGTTTTCATCATCTCGCCGGTATCGGGATTCGCTTCAAGCGTGAAGTGTCCTTCAACCACCAGCAATACCGGACGAGTATCCGTCCCGCGCGCAGCGGCATAATCTCGCTCAAGCTGGGCATTATTTGCCACGGCTACCGTTTTACCCGTCACACAATCGGTAAAGGTTGCCGCATCCGCCATATAGAAATACATCCCGCGCATCGCCATCGGCGTCGTCGGCAGGCTGGCCTTCACCGACTCCAGCGTATAGTTAAGCGCAGAGTTAATCGGGTTGCCGTCGCGATCGAGCATCTCAAGCTTATCGCCTTTCGCCCGATAGTAAGATTTCTCGCCTTTACTGTTGGTCAGCACTAGCTTATCAGCGGTACGCGCCCAGGTGCCATACGAAGCGAAAGATGACGGCTCGCGGCTAACGCCCTGATAACGTTCGTTCATTACCCAGGTGCCGTCTTTCTCAAGAAATAACGAAGTCTCAATCCCTTCGCAATCCGCGCAAGGCAAAATACCGCGCCAGCTTTGCTGCATCGGCTTCAGCTCTTCCATTGCCGTCGGCTGTACCGTCTCCACCTCAGCGCGATGGTTACAGCCAAACAGCGCAAAGAGCGAACAGGCCGCTGCGAGCGAAAATACAATTTTCTTCACTGTGAATTCCTTATAATCCATTCCACCCGTCCGCCATGCCGCTCAATGGCGAACTTTCCCACGCAGCGCTTTGACTGAGGACTTTTGCGCCTTGGAGGCAAGTCGTCGCTCTTTTGACGCCCGAGTCGGTCGCGTCTCCCGGCGGCTTTTTTGCACTGCGGTTAATTCTTTTATTAACGCAACCAGCCGCGAGATCGCCGCTTCGCGGTTCATCTCCTGGCTGCGATATTCCTGAGCCTTAATGATAACCACACCGTCAGCAGAAATTAAGTGGTGACTGGCGGCAAGCAGGCGCTCTTTATAAAACTCCGGCAGGCTCGATGCTTTAATATCAAAACGTAAGTGAATCGCCGTCGAAGCCTTATTCACGTGCTGACCGCCCGCCCCCTGTGCGCGGACCCCGGTAAGCGAAATCTCCTCATCCGGGATGGAAACGCTGCGGCTAATCATGATCATGCCGGCTGCTGCCAGGCCGTTAAATGAATTTCCAGATTATTCCGATCGTCGGATAACCAGATGCCGCCGTCCTGCAGGGTTGCCTGCAGCGTCATGGTGCGATCGGCAAAAGCGCTCAGCTGCGCCAGTTGCGCATCATCAAGATACCAGATGGTCAGCTTCGGATACGCCGCAAGCTTATTCTGATTCTGCTGCCACCAGATTTCAGCCGCCCGGCTATTATAGGCGAATAGCGCCACCTCCTGCGCCCGCGAGCAGGCTTTCTTGAGGCGCTTCTCGTCCGGCAGCCCCAGCTCAATCCACAGATCGATGCCCAAATGGTCGTTTAACTGCCATAGCTCCGGTTCATCATCCGAGGACAACCCGCGGGTGAACTGCAGGCGCTCGTTGGCATATTTTATCCACGCCAGCAGGCGCAGCATCATACGCTCCTGGGTTTCGGAAGGATGTTGCGCCAGCGTCAGGTTAGCATCCAGAAACTGGTTGCGATCCAAATCGGCAACGTTAACCACAGCTTTATAAATCGTCGCTTTCAGCGCCATGAATAAACTCCTGAAAAAAATGGCATACATTGTAGCGAAACTAGCGACAAAAGGCTGTCGTCAATCGCGGGTCCTCCTTTCATCCTGCTGATATTGCTTAGATGACTATGGTATAGTCACCTTGCTAAACAGAGTTTATCTTCGTAGGCTTAAACTTGCATCCCACGGTTAAGTCAGAACGCTGACAGGAGGGCATGTGGATCAATATTGTGAGTTAATACGCAAGCGGTATGCGGAAATAGCCAGCGGAGACTTAGGGTATATCCCGGATGCGCTGGGCTGCGTGTTGAAAGTATTAAATGAGGTTGCGGCGGATCAGGCCCTTTCGGAGTCAGTCAGGGAAAAGGCCGCTTATGCGGCAGCAAACTTATTGGTGAGCGATTATGTCAATGAATGATACTTATCAACCCATTAACTGCGATGATTATGACAACCTCGAGCTTGCCTGCCAGCATCACCTGGTGCTGGCGCTGGCCCTGAAAGATGGTGAACAGCTGCAGGCCAAAGCAAACGATCTTATCTCGCGTAAAAATGTCGAGTATCTGGTGGTAGAACTTGGCGGTAACGTCCGTGAGCTACGTCTGGATAAAATCGCCAGTTTCAGCCATCCTGAAATCGGCACCGTGGTGGTCAGCGAATCCTGAAGCCCATCGGGCGGCTTAGCCGCCCGTTTTCCGCCATACCAGCTGTAACCCCTCGCCTTCCTGTACTTGCCCCTCTCTGGTGACAAACAGCCCATCGGCCGCCGCGATCAACGTTTCGCCATAAAACAATAGTGGCGTGGTATCGCGACGCCAGGGCGCGACCGCCATTTCCTGCCAGATTTTCTTAAGCTTACGCCCGCCCGGACGCCCGACGATGTGCAGATTACCGCTGGCGCGAAAACGTATCGATACCGGTTCATCCGCGCGTGGCGCGCGTAGCGGCCCACCGGGCTGCAACGCCAGTTCTCCCAGCGTTTCCGGTAGTATCAGCGCTTTAGTCGCATCACCCCATGGTATTTCCCGTTCCGTCAGGCTTGCCAGATGCTTTACCCAAAACAGGCGCTGCTGGTAGCGCCGGACGGCAAAACCGCCTAAGCGCAGACAAGGCGCGGCGTCTTCACGCGCAAGCGCCACTTCCTGCCAGATGCGCTCCGGCATTTCGCGCGACGGCATCGGCGCCTGTTGGGATGCCAGCCAGCGGCGCAACAGCGCCGCACGACGCGGCGCGCTCATCGCGCTCAGCGGTTCTATCGCCAGCGAACCACGCTCATCAACCAGCGCGGCAAGCTCCGCCGACAGCATTTCATCAAGCAACTGTTCCTGTTCGCCACATAAGCTGGCGCTACGGGCGACAGCATCGGCAAAATGCGGCCAGCGCTCGCTCAGCAGCGGTACCACCCGCAGACGCAGAAAGTTACGATCGTAGGCATCGTCCTGATTACTTTCGTCTTCAATCCACCGCAGTTGATGAGTCAGCGCCCATTGATGCAGGGATTCACGGCTCTCATTGAGCAGCGGACGTAGCAATTTTCCGCCGGCGAACTCGCTACTGGCGGCCATCGCCGACAAGCCGGTCGGGCCGCTACCGCGCTTAAGCGCCAGCAGGAAGGTCTCGCATTGGTCGTCGAGATGTTGTGCCGTCAATAACGCCTCGCCTGGCAGCAGCGCCTCACGGAAAGCCTGATAGCGCGCCTGGCGAGCATGCGCTTCAATCCCCAACCCCTCATCCGCCAGCGTCACGCGCACCACCTGTAACGGTACCTGCCATTGCTGGCAAATCTGTTCGCAATGCTCAACCCAATGGTCAGCGTTGGCGCTCAGGCCGTGGTGAATGTGAATCGCGCGCAGCTGAATCGCTGGCTCGCGCTGGCGCCAGCGTACCAGCCGGTGCAGCAGGACGGTTGAGTCCAGGCCGCCGCTGAAGGCCAGCAGAAACTGACGATGTGGTCGAAGCGATGAGGCAATATCCGGCGTCATGATCGTGCTTACGCAGCTAAGAAGAGATAGCCCGGCACGTTACGCGCCAGGGCTGGTTCTGGCAAGTATTACTGTTGGTAAATCTCCAGCGGCAGGCCGTCGGGATCGTTGAAGAAGGTGAAACGCTTATCGGTAAACGGATCGATGCGGATAGCTTCACAGGCGACGCCATGCGCCTGCAAATGCGCAACCGCGGCATCAATATCGTCGACGCTAAACGCCAGGTGGCGCAGACCACAGGCTTCCGGACGGCTTGGGCGCGCAGGAGGGAACGGGAACGAAAACAGCTCGATAACGTACTCGCCGTTCAGCGCCAGGTCGCCCTTCCACGAATCACGCTCGGCGCGGTAGAACTCGCTCTGCAGCGTAAACCCGAGGATGTCGCAATAGAACGCTTTGCTCTTCGCGTAGTCTGTCGCGATGATGGCAATATGGTGAACTCGTTTTAAACCCAGCATGGTTGTTCTCCTCCTGTTGAAGCCCAACACGTTACTCGCGCCGCCCGCCGCCGCGCAAGCCCCTAATTATTTTTTAAGACTCGTACACGGTAGACGCCGTCTTCATCGCGTTTGGCCCCGTGGATGTCGGTTTCAAAACCTGGATAGTGGCGACCGATCGAGCAGAGCATCAACAGGAAATCGAGCACCGCGCGGCTCTCTTCGGTGATCATCTCCCCCGGCATCAGCAGCGGCACGCCAGGCGGATACGGCAGGATCATGTTAGCCGAAATACGCCCCACCAGATTCTCCAGTTCGATGGTTTCGACTTCGCCCTTAATCTGCCGCTGCCAGGCCTGATGCGGGGTCATTTTCATCTCCGGCAGCACGTCAAAGGCCCGCAGCATCAGCTGTGAGAGCTGATGCTGACGGATCAGGCGGTGGATCCCCTGCGCCAGATCCTGGATGCGCATATTGCGGTAGAAGTCCGGATCCTCGGCATAGAGATCCGGCAACATATTTTTCACCCGCAGGTTGAGATCGTAGGCGCGTTTAAACTCGGTCAGACCGCGCAGCAGGCCCATCGCCCGGGTTTTATCGATACCGATACTGAACAAGAACAGCAGATTGTAAGGCCCGGTTTTCTCCACCACCACGCCGCGCTCGTCGAGGAATTTCGCCACCAGCGCGGCCGGGATCCCCTCTTCCGCCATATTGCCCTGCTCGTCCATACCCGGCGTGAGAATGGTGACTTTTACTGGATCGAGGAACATATGGTCGTCATCGGCATCCTGGAATCCGTGCCACGCTTCTCCTGGGGAAACCGGCCAGCACTGCGCTTCTTCAACCTCTTCTGGTTGCCAGATGTCAAAGAACCAGCCGTCGGCCTCTTCACGCAAGCGCTGCACCTCCTTACGGAAATGTAGCGCGCGTTCGATGGAGCGCTGAATCAGGCGTTTTCCGGAGTTACCGCGCAGCATCGCCGCCGCGGTTTCTATCGAGGCGACGATCGGATAGCTCGGTGAGGTAGAGGTATGCATCATAAAGGCTTCATTGAAGGTATCTTCATCGTAGCTGCCTTTAATATGGATCAACGAAGCCTGCGACAACGCCGCCAGCATTTTATGCGTCGACTGGGTTTCGAAGATCACTTTCCCCGGTACGCGATCGCCGCTCATGCCGCTTTTCCCCTGATAAATCGGGTGGAAGTGGGTATAAGGCACCCAGGCGGAATCGAAGTGGATCGACGGCACGTCAAGGGTCTGTTTAATCCAGGTGGTGTTATACAACAGCCCGTCATAGGTGGAGTTGGTGATCACCGCATGCACCGGCCACTGCGCGCCACAAGTTGTCTCTACTTTGTGCTGGACGCTATCGCGGGTAAATTCCCGTTTCGGAATGCCGCCGAGGATCCCCAGCGCGTTACGCGTCGGTTTTAACCACAGCGGCACGATATCGCTCATCATCAGCAGATGCGCCAGCGATTTATGGCAGTTACGGTCGATCAGCAACGTACTGCCAGCGGGCGCCGAATACATGCCGACAATTTTATTCGACGTCGAGGTGCCGTTGGTCACCATGTAGCTCTGCTCGGCGCCAAAGGCGCGAGCGATATACTCTTCCGCTTCCAGATGCGGGCCGGTATGGTCCAGCAGCGACCCCAGTTCGGTAACAGAGATAGAAACATCGGCTTTCAGCGTATTACCGCCGAAGAAATCATAAAACAGGCAGCCGACCGGGCTTTTCTGATAGGCGGTTCCCGCCATGTGTCCGGGTGTACAAAAGGTATATTTTCCCTCCTGCACATAGTTAAATAACGCTTTGGTAAATGGCGGCGTGATGTTGTCCAGATACTCGTTGGTATACTGACGAATACGAGTAGCGATATCTTCCGCCAGCCCCAGCGCATATTCAAAGAACCATAGCGCCATGCGCAGGTCCTGGCTGCTGACGTCCATCGTCGAGTGCGTATTGATAAAAGCATACAGTGGGAGATATTCATTCAGGCGATTGATATCGCTGCATAAATCAACGCTGTACTCGTCCCAGTCGAAGATCACGCCGCAGATACGCGGGTTGTGCTCGATAAACTGCAGCAGGTCGGCGCTGTTTTGCGGCCAGATAGTCTGGAATCCTTGCTTCTGCAGAGCGGCTTCCAGCTCTTTGATCGGTTCGTCTTTATGGTAGACGCCGTGGGGCCCCATGATGGCGATGATATTCACGCTTTCCTCCTGGATTTACCTAAGGTAAGCATAATATCAATCGCGCCAGTGCTTAGCACTGGCGGATTTATCTTAGTCCTGAGTCATAGCAAAGCGATGATTACAGCGCTTTCCAGGCATCACCCCAGGCCAGACCTGCGCCCGGTTCGTAGTAGGTTGGCGCCACGTTGCACCATGCCCCTTCCGGCAGCGGTTTACACTGGAAAAGCGCGCCGTGGTTATTGACGATGTCACCTGGTTTCCAGCTCTGGCTGGCGCTCCATGCCGGATAGCTGATAGCGCCGCTATCGCCTGCCGGCTCCTCCTTCGCGTCATCCGCCGCCGCCTTCGCCTTCACATTCAGAGTATAAGTGGCCGTGCTGGATAAGCTGCCATCGCTAACGGTCAGGCTAACGACATACTGGGCATCTTTGTCGCTCTGCGGAGCGCTAAAATTGATCACCGCCTTATCCGCGCCACTTAACGTCTGGCCATCCTGCGACATCCAGCTATAGCTCAGCTTATCGCCGTTGGCATCGGTAGAGGCTTCCGCGCTCAGCGACACCAGGCTACCGGCTTCGACTGCGCCGACCGGGCCGGCAATACGCGCCACCGGCGCGACGTTTACCTGTGGAGCAGGCGTAACGTCATCCGTCTTATCAGACGCGCCATCGCTACCCGCATCATCAACCACGGTTACGTTGAAGTAGTGCTGCACGCATTTGCTGTAATCCCCCTCTTTAAATGCGCTGTACGGCGTCTGATAGCTCACCAGCTGGCAGGCATTGGTTTTACCGTCCGCGGTGTTCGGATCCCATCCCCAATCCTGTTCCCAGTAGATTGGCAGCGCACCGGCTCCGCCTTCATCAAACTGCTTCATGTTCTTACAGCCCAGCACTTCATCATCGGCAATAGGTACTTTGAGGTAGTTGGCGAACTCTTTGTAATAGGCAATACGGTTAAGCGATTGGGCGTTTTCCGTTGCGCCGCCGCACTCGACGCCGCCGTTGATGATCTGGATGCTCACGCCAAACCCTGGCACCAAGCCATTGCTCTTATCGCGATCGTTGGGCTGCCAGGTACCGTCGATAACGTGCAGCATGGAAGGTTTCGGCGGCTGCGGATAAACAAAGAAGAACACGGCGCTGGCGAGGTTCATCCATGAATCGGCCACCAACTGTGGTTTATCCAACAGCGGGCGAACGTCGCCATACATCGCCTCTGAGAACGGGCCGTAGTTGTAGTTATAGGAGAGCTGTTTAGCGCCGCGGCCAAAATAGCTGAGGAAATCGCCATCGGCATCTTTACCGCAAGGCCAGGTCTGCCCCTGCCAGACATCCGGGTTACATTCGCCGTTATAGCCGCCCTTTTGACCTTCGGTCCAGCCGACTTCGCGCAGATAGACCAGCGCCTGGCGCCATTCCGGAATATCGCGCCAGCTTTCGTGGCCGCCGGTTTCCTGAGCAAAGTGGGCAAACATCGTCGCCAGCGATTTACGGCAGATAGCATCGCTATCGCGACCATCGGTATAGGTACCGCATACCGCCGGGAATTTACCGATCGCCTTCAGGAAATTGCTGTAGGTATATTCCGGCGCGCGCATCGGGAACAGATAATCCCAATCCTGCTCGCTAAGCATGCCTTCAACGCGCTTAACGTTCTCCGGATTCGCCGCCCTACCGGGTTCAATCTGCTCCACCACGGCATTATCGAGGGTGCGAATAGAGGATTTAACCGCTTCCATCAGCGGAAAGTCGGTTAGCGCTTTTTCTTTTGCCGCCAGTTCGCTGGCGGTCATGGTGGTTGTTTCAGTGGCGCTGAGCAGCGGCGCCGCCTGTGCGGCCCCCAGACTTAACAAGATCCCTGCGGCCACGGCGCTTAAGGCGACGGTTTTATGAATTGCCATAATATTATTCTCCTTTTCCTTATGAACGGTCTGCCCAGGCGTTGTCCCCGGCAGTGAGCGCAGTGTCACGGGAAAAAGACATCATCGGCTAATCACATCACCTCATTGACGTATCATCTTACCTCAGTGAAAAAATGATAAAAAAAGGGCCAGAAATCCGGCCCCTTAGAGAATTGTGATGCGCTGATAAATCAGGCGTAGCCGTAGCTCATCAGACGCTGATAGCGGCGATTACGCAGCTCTTCTTCGCTGAGAGTATCCAGGTCAGCCAGGTCGGCCAACAGCTGTGCCTTCAGGCTCGCCGCCATCGCTTCCGGGTTACGATGAGCGCCGCCCAGCGGTTCTGGAACGATGGAATCAATCAGCTTCAGCTCTTTGAGGCGTGGCGCGATGATACCCATCGCTTCCGCGGCCAGCGGCGCTTTATCCGCGCTTTTCCACAGAATGGACGCACAGCCTTCCGGCGAGATAACTGAATAGGTGCTGTACTGCAGCATGTTGACTTTATCACCTACGCCGATCGCCAGCGCGCCGCCGGAGCCACCTTCGCCAATCACGGTGCAGATAACCGGCACGCTCAGACGCGACATTTCACGCAGGTTGCGGGCAATCGCTTCCGACTGGCCGCGCTCTTCCGCGCCAACGCCCGGATAGGCGCCAGGGGTGTCGATGAAGGTAATGATCGGCATTTTGAAACGCTCAGCCATTTCCATCAGGCGCAGCGCTTTGCGGTAGCCTTCCGGCGCCGGCATACCAAAGTTACGACGGATCTTCTCTTTGGTTTCACGGCCTTTCTGATGACCGATGATCATCACCGGGCGACCATCAAGACGCGCAATACCGCCGACGATAGCTTTATCGTCAGCATAGGCGCGATCGCCTGCCAGCTCGTCAAATTCGTCGAAAGCCAGGCGGACATAATCCAGGGTATAGGGACGACGTGGATGACGCGCCAGCTGGGCTACCTGCCATGCGCCAAGATCGGCGAAGATTTTGCGCGTCAGCTCTACGCTTTTTTCGCGCAGACGATGCACTTCTTCATCGATGTTAATATCCAGTTTCTCATCCTGACGGCTTACAGCAGTCAGGGAATCGATTTTCGCTTCCAGCTCTGCGATAGGCTGTTCAAAATCTAGGAAATTCAGACTCATAGTATTCCTGTATTAGTCAAACTCCAGTTCCACCTGCTCCGAGCCGATAAGGCCACGCAGATCGTTGAGTAAACGATCGCTCGGAGAGACGCGCCATGTTGCGCCAAAACGCAACCGCGCGCGCGCATCCGCCCTCTGATAATAGAGGTGTACTGGAATGGTTCCCGAACGGTGGGGTTCCAGAGACTGACGGAGTCGGTTTAAAAGCTGGTCATCAATTTGCCTGTCCGTCAGCGAGATAGCAAGCCCGCGAGCATATTTTTCCCGGGCTTCGTCAATATCCATGACTTCACGGGCGGTCATTTTAAGGCCCCCGCTGAAGTCATCAAAGCTGACCTGTCCGCTGACGATAAGTATGCGGTCTTTTTCCAGCAACTGCTGGTATTTATCCAGCGCGTCGGTGAATAACATCACCTCCAGACGCCCGGAACGGTCATCCAGCGTACAGATGCCGATACGATTGCCGCGCTTGGTGACCATTACCCGCGCAGCAATAACCAGCCCCGCCGCCGTGGTCACTTTACCACGATCGGTTGGGTGCATGTCTTTGAGTCTCACGCCGCCAACGTAGCGTTCGATCTCTTTTAGATATTGGTTAATCGGGTGGCCGGTCAGATATAGCCCCAGCGTTTCCCTTTCACCATCCAGCACCACCTGCTCTGGCCACGGCTGGCAGCTGGCGTAGGATTGCTCGATTTGTTCCGGCTCTTCCGCCAGCACGCCGAACATATCCGCCTGACCGATGGCTTCGGCTTTGGCGTGCTGATCGGCGGCTTTCAGCGCATCGTTCAGCGAGTTCATCAGCGCCGCACGATGCGGGCCGAGGCGGTCGAACGCCCCGGACATAATCAGTTTTTCCAACACCCGGCGATTGAGTTTTTTAATATCGGTACGGGCGCACAGGTCAAACAGCTCGCGGAAGTAACCGCCATTGTTACGCGCTTCAATGATGGCTTCAATCGGGCCTTCGCCGACGCCTTTAATGGCGCCGATACCATACACGATTTCCCCATCATCGTTGACGTGGAAATGATACAGGCCGGAGTTAATGTCCGGCGGCAGGATTTTCAGCCCCATGCGCCAGCACTCATCGACCAGGCCCACCACCTTCTCGGTGTTGTCCATATCGGCAGTCATCACCGCCGCCATAAACTCGGCCGGATAGTGGGCTTTCAGCCACAGCGTCTGGTAGGAGACCAGCGCATAGGCGGCGGAGTGGGATTTGTTAAATCCATAACCGGCGAATTTCTCCACCAGGTCAAAGATTTTCATCGCCAGTTCGCCGTCAACGCCATTTTTCTTCGCACCTTCTTCGAAGACAGAACGCTGCTTGGCCATCTCTTCCGGCTTTTTCTTACCCATCGCACGACGCAGCATATCCGCGCCGCCGAGGGTATAACCAGAGAGCTCCTGGGCTATCTGCATGACCTGTTCCTGGTACAGAATGATGCCGTAAGTCGGCTCCAGTACAGGTTTCAGACATTCATGCTGCCACTGCACGTCCGGGTAGGAAATCTCTTCACGGCCGTGCTTACGGTCGATAAAGTTATCTACCATCCCCGACTGCAGCGGGCCCGGACGGAACAGGGCCACCAGTGCGATCATGTCTTCGAAGCAGTCAGGCTGCAGGCGCTTAATCAGATCTTTCATGCCGCGCGATTCAAGCTGGAATACCGCGGTGGTTTCCGAGCGCTGCAGCATGTCGAAGCTTTTCTTGTCATCCAGCGGTATCGCGGCGATATCCAGCGGCCCTTCGCCGTTCTTCGCCCGGCGCTTGTTGATCATCTCCAGCGCCCAGTTGATGATGGTCAGCGTACGCAGGCCGAGGAAGTCGAATTTTACCAGCCCGGCATATTCAACGTCGTTCTTATCAAACTGGGTAACCGGGTGCAGCCCCTGCTCATCGCAGTACAGCGGCGCGAAATCGGTGATTTTGGTCGGCGCGATAACCACGCCGCCCGCGTGCTTACCGGCGTTACGCGTTACGCCTTCCAGCTTACGCGCCATATCGATCAGCGCTTTAACTTCTTCGTCCGCTTCGTAGATTTCCGGCAGCTGTGGTTCCGCTTCAAAGGCTTTCGCCAGCGTCATGCCAGGATCCGGCGGCACCAGCTTAGAGATTCGGTCAACAAAGCCGTAAGGGTGGCCCAGCACGCGGCCCACGTCGCGAATAACCGCCTTCGCCGCCATGGTACCGAAGGTGATGATCTGCGATACCGCGTCGCGGCCATACATATCCGCCACGTGCTCAATCACCTGGTCGCGTTTCTCCATGCAGAAATCGACGTCGAAGTCGGGCATCGAAACACGTTCCGGGTTGAGGAAACGTTCGAACAGCAGGTCGAACTCCAGCGGGTCAAGGTCGGTGATTTTCAACGCGTAGGCCACCAGCGAGCCGGCGCCGGAACCTCGCCCCGGCCCTACCGGCACGCCGTTATCCTTGGACCACTGGATAAATTCCATGACGATCAGGAAGTAGCCAGGGAACCCCATCTGGTTGATAACCTGCAGTTCCACATCCAGACGTTGGTCATATTCCGGGCGACGCTTAGCGCGCTCTTCGGGATCCGGGAACAGGAATTCGAGACGCTCTTCCAGCCCCTCTTTCGACTTCATCACCAGAAAATCTTCGGTAGTCATGTCGCCGGTCGGGAACTGCGGCAGGAAGTATTCGCCAAGGCGCACGGTGACGTTGCAGCGTTTGGCGATCTCAACGGTGTTTTCCAGCGCTTCCGGGATGTCAGCAAATAGCTCGCACATCTCCTCCTCGCTGCGCATATATTGCTGCGGCGAGTAGTTACGCGGACGCTTCGGATCGTCGAGGGTGAAGCCATCGTGAATGGCGACGCGGATTTCATGAGCGTCGAAGTCGCCGGTTTCCAGGAAGCGCACATCGTTGGTCGCCACTACCGGCAAACCATGCTCTTCCGCCAGTTGAACCGCGGCATGAAGATAGCTTTCTTCGTCCTGACGACCGGTACGGATCAGCTCCAGATAGTAGCGATCCGGAAAATGTTGTTGATAGAAGGCGAGACACTGCTCTACCAGCGGCATGTTTCCGCGGATCAGGCTGACGCCAACGTCGCCTTTACGCCCGCCGGACAGCAGAATCAGCCCTTCCTGATGCTCAACCAGCCAGTCGCGATCGATCCATGGCCCCAGCGCGCCATAGCCGCGCTGATAGGCACGAGAAATGAGCAGAGTCAGGTTCTGATAGCCGGTATTGTTGGCCGCTAAAACCGTCAGCTCGGTGAATTCATCGCCAAGCAGATCGCACTGAACATGGAAGTCAGCGCCGACAATTGGTTTAATCCCGGCGCCATGGCCCGTTCCGTAGAACTTAACCAGACCGCAGAGGTTGGTGAAATCGGTGATCGCCAGCGCAGGCATGCCCAAAGCGGCCGCCTTTTTCACCAGCGGCCCGGTTTTCGCCAGCCCATCGATCATGGAATAGTCGCTGTGCACCCGCAGGTGTACGAAACGTGGTTCAGACATCTTTAGATCCCAGTGACTTAGTTGGACGCCAGGCCCAGCGCGCGTTTCACCGGGCCGAAACTACGCCGGTGGTGCTCTGTTGCGCCGTGTTCCTGCAGTTTTTGCAGATGTACAACGGTAGGATAGCCTTTGTGCTGGGCAAAACCGTATTGCGGAAATGCAATATCCAGCGTAGCCATTTCGGCGTCGCGAGTGACTTTAGCCAGAATAGACGCTGCGCTGATTTCCGCCACCCGGCTATCGCCTTTCACTACCGCCTGCGACGGCATCGGTAGCGATGGGCAGCGGTTGCCGTCGATAAGCACGAACTCAGGGGTAATACTCAGGCCAGCGACGGCGCGCTGCATCGCCAGCATCGTGGCATGCAGGATGTTTAGCTCGTCGATTTCATGCGGCTCGGCGCGCCCCAGGCTCCAGCACAGCGCTTTGTCTTTGATTTCATCGAACAGCGCCAAGCGGCGCTTTTCGCTTAATTTTTTAGAGTCGTTGAGGCCTACGATCGGCTTACGCGGATCAAGGATTACCGCGGCAGTGACCACCGCGCCGACCAGCGGCCCGCGGCCAACCTCATCGACACCGGCGACCAGATGGGTATGTGGATAGACGAACTCCATCATTTTGCTAACTCCAGTACTGCGTCCGCCGCCTGCTCATCCGCGTTGCAGCGGATCTGCTGATGCAGCGCGCGGAAAGTATCATGCATATCGTGGCTGGTTTTGCCGTCGGCCAGCAGCGGCTTCAGAGCGGCGGCCAGCGCCTGCGGCTCGCATTCATCCTGCAGCAGCTCTTTCACCAGCTCGCGCCCGGCCAGCAGATTTGGCAAAGAGACATAATCGGTTTTCACCAACCGCTTCGCCAGCCAGAAGGTAAACGGCTTCATGCGGTAGCCAACGACCATCGGGCATTTCGCCAGCATGCACTCCAGCGCCGCCGTCCCCGAGGCCAGCAGCGCGGCATCACTGGCGATCATCGCATCGCGCGCCTGACCATCCAGCATATGTACCGTCATATCCGGCGCCGTCTCAGCTTTGATTCGCTCAAACTGTTCCCGCCGTTTGGCATTGACCAGCGGCACCACAACCTGCAGGTCGGGATAGGTACCACGCAGAAGCTGCGCGGTTTTCAGGAAGTCGGCGCTGAGCATTTCGACCTCCGCGCCGCGGCTACCGGGCAGCAACGCCAGGCAGTGAACATCATGCGGAATACCCAGACGGTCACGTGCCGCGCCCTTGTCAGGATCCAGCGGCATGGCATCCGCCATGGTGTGGCCGATGAAACGGCAGGGAACGTTAAATCTGTCGTAAAACGCTTTTTCGAAAGGCAGGAATGCCAGGACCAGATCGGTGGATCTGCCAATTTTGAAAACGCGTTTTTGTCGCCATGCCCAAACGGACGGGCTGACGTAATGAATGGTTTTGATGCCCTGCTTTTTCAGGTTACCTTCGAGGGTAATATTGAAATCAGGGGCGTCGATGCCAACGAAGACATCGGGACGCAGTTCACCGAAACGGCGCGTTAAATCGGCGCGAATATGCAGTAAGCGGCGCAGTCGACCAAGCACTTCAACAATGCCCATCACGGCCAGCTCTTCCATTTCGTACCAGGCTTCGCATCCTTCCGCCTGCATCAGCGGCCCCGCCACGCCGACAAAGCGCGCATCAGGGACGCGAGCTTTGAGGGCGCGGATGAGACCGGCGCCAAGAATATCGCCGGAGGTTTCTCCGGCGACCAGGGCAATCGTCAGGGGACGCTGTTCGGCCATTAACGAATCAAGCCGCGAGTTGAACGGGCAAAGAAATCGACAAATGGCTGAACTTCAGGATGCTGAGCCGCCAGTTCGGCGATTTCCGGCTTGGCTTCGTCCAGCGTTTTGCCGCTGCGGTACAGCAGTTTATAGGCGTTACGAATCGCGGTAATCGCTTCACGGCTAAAGCCGCGGCGTTTCAGACCTTCGATGTTGACGCCAAACGGCGTGGCATGGTTGCCCTGGGCAATCACGAACGGCGGAACGTCCTGAGCGACGCCGGAGCAGCCGCCTACCATAACGTGCGCGCCGATGATGCAGAACTGATGTACTGCAGTCATGCCGCCGATGATGACGAAATCATCCAGAGACACGTGACCGGCCAGCGTCGCGTTGTTGGCCAGGATGCAGCGGTCGCCAAGCGTACAATCGTGCGCCACGTGGGCGTTGATCATCAGCAGGTTATCGCTGCCCACCTTCGTTAATCCACCGCCCTGTACTGTGCCGCGATGAATGGTGACGCTTTCGCGAATGCGGTTGCGATCGCCAATTTCCACTCGAGTCGGCTCGCCAGCATATTTCAGATCCTGGTTAACTTCACCGATCGAAGCGAACTGGTAGATCTCATTGTCGCGGCCAATTTTAGTGTGGCCATTCACAACGACATGAGACTTCAGTACGGTGCCCTCGCCAATTTCGACGTTGGCGCCCACAATACAAAACGGACCAATGTGGACATTAGCGCCAATGACGGCGCCTTCTTCTACAATGGCGGTAGGATGAATAAAGGCGGTTTTATCAATCACGTATCAGGCCTCCCGGCTACGCGCACACATCATCGTCGCTTCGCAAACCACTTTACCGTCAACCAGCGCAACGCCTTTGAAACGGGTCAGTCCGCGGCGGGTTTTCTCGAAAGTGACTTCCATAATCATCTGGTCGCCTGGCACTACCGGACGTTTGAAACGCGCTTCATCGATACCCGCGAAGTAGTACAGTTCGCCCGGCTCAAGTTTTCCAACGCTTTTGAAAGCCAGAATGCCGGTGGCCTGCGCCATCGCTTCCAGAATCAGCACGCCAGGTAAAATCGGCTTACCAGGGAAATGCCCCTGGAAAAACGGCTCGTTTACGGAAACATTTTTTACTGCGCGCAGAAAACGACCTTCTTCAAAATCCAGCACGCGGTCTACCAGCAGGAACGGGTAACGGTGAGGCAGAAGTTCCAGAATCTCTTCAATGTGCAGAGTATGAGTGTCAGTAGTCAAAATACTCTTCCTGTCTAAATATACTAAAAGGCAATAATAACACGGCCTGCGGCAATCTTATTAACGAATGCAACAGGCCGGGAATGTAACGTGACCGAATGATGAATTTAGTCTTGTTGATTAACCTTGCGCTCAACCGCTTTCAGGCGCTTGCTCATCTCGTCAATATTCATCACCAGCGCCGCAGTTTTACGCCACGCCTTGTTCGGCTGCAGCGGAATACCTGAGGAATAGACGCCAGGTTCAGAGATAGGACGCATAACCATCCCCATCCCGGTTACGGTGACTTTATCGCAGATTTCCATATGGCCGTTAATCACGCTGGCGCCGCCGATCATGCAGTAACGCCCAATTTTCAGGCTGCCGGCCATAATCACGCCGCCAGCGACGGCGGTATTGTCGCCAATCACCACGTTGTGCGCAATCTGGCACTGGTTATCAATGATAACGCCATTGCCGATCACGGTATCGTCCAGCGCGCCGCGATCGATGGTGGTACAGGCGCCGATCTCCACACGATCGCCAATAATAACGCGACCAAGCTGCGGGATCTTCACCCAGTTACCGCGATCGTTAGCGTAACCGAAACCGTCCGCGCCGATCACCGTACTGGACTGGATCAGGCAATTTTCACCGATCTCAATCTCGTGGTAAATGGTAACGTTGGCCCATAAACGCGAGCCGGCGCCGATTTTGCTATTTTTGCCAACGAAACAGCCAGCGCCAATAACCACGTTATCGCCCAGCACCACGCCGGATTCGATAACGGCATTCGCGCCGACGGAGACGTTGTTACCCAGCTTCGCCGTTGGGTCGATCGCCGCGCTTGCGGCGATGTCTTGCGCCGGCTGCGGCGTGGTATCTAAAATTTGAGCCATGCGCGCGTAGGTCAGGTAGGGATTACGCACTACCAGCGCGGCGCTATGGGCAAACGGTAAATCGTCCGGCGTCATGACAACGGCGGAGGCCTGGCAAGCGGCCAGGTGTTCACGGTATTTAGGATTTACCATGAAAGTAATTTGGCCTGCTTTAGCGCTCTGCATGGACGCAACGCCGGTGATGACGATATCGCCATCACCGTGTAATTCTGCATCCAACTGCTGTGCTAAGTCAGCCAGTCGAATTGAAGGCATTACTTATTTAACCTGTTTCAGTACATCAGCGGTGATGTCTTTAACATCGCTGCTGTTGTATGCCACGGCATTAGAGTCAACAACCAGATCGATGCTCTGATCTTTCGCTACGCTCTGAACGGCAGTCTGGATACGGGTAACCAGTTTGCCACGTTCTTCATTGGAACGACGTGCGCGATCCTGCTCAAAAGCCTGTGCTTTCTGAGAGAAGGTCTGACGCTGAGACATCACGTCTTTTTCCAGTTTGGTACGATCTGCGCCCGGTTTCATGGACTGCAGACGCTGCATTTTAGACTGCAGATCGCCTTCCATACGCTGCAGTTCGCTAGCGCGGCCTTTGAACTCGTTCTCCAGCGTTTTGGAAACGCCAGTTTTCTGAGCAACCTGCTGGAACAGGTTATTCATGTTAACCAGAGCAATTTTATCTGCCGCCTGAGCGGAAGTTACCATTGCTAAACCCAGACCTGCAGCTAATAACCACTTTTTCACAATTGACTCCTTACCATCCCATGAGTACCCAGGGGTACCGTTATTTGCGTGGCCAGGCGATAGCATCCGCCATCGCCTACAGTCAGCGCTATACTGCACTTACATTCCGTTGTCGCCGACAATTACCAGGTTTTACCAATGTTAAACTGGAACTGCTCGGCTTTGTCTCCATCGTACTTTTTAAACGGTTGGGCGTAGGAGAAGACCAACGGCCCCAACGGCGACATCCACTGTACCGCGATACCCGCAGACATACGAATGTTGCTTGGATCGCTGTAATCAGGGTAGCCACCGTACTTCGTGGAATCCCAGTTAGTATCCCAGACGGTCCCCATATCCATAAACACGGAAGTACGCACCGAGTTAGCGTATTTATCGCTGATAAACGGCGTTGGGGTAATCAGCTCAAGGCTGGCGACCGCCATGGCGTTACCGCCCACCGCATCGTCCGATTTACAAGGCGCGCTTTCAGTGCTCGCACATTCCGTATCATAGTCATCACGACTGGTAGTTGAAGGGAGATAAACCGCTTTCGGACCAATCGTATTCGACTGGAAGCCGCGAACGGTACTTGAACCACCGGCATAGAAGTTCTCATAGAACGGCATCTCTTTGCCGCCGAGTCCATCACCGTAACCGAAGCGCGTACGACCAAGCACGACCCACTGATGATCGTCATCGATCGGTACATAGGTCGCAGTATCCAGCGTCACTTTGTAGTATTCGTTATCAGAGCCCGGAATAGTGACTTTACCGTTCAGGTTGACACGCGAACCTTCAGTCGGGAAGTAGCCGCGATCGAGGCGGTTGTACGTCCAACCATAGTTGAAGGTGAAGTCGTCGGCGCTAAACGAGTTATTGTCGTTGGTGGTATCCGGGTACTGCCCCATCGAATTCAGGTAACGCCACATCGCCACCTGCGGCTGCATATTGGACAGGGAGTTATGAACGTAACCTAAACCTGCGCGCAGCGAGTTGTATTCGTTGATCGGGAAGCCGAGGGTGACGTCTGTACCATAGCTTTTGTTGGTATAGTCAGACAGATCCGCGTCGTTCGCATCGAAGTCGTTATAGAAGATGCGGCCGCCGAGGCTCACGCCATCTACGGTGAAATACGGGTTGGTGACCGACAGTTCAGCATAGGTCTGGTAGTCGTTCTTGGTCCCGTTGATGCCAACGGAGTAGCCGGTGCCTAACCAGTTATCCTGCTGAACGCCTGCCTGGAAGCTGACGCCGCTTTCGGTACCGTAGCCGATACCGAAGTTCAGGCTACCGGTATTACGCTCTTTCACCTTGTAAACGACATCGACCTGATCCGGGCTACCCGGCACGCGCTGGGTATCGGTATCGACGGTTTCGAAATAACCTAAACGGTTAAGACGGTCTTTACCCTGATCGACCAGGTCACTGCCCAGCCACGCTCCTTCCATCTGGCGCATTTCGCGGCGCAGGACGGAATCTTTGGAGGTGTCGTTACCTTCGAAGCGAATTTTACGCACGTAGTAACGGTTACCGGCATCAACGTTGATATGCAGCTTCACGGTTTTATCCGTGTCATTGATTTCCGGCTGCGACTGGACGCGCGGATAGGCGTAACCATAGCGACCGAGGAGTTTCTTAATATCATTCTCCATTTTGGTCACTTTGGTGCCGTTATACAGCTCGCCCGGCTCAATTTTGGTCAGCGATTCGATTTCCGCGGAATGGCCCGCCAGATCGCCCGTAATCTGCACGCCGGAGAGCTTGTACTGCTCGCCTTCGGTGATGTTTACGGTGATATAGATGCCTTTCTTGTCCGGCGTCAGGCTAACCTGCGTCGAATCGATGTTGAAACGCGCGTAGCCGCGATCCAGATAGTAACTGCGCAGGGTTTCAAGGTCGCCCGCCAGTTTCTGTTTCTGGTATTTACGATCGCCGACAACGTTCCACCACGGCACTTCATCGCGCAGTTGGAAGTGAGAAATCAGTTCGTCAGTGGTGAAAGCGTGGTTACCGACAATGTTAATCTGCTGGATTTTCGCCGAGACGCCTTCCTGGAAAACCAGTTTCAGGTCGACGCGGTTACGCGGCAGCGGCGTCACGACAGCTTTAACGCTGGCGCTATATTTACCGACGCTGTAGTAGAAATCTTCCAGCCCTTTTTCGATATCGGCAAGCTTGGTGCGATCGAGAGATTCCCCAACGCGAACGCCGGATGCCTCAAGGTTTTGCTTGAGCATGTCATCCTTCACCGACTTGTTGCCGGAGAAGGTAATGCTCGCAATTGTTGGGCGCTCTTTCACCTGCACCAGCAGGGTATCACCATCGCGCAGGACGCGGACGTCCTCAAAGTTGCCAGTGGCAAACAGAGCGCGAATGGTGTTACTGATATCATCATCGGTCACCGTATCGCCAGGACGCACTGGCATGCTGAGGAGGGCCGCACCAACAGCGACACGCTGCAAGCCTTCGAAATGAATGTCCTTCACCACGAACCCTTCAGCACCGTATACAGTCGCGCTGCTAAACAGCAGCGACGCTATGAGCAACTTTTTCATCGCCATCGTTATTATGCGTTCTTCCTAACAAACTCTCTTACAACCGAGAGAAATCATTGAAAAGTGCAAGCCCCATTAACAGCACCAGCAGTATTGAGCCAATGCGATAACTAAAGTCTTGAACTCGCTCGGATACCGGCCCGCCCTTCAGCTTTTCAATCGCCAAAAACAGCAGATGCCCCCCGTCGAGGACGGGTAACGGGAACAAGTTGATTATTCCAAGGTTCACGCTTATCAGCGCAAGGAACATCAGATAGTAAATCAACCCAAATTCCGCTGACATTCCAGCCCCCTGAGCGATAGAAATCGGCCCACTGAGGTTGTTCAGTTTGACATCACCGGTTATCAATTTGCCCAGCATCCTGACCGTTAACGACATCAGTTGCCAGGTTTTATCCGTGGCTTCGGCGATGGCGGCAAACGGCCCGTACTGACGCACTGTCTTGTATTCATCAGGCAGCGGGATAACCTTTGGTACTACCCCTGCAAACCCTTCAGCCTTGCCTTTCACCGACTTCGTATCCGGAGTCAAAGTCAACGACAGCGGCGTACCTTGTCTGTCGACCTCCAGAGCCAGCGCCTTGCCCGGATTATCACGCACCAGATTAACAAACGTCATCCACTGCGTTAACGGTTGACCATCGACTTTAACGATCCTGTCTCCCGCTTGCAAACCTGCTTTCTGCGCGGCCGACTGAGATTGTACCTCAGCCAGCGCGGTATCAATCTGCGCGCTACGCGGCTTGATGCCCAGCGAGGCCACCGGATCTTGTTTATCCGGCTCAAACGCCCAGTGACGCAGATCGAGGATTTTATCCTGACGTTGGTTCGTCCCGAAAGGGGCGACGGTAAGTATTGTTTGTTGGTCGCCGATCTTCGCGACTAACGCCATACGAACTGCATCCCAATCAGGCGTTTCGATGCCATCTATCGCTTTAAGTTCCATTCCTTTTGCAATTTGTGCTTGCGCAGCGATGGAATTGGGCGATATTTCATCAACAACCGGACGTACGCCAGGGACGCCGATGATAAACACCAGCCAGTAAGCAAAGATGGCAAAAATGAAGTTGGCGATAGGGCCTGCGGCAATGATGGCCGCACGCTGACCGACGGTTTTATTATTGAAAGCGTAATGACGCATTTCCGGCGCCACCGGCTCGACGCGTTCGTCGAGCATCTTCACATAGCCGCCAAGCGGGATCAGCGCGATAACAAATTCAGTACCCTGCTTATCTACGCGGCGCCACAGCGCTTTACCAAAACCAATGGAAAAACGTTCAACGCGCACGCCGCAGCGACGAGCCACCCAGAAATGGCCGAACTCGTGCACGGTGATCAGTACGCCAAGCGCAATAATAAAAGCGGCCAAATTCCAGAGAACGCTCAGCATAAAACCTTCCGTCAAATCGTCCTGAAGACTAACAACAGCAGACAAGCGAACACCGGCACCGCAGCCGTCAGGCTATCAATGCGATCTAAAATACCGCCATGTCCAGGGATCAGATGCCCGCTATCCTTGATGCCGGCTTCACGCTTAAACATACTTTCCGTCAAATCGCCCAGCACTGAAGCCAGCGCCGCCACCACCGAGCAAATCAGCAACACGGTTGGGGTGACATCCAGATGAGCCCACATGCCGTACGCCCAGGAGATAACCGCGGCCGTCAGCAGGCCACCGAAGAAACCCTGCCAGGTTTTCCCCGGGGAAACCTTTGGCGCCAGCTTATGCTTACCGAACATTTTACCGAACATGTAGGCGCCGGAATCCGCCCCCCACACCAGAATCATGACGTACAGCAGCCACACCGCGCCGCTATAGTGGTTATCGGCATAATGCCAGGCCCGCAGCGCCAGCATGCCCCAGAAAAACGGGACAATAGTCAGCACGCCGAAGATCAGACGCAGCGCTTTTGAATGGCGCCACAACGCCGCCGAGGCCGGATAAGAGAGCACCAGCACCAAGGCGACAATCCACCAGCCAAACGAAGCCCATAACGATCCCTCAACCATCGGTTGATGAGCGTCATAGTGGTATTCAGGCAACATAAAGAGCATTAGCGCCAGCAGCAGGCCGCAAAGCACCGCCAGCCACACGCGCTGCGTCGTTGAGGTGAAACCGCTTAATTGCCCCCACTCCCACGCGGCGAGCATACAAACGACCAGGGTGACGATAGCAAAACCCGCGGGCGGCAATAGAAAAAGCGCCGCAATTACGACGGGAATTAAAACGAAAGCGGAAATCAGGCGATACTTCAGCAAAAGTGACCCCCATCAGGCATGACTGCCACCCGGCTCTTCTGTGCCGCCAAAACGACGCTCTCGACTAACGAATGCATGGAGTGCACCTTCAAAGTCCTGTTCAGCAAAATCGGGCCAAAGAACATCCGTAAAGTAAAGTTCGGCATAGGCAATTTGCCAAATCAAAAAGTTACTTATTCGGTGCTCTCCCCCGGTCCTAATAACTAAATCAACGGGAGCCAGTTCATGCATGCACACCTGCTGACTCAACATGTCTTCCGTGATCTCTTCAGGTTTTAGCAACCCGTTTTGTACCTGTTCGGCTAGTTGACGCGCGCCCTGGACGATATCCCAGCGGCCGCCGTAATTAGCGGCGATATTCAGCGTTAGTCCGGTATTGTTTGCCGTTAGCGCTTCCGCCTTACGGATACGCTCCTGCAGCCGGGCATTAAAGCGCGTCGTCTCGCCGATAATCCGCAGGCGGACATTGTGACGATGCAGGCTTTTTACTTCGCTATCCAGGGCCCAGACAAACAGTTCCATCAGCGCGCTCACTTCCTGCGCCGGACGGTTCCAGTTTTCACTACTGAATGCGTAAAGCGTTAATGCTTCAATACCATTATTCGCCGCGAAGGAGACCGCGCGACGAACAGATTTCGCTCCAGCTTTATGGCCAAAGGCGCGAATTTTACCTTGTTGTTTCGCCCAACGACCGTTGCCGTCCATGATAATGGCGACATGGCGACAACCATGCGCAGGCGACATTTTGCTGACAGTTTGATTAGCAGACAACATAACGCGTTTTAAGTCCATAATAAGGATTAGCTAAGCCACAACACACACGCCGCCGGGCAGCGCTGAATACGCATTTTTATCCGGCGCCGGAGCTACAGCCAATCGCAGAGAACAACCAAAAGCTTTACGCAAAAAAGCCGTGTCTTGCCACGGCCACCGTAATCTTTCACAACAAAATGCAACGATCGGGTGGCGCAGACTATATCACCGAAGCCCAGCGCCCACAAATATCACAACGCGTTACAGGGGCTCCCCTACGCCATGTGTTATCGGAGTTGTCGCTGTGCGGCGACGCGCGCTTCGGCATCAATCGCAACCACTTCATCAATACTTTGCGGTTCATTGAGCGCCATACTATCCAGCACCGCCTGGTTAACCGCCGCAATATCGGTAAAGCGGATTTCACTATTCAGAAACGCCGCCACCGAAACTTCGTTAGCGGCATTCAACGCCGTCGTCGCGGCCTGGCCGACATCAAAAGCGTCCATTGCCAGCTTCAGGCACGGATAGCGATCGTAATCCGGCGCTGAGAAACTCAGGTTGCTCAATTGACAGAAGTCCAACGGTTTAACGCCGGAGTTCAGGCGCTGCGGCCAACCCATGGTATGGGCGATCGGCGTGCGCATATCCGGCTCGCCTAATTGCGCCAGCACGCTGCCGTCCTGATAGCGAACCATGGAGTGAATCACCGATTGCGGATGAATAATGACTTCCATCTGCTGAGCAGAGGCATTAAACAGCCAGCGGGCTTCGATGTACTCCAGCCCTTTATTCATCATCGTGGCGGAATCAACGGAAATTTTGCGTCCCATTGACCAGTTCGGATGGCGGCAAGCCTGATCCGGCGTCATTGCCGCCAGCTCAGAAATCGCCGTTTCCCGGAAAGGTCCACCGGAACCGGTCAGCAGAATCGACGAGACGCCGTTCTGCGTCAGGTCAGCGTATCCCAGATGGTTTTGAATTGTTTCCGGCAAACTCTGAAAAATCGCGTTATGTTCGCTATCAACCGGCAACAGGCGAGCGCCGTACTGCTGAACCGCGTCCATAAACAGGCGGCCGCAGGTCACCAGCGACTCTTTATTCGCTAACAACACCGTTTTGCCGGCGCGAATGGCCGCCAGCGTCGGCGCCAGACCGGCCGCGCCAACGATGGCCGCCATCACCTGATCGACCTCATCCAGCGCCGCGACGTCGGCCGCCGCCTGCTTACCGCTCAGCACTTCCGTGCGGCAGCCCTGCTCACGCAGCAGCGTACGCAAACGCTCAGCGCTTTGCGCATCATCCATCACCGCGAAGCGGGGAGAAAATTCCAGACATTGTTCAACCATACGGTCGACATTTTTCCCCGCGACCAGCGCGGCGACGGAAAAGCTTTCGGGATTATGGCGCACCACGTCCAGCGTGCTGCAGCCGATTGAACCGGTCGAACCGAGAACGGTTAATTGCTTCATGAGACGTCCAGAAGAATTGTGACAGGATAAAAAGCAAAACGCCGCCAGCAAGCCCTTTATGCATCAATCCTCGGGGCTAAAACGGCGGCGAATGACCTTCGGTATAGAACGGAAGGCTACAAGGCCAGCTATTTTTACGCAATCCCAAATATTGAGCGTACGGTCTTCTGTACGGCGTTTCAGACTTTACGCAGCCCGAATATCCCGGGCCCGCGTAACGGCAGAAAATCAGAACTGCATCAGTTCCGCTTCTTTCTCTGCCAGCGCCGCATCAACTTTCTTAATGGCGGCGTCAGTCATTTTCTGCACGTCGTCCTGAGAGCGGCGATCGTCATCTTCGCTGATCTCTTTCTCTTTGAGCAGAGCTTTAACTTTGTCGTTCGCGTCACGGCGAACGTTACGCACGGCGACACGCGCCTGTTCAGCTTCGCCACGCACGATCTTGGTCAGATCTTTACGACGTTCTTCTGTCAGCGGCGGCAGCGGAACGCGGATATCGCTACCCGCAGAGCTTGGGTTCAGACCCAGGTCAGACGCCATAATCGCTTTTTCAACGGCCGGGCTCATAGAGCGGTCGAAGACGTTGATTTTCAGCGTACGGGAATCTTCTACCGTAACGCTTGCCAGCTGACGCAGCGGAGTCGGCGTACCGTAGTATTCTACAATGATGCCATCCAGCAGGCTTGGAGAAGCACGACCCGTGCGAATTTTGCTGATTTGGTTTTTGAATGCTTCAACGCATTTTTCCATGCGTACTTCAGCATCTTTTCTGATATCGCTAATCACGTTACGAATCCTTGAAAACTTGTCTCAGACAGACCACACGGTCGCTCACCGCAAAAGTGAGCTAAGTATAGTCCGGATTAATTCAATTAACCGGGCAACTTCCCCGCTAAAGTAAAGCGGAATATTACCCGGAATTAGCGCCGACGGGAATTATTCCGTAATCAATGTGCCTTCTTTTTCGCCCATCACCACACGACGCAGCGCGCCAGGCTTGTTCATGTTAAATACGCGAATCGGCAGTTTGTGGTCGCGCGCCAGGGTGAAGGCGGCAAGATCCATCACTTTCAGCTCTTTATCCAGTACTTCGCTGTAGGTCAGCTGATCGTACATGGTGGCGGAAGGATCTTTCGCCGGGTCAGCGGTAAACACGCCGTCAACCTTGGTCGCTTTCAGTACCACGTCGGCTTCGATTTCAATACCGCGCAGGCAGGCTGCGGAGTCGGTAGTAAAGAATGGATTGCCGGTACCTGCGGAGAGGATCACCACGCGATTGTTACGCAGCAGGCTAATCGCTTCCGCCCAGCTGTAGTTGTCACACACGCCGTTCAGCGGGATTGCGGACATCAGGCGAGCGTTCACATAGGCGCGATGGAGCGCATCACGCATTGCCAGGCCGTTCATGACCGTTGCCAGCATGCCCATGTGGTCGCCCACAACGCGGTTCATACCCGCTTTCGCCAGACCAGCACCACGGAACAGGTTACCGCCACCAATCACTACGCCAACCTGAATACCCAGTTCAACCAGTTCTTTGATTTCCTGAGCCATACGGTCAAGTATGCTTGCATCAATACCGAAGCCTTCTGAACCCTGCAGAGCTTCGCCACTTAACTTCAGCAGAATACGTTTGTAGACGGGTTTTGCATTGGTAGCCATGTTTCTTTCCTGAGACTGTCAACGATTGAGATGAGTTAATTCTGACGACATTGTATGTCATCGTTCAGCGCAGTCACTATAAGCGATTGGCTGATTTTACAAGAGAGGCGCAAAAAGAAGCCGCCCTCAGGCGGCTCCTTTTTTTAAAAATTAAGACTGCTTGGACATCGCAGCAACTTCTGCTGCAAAGTCAGTCTCAACTTTCTCGATGCCTTCGCCCACTTCAAAGCGGATGAAGCCAGTAACGTCGGCGTTGTGCTCTTTCAGCAGCTGACCAACAGATTTGCTCGGTTCCATAACGAAAGGCTGACCAGTCAGAGAAACTTCGCCGGTGAATTTCTTCATACGGCCTTCAACCATTTTCTCTGCGATTTCTTTCGGCTTACCGGACTGCATCGCGATGTCCAGCTGAACCTGGTACTCTTTTTCTACTACTTCAGCAGAAACGTCTTCCGGCTTAACGAATTCCGGCTTGCTTGCAGCAACGTGCATTGCCAGCTGCTTAACCAGCTCTTCGTCAGCGCCTTTAGCGGCAACCAGAACGCCGATGCGCGCACCGTGCTGGTAGCTGCCCAGAACGTCGCCTTCCAGGATAGCGATACGACGGATGTTGATGTTCTCACCGATTTTAGCAACCAGGGCAACACGTTCTTCTTCGAACTGCGCTTTCAGAACTTCAACGTCGGAGATTTTACCAGCAACAGCGGCGTCCAGTACTTTGTCAGCAAATGCCTGGAAACCACCATCTTTAGCAACGAAGTCAGTCTGGCAGTTAACTTCCAGAATGTAACCGTAGTTGCCGTCGATTTTGGTTTTGATCACGCCGTCAGCAGCAACGTTGCCTGCTTTTTTCGCCGCTTTGATCGCGCCGGATTTACGCATGTTTTCGATTGCCAGCTCGATGTCGCCATTAGCTTCAGTCAGTGCTTTTTTGCAATCCATCATGCCTGCGCCAGTACGTTCGCGCAGCTCTTTTACCAGGGAAGCGGTAATTTCAGCCATTCTAAAATCCTCGGGAGATGTGGAAACTGCCCGGCCTGCGGCCAAACAGCATAAATTGAAAAAAGGGGCCTAAAATTGGCCCCTATTCATACACGGTACTAATAAGGGCTTAAACCTTATTATTCAGCTTCTACGAAGCTTTCTTCCGCCTGAGAAGCCAGGTCCTGAGAGCGACCTTCACGAACGGTAGCTGCAACAGCGCCCAGGTACAGGCTAACTGCGCGGATTGCATCGTCGTTACCCGGGATAACGAAGTCTACGCCGTCCGGATCAGAGTTGGTATCAACGATAGCAAATACCGGGATACCCAGGTTGTTTGCTTCTTTGATAGCGATGTGCTCGTGGTCAGCGTCGATAACGAACAGTGCGTCCGGCAGGCCGCCCATGTCTTTGATACCGCCCAGGCTGTTTTCCAGCTTGTCCAGCTCACGAGTGCGCATCAGCGCTTCTTTCTTGGTCAGCTTCTCGAAAGTACCGTCCTGGGACTGAGTTTCCAGGTCTTTCAGACGTTTGATGGACTGACGAACGGTTTTCCAGTTAGTCAGCATACCGCCCAGCCAGCGATGGTTCACGAAGAACTGGTCGCAGCTGTTAGCAGCTTCTTTTACCGCTTCGCTTGCAGCGCGCTTAGTACCAACGAACAGGATCTTGCCTTTACGGGCAGAGATTTTGTTCAGCTCAGCCAGAGCTTCGTTGAACATCGGTACAGTTTTCTCAAGGTTGATGATGTGAACTTTGTTACGCGCGCCGAAGATGAAAGGCTTCATTTTCGGGTTCCAGTAACGGGTCTGGTGACCGAAGTGAACACCAGCCTTGAGCATGTCGCGCATGGAAACAGTTGCCATGTTTAAAACCTCTATAGATTAAATTGGGGTTATGCCTCCACGTATCCCATATTACCGACCCCAAAGGGCACCCCGGAATATGTGCCGATACGTGTGTGTTATTTACACAATATGAGTATGTCGCTTACGCCCATCCTTGTGTATCTGAGATGGAACGGAAGTCCGGCGCGCTTTATACCACAAAACCTGGCCAGACACCAACTCTTGTTGACGTCTCGTGCTGTTAATGATTCTCAATTTGGCACCAGCGTACCCGGACTGTTACCATTGACAGGACTTAATCTATTATTGTCGAAAAAATCGACACTGCTGGACATATTCCATGGCTATCTCTATCAAGACATCTGAAGACATCGAAAAAATGCGCGTTGCCGGCCGCCTGGCCGCCGAAGTGCTGGAAATGATCGAACCCTACGTCAAACCGGGCGTCAGCACAGGCGAGCTGGATCGCATCTGCAACGACTACATTGTTAATGAACAGAAAGCGGTCTCCGCCTGCCTCGGCTATCACGGCTTCCCGAAATCGGTCTGTATCTCTATTAATGAAGTGGTGTGCCACGGCATCCCGGATGACGGCAAACTGCTGAAAGACGGCGACATCGTTAATATCGACGTGACCGTGATTAAAGATGAGTTCCACGGCGATACCTCAAAAATGTTCATCGTCGGTAAACCGACTATCCTCGGCGAGCGCCTGTGCCGCATCACCCAGGAAAGCCTCTATCTGGCGCTGAAGATGGTTAAACCGGGGATCAACCTGCGCGCGATCGGCGCGGCGATCCAGAAATTCGTTGAAGCGGAAGGTTTTTCCGTGGTGCGCGAGTACTGCGGGCACGGTATCGGCCGCGGCTTCCACGAAGAACCGCAGGTACTGCACTATGATTCGCCGGAAACCGACGTGGTGCTCAAGCCGGGTATGACCTTCACCATCGAACCGATGGTCAACGCCGGTAAGAAAGAGATCCGCAGCATGAAGGACGGCTGGACGGTGAAAACCAAAGACCGTAGCTTGTCTGCGCAGTACGAGCATACTATTGTGGTAACCGATAACGGCTGCGAAATTCTGACGCTACGCAAGGATGACACCATCCCGGCGATAATCTCGCACGACGAATAATGAAAAGCCGGCGCCCGCCGGCTTTTTTATTAGATAGTTTTTTCTTATGGTGACGCGATGAGCAACTCTTTACCTGACACAGCCTCCCCTCTTCTGCCCATCCCGCCGGAACATCCGGTGAACTGGCCGCAGGGCGATCTGAACTGTGCCGCAATCAAGGCGCACATCGATACCTTCCAGCACTGGCTCGGAGAGGCATTTGATAACGGCATCGCCGCAGAGCAGCTCATCGCGGCGCGCACCGAGTTTATCGACCAGCTGCTGCAGCGGCTGTGGGTCGACTATGGTTTTGAATCTGTCTGCGACCTGGCGCTAGTGGCCGTTGGCGGCTATGGCCGCGGCGAGCTGCACCCGCTCTCCGACGTCGACCTGCTAATTCTGAGCCGTAAAAAGCTGCCGGACGAGCAGGCGCAAAAGGTCGGCGAGCTCCTGACCCTGCTGTGGGACGTTAAGCTCGAAGTCGGCCACAGCGTGCGTACCCTCGAAGAGTGTTTGCTCGAAGGGCTTTCAGATCTTACCGTCGCCACCAACTTAATTGAATCCCGCCTACTCATCGGCGATGTCGCGCTGTTTCTTGAACTGCAAAAACATATTTTCAGCGACGGCTTCTGGCCGTCGGAAAAGTTCTTCGCCGCCAAGGTTGAAGAGCAGAATGTTCGCCACCAGCGCTACCATGGCACCAGTTACAACCTGGAGCCGGACGTCAAAAGCAGCCCCGGCGGCCTGCGCGATATACATACCCTACAATGGGTGGCCCGCCGCCACTTCGGCGCCACCTCGCTTGATGAAATGGTCGGTTTCGGCTTCCTCACCGAAGCCGAGCGCAACGAGCTTAACGAGTGCCTGCACCAGCTCTGGCGTATCCGTTTTGCTTTGCATCTTGAAGTGAATCGCTACGATAACCGCCTGCTTTTCGATCGTCAGTTGAATGTCGCCCACCGCCTCGGCTATGAAGGCGAAGGTAATCAGCCGATCGAACACATGATGAAAGATTTCTTCCGCGTCACGCGTCGGGTGAGTGAACTCAATAACATGCTACTGCAGTTGTTTGACGAGGCGATCCTCGCGCTAACCGAGAACGAAAAGCCGCGGCCTATTGATGATGATTTCCAACTGCGCGGCACCCTGATAGACCTGCGTGACGACACCCTGTTTATGCGCGAGCCGCAGGCAATTCTGCGGATGTTCTTTATTATGGTGCGCAACAGCAGCATCACCGGCATTTACTCCACTACTCTGCGCCACCTGCGCCACGCGCGCCGCCACCTGACGCAGCCGCTGTGCTATATCCCGGAGGCGCGAACTCTCTTCCTCAGCATGCTGCGCCATCAGGGCGCGGTGAGTCGCGGCCTGCTGCCGATGCATCGCCACAGCGTGCTGTGGGCCTATATGCCGCAGTGGTCGCATATTGTCGGTCAGATGCAGTTCGACCTGTTTCACGCCTATACCGTCGACGAACACACCATACGCGTCTTGTTAAAGCTGGAAAGCTTCGCGAAAGAAGAGACCCGCAGCCGCCATCCGCTGTGCGTTGAGCTGTGGCCGCGGCTGGCCCATCCTGAACTTATCCTCATCGCCGCCCTGTTTCACGATATCGCTAAAGGCCGCGGCGGCGATCACTCGATTCTCGGCGCCGAAGACGTGCTGAAATTCGCCGAGCTCCACGGGCTCAATTCGCGGGAGACGCAGCTGGTCGCCTGGCTGGTACGCCAGCATCTATTGATGTCGGTAACCGCCCAGCGCCGCGACATTCAGGACCCGGAGGTGATTAAACAGTTCGCCGAAGAGGTACAGACGGAAAATCGCCTGCGCTATCTGGTATGCCTGACCGTCGCCGATATCTGCGCCACCAACGAAACGCTGTGGAACAGCTGGAAGCAAAGCCTGCTACGCGAGCTCTATTTCGCCACCGAAAAACAGCTGCGCCGCGGTATGCAGAGCACGCCGGATATGCGTGAACGGGTACGCCACCATCAGCTGCAGGCGCTGGCGCTGTTGCGCATGGACAATATCAATGAAGAGGCGCTGCACCAGATTTGGAACCGCTGCCGGGCGAACTACTTTGTGCGGCATACGCCGAACCAGCTCGCCTGGCACGCCCGCAACCTGCTGAAGCACGATCTCAGTAAACCGATGATCCTGCTGAGTTCGCGGGCCACCCGCGGCGGCACCGAGATCTTCATCTGGAGCCCGGACCGCCCTTACCTGTTCGCCGCCGTCTGCGGCGAACTGGATCGGCGCAACCTCAGCGTTCACGATGCGCAGATCTTCACCACCCGCGACGGCATGGCGATGGATACCTTTATCGTCCTTGAACCCGACGGCAGCCCGCTTTCCGCCGATCGCCACGAGGCGATTCGCCACGGTCTTGAGCAGACAATAACTCAACGCAGTTGGGAGCCGCCGGCCCCGCGTCGCCAGGCGGCTAAACTACGTCATTTTTCCGTCGCCACTGAGGTGAATTTTCTGCCGACCCATACCGACCGGAAATCATTTCTTGAGCTCATTGCGCTCGATCAGCCAGGGCTGCTCGCCCGCGTCGGTCAGGTGTTCGCCGACCTCGGGATTTCGCTTCACGGAGCCCGAATTACGACAATTGGCGAGCGAGTAGAAGATTTATTTATAATCGCCACCGCCGACCGGCGTGCCCTTAATAATGAGCTGCAACAAGAAGTGCAACAACGGTTGACAGAGGCCCTCAATCCAAACGATAAAGGGTAACGTATTTTTTTTAAGTGAATGGAAAGAAACAATGCAGCAGTTACAGAACGTTATTGAGTCCGCCTTTGAGCGTCGCGCCGACATCACGCCGGCAAATGTGGATACCGTCACCCGCGAAGCGGTTAACCAGGTTATTGCCCTGCTGGATTCCGGTGCGCTGCGCGTCGCTGAGAAGATCGACGGTCAGTGGGTGACGCATCAATGGCTGAAGAAAGCGGTACTGCTCTCTTTCCGTATTAACGATAACCAGGTTATCGATGGTGCGGAAAGCCGCTACTTCGATAAAGTTCCAATGAAATTCGCCGACTACGATGAAGCACGCTTCCAGAAAGAAGGCTTCCGCGTAGTGCCGCCGGCGGCAGTCCGCCAGGGCGCGTTCATCGCGCGTAATACCGTGCTGATGCCGTCCTACGTCAACATCGGCGCTTATGTTGATGAAGGCACCATGGTTGATACCTGGGCCACCGTCGGCTCTTGCGCGCAGATCGGTAAAAACGTTCACCTGTCCGGTGGCGTCGGTATCGGCGGCGTTCTCGAGCCGCTGCAGGCTAACCCGACCATCATCGAAGATAACTGCTTCATCGGCGCGCGCTCTGAAATCGTTGAAGGCGTTATCGTTGAAGAAGGCGCGGTGATCTCCATGGGCGTGTACATCGGCCAGAGCACCAAAATTTACGATCGCGAAACCGGCGAAGTCCATTACGGCCGCGTGCCGGCGGGCTCGGTTGTCGTTTCCGGCAACCTGCCGTCGAAAGATGGCAAATACAGCCTGTACTGTGCGGTGATCGTGAAAAAGGTTGATGCGAAGACCCGCGGTAAGGTCGGTATCAACGAACTGCTGCGTACCATCGACTAAGCAGAACAAAAAGCGGGAGATATCCCGCTTTTTTTATATCTGACGCTGGCGAAGATGAATTTTTTCGTTAATTATTCAATGGTTATGATGATATCAAAGGTACCGTTATGTACGATAATCTGAAAAGTCTTGGCATTACCAATCCTGATGAAATCGATCGCTATAGCCTGCGCCAGGAAGCTAACAACGACATCCTGAAGATCTATTTCCAGAAAGATAAAGGCGAATTCTTCGCTAAAAGCGTGAAGTTTAAATACCCACGCCAGCGTAAAACCGTGGTCGCCGACGGCGTCGGTCAGGGCTACAAAGAAGTGCAGGAGATTAGTCCGAACCTGCGTTATGTCATCGACGAACTGGATCAGCTCTGCCAGCGCGATCGTACTGAAATCGACCTCAAGCGTAAGATCCTTGACGATTTACGCCATCTGGAAAGCGTCGTCACCAATAAGATCAGTGAAATTGAAGCCGATCTGGAAAAACTGACGCGCAAATAAATCCGCCTGCTACGGGCCAGCTACTGGCCCTCTTCCCCGACTCCATCCTCAATTTTGTCACCCGTAGATCATCTTCGCTAACAGCAAAACTCAGTTATCCCTCACTAACATCATTTCCCATCATCAACGTATCTATATGAATTACTTATTTTTTTAAATTCATTTATGTTCAATTTCCACCTAAAAGGAGGTCAAGCTATGACACAGGAAATTGAACAAAAATGTTACACCCTACAATCCGCCACCTGGCTGGATAAGGCGGGTTTTGAGAAAGGACGAAAACACGATCGTCAGGCGCTGGGCTTTATTCTGCCCGCCAATACGGTGCTGAAAATTCGGCAAACCGATCTCAGCAACGGCATCTCGACCCTGCGCCTGATGTGTGATGATAGCGCAGTGGAAAAATCCAGCGCTCTGACCACCAGTTGGACAACGATTAGCACCACCGTCGATTCTGTGCCGTTTGTCGATACGTTGTTTACCGACAGCCCCTGCGAGTTCTCCGTGATTTACCAACAACCCGCGGCGACGAAACCGCTCCCCAGCTGGAAATCAGGACAGTCTGAAGAGACGTTTTTCCTGGATTGGGAGAATAATAAATCGTCTTTCGCGCTGGTGGATCTGGATGTTATCAATCTGCTGTTGCCCTACGCCGACCGCGACAACGCGATGAAAGCGGGATTAGCGTCGTTACACCGTTTTTATAACCACCTTTTCACCAGCTATAACGATTGGGCCGGACTAAGCGAAAATCCCGATTCGCAATGGAATCAGAACGTTGCCAACCGCTACTTTTTGCGGGCGGATAAACATGGCGTCGGTTCGGCTTATTATAATACCAACTGGTGCGCGCAGACCGCCTCAACGGTTGGCGAAGGCTGGCTGGATAACGTCGCCACGCAGTGGGTTATCCTGCATGAAATCGGCCACGGCTATCAGGGTAAATTTATGCAGGATCCCACGCTTTCCGTCAGCGAAGTGTGGAACAATATTTACGCCTCCTTCTATCAACAGCTCACGCTGAGTCAGGATAATCATCTGTATACCGATGGCTGGCTATACAACTACGGTAAGCTGGCCGCGCAGGAAGCACAGTTGGTTAACTATATTACCGACAAGACGCCGGTCACCAGTTGGGGTTTGCGTTCTCGCCTGCAATTCCTGATGCTGATGTTATTCAAAGCAGGTATCGCATCCTTCCGCACCTTTAATCAGAACTATCGCCAACTTGCCAATAGCGAGAGCTTCCAGCAGTCGGATCATCAGCTTGCCGATATGCTGGCAACCGCCATCGCTACCTCCGCGGGATATGATGTGACGCCGTTTATCGAGCTCTGCGGTTTAACGCTGAAAAACGCCACCCGGGAAAATATCGTCTCGCTGGCGACAAAACCGCTCTATCCGCTGTATCGTTTTCTACCGCAAAGCGAATGGGATAGCGCGCGCCAACAGTTAGGGCTGGATTCCTTCTTCTGGCTGGTGGATAACAGCGAACTGGCAATATTAGGCAAAACGGGGGCGCTGACCCTGACGCTGAATATCGATCGCCCGGAGCAAATTTACGGTCAGACGCTGGCTATCAAGGATAATTGCGGCAACCATTATTCACTGGTGATTAATAGTGACGTCCTGACCCTGAAGGACATGCCAATCGGCGTGTATCAGGTCGAACTGCCTAAAGGCCGCTCGCAAAAATATCGCCCGGATATCAGCTATATCACCGTAAAAGAAGGCGCCAATACGGTCACCGTCAACTACGTTCAGCAAAACGATACCAGCGAACGTAACGTGACGATCTCCTTTTTAGGTTATAGCGATGCGCCTTTTGCCCACCTGGATGTTGATTACGAAAACCAGCAGCTTATTCTGAATGTGACCAGCGCCAACCCGCACAGCTACTACCCCGGGACATTGTATGCCGCAGTCAGTGTACTCTCCGCCAACGGTGAAAAAGTGTTTGAGCGTAAAATGAACGGCACCAACTGCGCGACGGGTAAAGTAATTATTCCATTCAGCCCTCACTATCACTTATATATCACCCACATGGAGCCGGGACGGCTGAAAACCTCGCCGGGATATTTAACGCTGGTCGCGCGTGAGAAATACCAACTGATGCGCATTGATGATAATGGCCTGTATAACTTTATTCTCGGCAATAGTCCGGCGGATGACTTAGAGGCGATTTTCGAGCATAACGCTCAGGCTATCCGTACTCAGCCCTCGCTGGTAGCGCAGGAAGAGTGCGTCTGTAAAAACGATCTTTGGCTGATGCTCCCCCATATTGAAGAACCCCGGCGCAGTGAACTGCTTAAAGCGTATGCCGATGTCCTGCCTCAGGATAATAACGATCCGGGCGAGCTAACGGGCAAAAGCGTGACGCTCGATCTCCGCGGCCAGGGCAATAACGAGTTTTGCCAGATCGTTATCGATAATAAACAACGCGCAATGACGGTCGCGACACGGGCCGGCACACCGCACTCGTATTACACCACCCATACCTATGCCAGCATTACGGTTACTGCCGAGGACGATACGGTTGTTTATCAACGCAGCTACGCCGGTGCTACCAACAATCTGGCAAACAGCGAAACGATTACCCTCGCGGAAGGGATGATCATCGAGATTTTCCATGATGAACCATACCGCTCCAGCGCCACTAATGGCACGACCCAAAACGCCGTCACACTGAAACAGCATAACCGCTGGCGCGTGGTGAAAACGGGCCTCAAAGTCTATGCGCTCACGCCTGCTGAACCGGATGAGGAAGCCACTGATACAGAAGAGGAAACTTAGGAGACCACCGCACTGTATGGCGATCGCTTCAGTTGGCAACTGCTTGGCGATGATGATGTTTGCTTTGCCGGGATGGAGATGGATATTGGCAGCGGCGCGTTGACCTTTAGCGCCAATTCGGTGGTACCGAATAAGCACTTTACGACCACTTACGCCACGGTCAATGTCTACAATACGCGTGGTTCGGTGGTGTATCGCCAGTCAATTAAAGGATCGTCGCAGCTTGGCGACTATGTAGATACCGCCATCCTGGATGAGGGCTATACCATTGAAGTCTTCCATGCCGAAGCGGGAAATCGTTCCGTTATTATTAATCCACTCAATGGCAATAGCTGGCAACAACCCAATACCGTCACCTGGCAAGTGACCCCCCGCGGGCTGCAGCGCCTGTAATCCGTCATTTCCACTCCCGCCTGAGGCGGGAGTGTGTCAGCGTTGCTCATCCAGCTGCAATGCAATGTACAGTAGCAGACGGTCGTCAAAACTTCCCAGGTCCAATCCGGTTAGTTCCGAAATCCGATTGAGCCGATACTCCAGGGTATTACGATGAATAAACAGCGCCTTTGAGGTGGCCAACGGCTGCACGTTATGACGAAACCATGCCTGTAAGGTGCGGCGCAACAGGCCGTTGTTATCCATCGCCTTCAGCCGCGTCAGCGGGCGCGCCAGCTCATTGGCCTGCCAGCCGCCGCGCAGGCTATCCAGCAGCACCGGCAGCATCAGATCCTGATAAAAGTAGCTGCGGCTTTCCGGCATCCGCTGCTTCCCTACCATCATCGTCGTACGCGCGGTCCGATAAGAGCGTGCGATACTGCCCGGACCAGTAAAGAAATTACCTAACGCAACGCGGAACTGTAGCTGGCCGTTCTCTTTCATACGGGTAATCAGTTGCTCAACGCGCTTGCAGTGGTCGTCGGCGTCCCAGCGGCCAAAGGCATTTAACGCGGGTTTCAATACCACCATCTCGGTCAACGAGACAATCGCCACCAGGTTGTTGCGATCCGGCGTGGTCAGCGCTGTCTGCAACTGCTGTAGTTCTGCCATCGCGCTATCGACGCCAAGCTGGCCGCTATCAACTTCAATCATCGCCACCACCCGTGGTTGATTGAGGTCGATGCCCAGTCTCTGCGCCCATTCGTTAAGCGCCGGGGTATTTTCTTCCGCCTGAATCAGGTTCATGACCAGTTCTTCACGCAGGCGGCTGTCCTGCGCCAGCAGATGCATCAGCCGCGACTGTTCGAGCATCATCTCCGCGGTCATACACACCAGCTCACCATACTTACGCAGTGATTCGGGCTCGCCGGTTAATCCGATAACGCCGACGATTTCCCCTTCAAGACGCAGCGGCAGGTTAATCCCCTGACGCACGCCGTGCAGATGGCGAGCGACCGCATCATCGATATCAACCACCCGCCCCTGCGACAACACCAGCAGCGCGCCTTCGTGCAATTCACCAATACGCTCACGATCGCCGCTGCCAATAATGCGCCCGCGGGCATCCATTACGTTAATATTGGTATCAATGATGCGCATCGTTCGCGCCACGATATCCTGCGCCATTTTGGTATCAAGATGCCAGCCAGCCATGTAACCCTCCCCTGAGCAGGGCATCAGCATAAAAGAGTGTCTGAAACTACGCACTGTGCATATGCACAAAGCGTGACAGAGAAGTATGGAGTTGTGGGGGGAATCACAGAACTTGCGGGCAGAATAAAAAAAGCCCCTTTCCCGGCACGGGAAAGGGGCTTATGCGCGCTGATAGATTATTGCATCAGCAGGTAGATAGAGGTATCACCACGCTGAATATTCAGCGCCAGTACGGACGGTTTTGCATCGAAGATTTTGCGCAGGTCAGCGATGTTTTTCACCGGCTGCTGGTTAGCGCCGACAATGATATCGCCTTTCTTCAGACCAATCTGCGCCGCCGGCGTGCCCGCTTTCACGTTGCTCACCACCACACCTTTGTCCTGGCCCTTGTTGCTCATTTCCGCGCCTTGAATGCCGTTAAAGATGCTGCTGGAGTCAACCTGGTTCTGATTGCTCTGCTGCAGTTCAACGGTAACGTTGACCGGCTTGCCGTCGCGCAGCAGGCCCAGCTCGACTTTGCTGCCGATAGGCATCGTACCGACCTGCGCACGCAGCGCCGCGAAACTGCTGATCGGCTTGCCGTTCAGGGTGGTAATCACGTCGCCAGCTTTAATACCCGCTTTCGCCGCCGCAGAGCCCGGCATCACCTGGCTTACAAACGCGCCGCGCTGGGCATCAACTTTCATTGCCTTCGCCAGCTCGGAGTTCAGCTCGGTACCCATGATCCCCAGTTCGCCGCGTTTCACCTGGCCAAACTTGACCATCTGCTCGGTCAGGTTTTTCACCATGTTGCTCGGAATAGCAAAGCCGATACCGATGTTGCCGCCGTCCGGAGCAAGGATTGCGGTGTTGATACCGATCAGTTCACCGTTGAGATTCACCAGCGCGCCGCCGGAGTTACCGCGGTTAATAGCCGCATCGGTCTGGATAAAGTTTTCATAGTTTTCCACGTTCAGGCCGCTGCGGCCCAATGCGGAGACGATACCGGAAGTCACGGTTTCGCCGAGGCCGAACGGGTTACCGATCGCCACGGTGTAGTCGCCGACGCGCAGCGCGTCAGAGTCGGCAAGCTTAATCGCCGTCAGGTTTTTCGGATCCTGAATTTGAATCAGCGCGATGTCGGAGCGCGGGTCTTTACCGACGACTTTCGCATCGAACTTACGGCCATCGCTCAGCTGAACTTTAATCGTGGTGGCATTATCGACCACGTGGTTATTGGTCACCACGTAGCCTTTGGCCGCATCAATAATTACCCCGGAACCGAGCGCCATAAATTTCTGCTGCTGCGCGTTATCGCCAGGGGCGCCCTGGCCGCCGCCCTGACAGAATGGAGAGCTCTGGAATGGCGAACCATCCTGGCAGAACGGCGAGTTGTCACCGAAGAATTGCTGGAAGTTACGCGGCATCCGCGGCGTGTTAACAGTCGTGCTGCCCTCAACGTTGATGCTCACCACAGACGGCATCACTTTTTCCAGCATCGGCGCCAGGCTCGGCATCTGCTGCGCAGTGGTCGCCGAGGAAGCCGTTTCAGCCGCGCTCGCAGAGAGCGGGGACAACGCCAGACCTAAACTCAGAGCCAGAGCACTCATTGCTAACGTGGTTTTTTTCATAGGTTTCAATCTCAATTTCAAATTTCGGATAACGAAAAAGTTGCTGTGTACGCACTCTCAGAGTCATTTTATAGCGCGAAGTTCCAGAGTTAAGTTTCGGTAAAAGTAAAAATTTATTGTCCGTCTTTACAAAACTCAGACTTATTCCACCGCCATCAGACGGCGATATTCATCCCACGCATACAAATCCGTCATTCCGCTGATATAGTCCTGAATCAATCGACAGCGGTAATAATACTCCAGCACGGGATATTCTTCGGTATCGCGCGAAAGCTTATTTACCGCCTCCACATAAGCCAACCGATGTCGGGTCGAAAGTTTCTGGAACAACCTCGAAGCAATAGGCAAACTGCGTACCCGATCTTGTTCCACCAATTGGCTGAACTCCTCCAGCGATAATTTCAGTAACGGCTCGTAGATATCCAGCAGTCCGCTGATAACCCGGTAGCCCTGCAATTCCAGCTGTTCAACATCAGGATGACTAAACACCTGTTTTATGGCGACGTTTTTATAAAGTTCAAGTAGCTGACTACAATCGCTGTCGTCCTCTAACAGCGCATGATTAAAATCGCCGCTAAAAATAGCCGGTAAGTTTTCGATAAACCGATGCGCCGCATAAGGCACCAGTTTATTCAACGTATTAACCCGTAAATACATAAAGAACTGATCTTCAGTGCTGCGGCTCAGTGAATTTGCGCGCGATTTCTCCCACGCGTTTTCTACAACTTGGGCGAACAATGATCCTTTTTCATGAGTGCCCCACGCATCATAGAGATGCTGATACAATTGCTCCGCGCTGAATATTCGTTTTTCTACCGCATCTTCGAGGTCAGCAACGCAATATGAGATATCATCGGCAGCTTCCATAATCCACGTTAATGGAAAACGATTGTAAGGCGCCAGATCCAATTCTTTACGCAGCCGCGCGATATACTCTTCTTCGGCTAAATAATAACCAGGTTTTTTCATTAAGTAGCTATGGCTGGCAAGCGTCTCTCCCCGCCACCACGCCGGCCGCGTATATTTCAGAATGCAGCCGACCTGGGTCCAGGTCAGGTTCATACGCATCAGCGTGTGCACCAGACGGATGCCCTGAGCATTGCCTTCAAAGCAGCACAAATCCTGACGCACCTTACGCCGTAGTTCGTTGAGCACCCCTTCGCCATCGTGCAGACGCAGCGCGTCAACCTGGCAGCGATCCTGGCTTAACGGCTGGCTGGCGGCATCTTTCGGCGCCAGCCGTTTGCTGAACCAATCGTTAATTGCCGCCTCGCCAAAATGGCCAAATGGCGGATTGCCGATATCGTGCATCAGACAGGCCATCTCCACCACGCTTTCAAACGGGCCGCTCAGTTCATCCAGACCGTAGCATTCCAGCAGCTTTTGCTCTTTCAGGCGGCTTAGCACCTCTTTGGCGATGTAGCGCCCGACCTGCTGGACTTCGAGCGAATGAGTGAGTCGGGTGCGGACCGCCGCGTTACGCTCAAGTGGAAAGACCTGGGTTTTTTGCTGCAGGCGGCGGATGGCCGGTGAATTGATAATGCGCCCGCGATCGCTTTCAAACACCCGCAGGATCTCGCGTTCCGTCTCTACACCCTGCGGCGAACGGTAGCGCCGACGCCAGTGAATCTTGTTGCGAAAATCAATATTTGCCATAGCCTCTCCCGCGCGAGCAATACGCTTCCCCTTAAGCGCATGATAGACTATGCAGCTAATCCTGACACATCGCGAGTAAATCTATGAAAATTGGCATTATTGGCGCCATGGAAGAAGAAGTTACCCTTCTGCGCGACAAAATCGAGAACCGCCAGACTATCTCTATCGGCGGTAGCGAAATCTATACCGGCCAACTTCACGGTACCGAGGTTGCTCTGCTGAAATCCGGCATTGGTAAAGTAGCAGCTGCCATGGGCGCCACCCTGTTGCTGGAGCGCTGCAAGCCGGATGTGATTATCAATACCGGTTCCGCGGGCGGTCTGGCGCCGACGCTGAAAGTCGGCGACATCGTGGTCTCTGACGAAGCGCGTTATCATGATGCCGACGTCACCGCGTTCGGCTACGAATACGGCCAACTACCTGGCTGTCCGGCGGGTTTCAAAGCTGATGACAAACTGATTGCCGCCGCGGAAACCTGCATTAAGGCGCTGAATCTCAACGCCGTTCGTGGGCTGATCGTCAGCGGCGACGCATTCATCAACGGCTCGGTAGGGCTGGCGAAAATCCGCCACAACTTCCCGCAGGCCGTTGCCGTAGAAATGGAAGCGACCGCCATCGCCCATGTCTGCCATAACTTCAGCATTCCCTTTGTGGTGGTGCGCGCAATCTCTGACGTCGCTGACCAGCAGTCGCATCTTAGCTTCGACGAGTTCCTCGCCGTCGCCGCCAAGCAGTCCACCCTGATGGTGGAAAACCTGGTGCAGAACCTGGCGCGTGGCTAAGTCGCTACAGAAGGCGTTAACCGCCCTGCTGTTACTCGCCCCGGCGTGGCTTTTCGCCGCGCCGCGGGTGGTGACGCTCTCCCCGGCCAATACCGAATTGGCCTTTGCTGCCGGCATTACGCCGGTCGGCGTCAGCAGTTATTCCGACTACCCTCCCGCCGCGGCGAAAATCGAACAAGTCGCCAGTTGGCAGGGAATGAACCTTGAACGTATCGTCGCTCTGAAGCCCGATCTGGTGCTGGCATGGCGCGGCGGCAATGCCGAACGCCAGGTGAATCAGCTCAGTTCGCTGGGAATCAAAGTTATCTGGGTTGAAACCGGTTCGATTGAGCAAATCATCAGCGCTCTGCGGATGCTGGCGCCGTGGAGCCCGCAGCCGGAAAAAGCCCGTCAGGCCGCACAGGCGATGCAAGACGATTACCAGGCGCTAAAAGCCCGCTATGCCAACGCGCCGAAAAAACGCGTATTTCTGCAGTTTGGCGCCAACCCGCTGTTCACCAGCAACAGCGCCTCGATCCAGAATCAAGTATTGAGCCTGTGCGGTGGGGAAAATATTTTTGCCGCCAGCCGCGTTCCCTGGCCGCAGGTCAGCCGCGAACAGGTGCTGTCACGGCATCCGCAGGCGATCGTCATCACCGGCGATCCTGATAAAATTCCCGCCGTGGACCGCTATTGGCAAAATCAGCTCACAATTTCGCTCATCGCCTTACATAGCGACTGGTTTGAACGCGCGGGCCCACGTATTATCCTTGCCGCAAAACAACTCTGTACTGCGCTTGAGCAGGTAAAATAACCGCCTGGCAGCAGGCTTTTAGCGGGAACTGACGATGCTTGTCTATTGGCTGGATATTATTGGCACAGCCGTATTTGCTATCTCCGGCGTATTGCTGGCAGGAAAATTACGCATGGACCCTTTCGGCGTGCTGGTATTAGGCGTGGTTACCGCCGTGGGCGGCGGGACTATCCGCGATATGGCGCTGGCCAATGGCCCGGTGTTCTGGGTAAAGGATCCGACCGATCTGGTGGTAGCGATGGTCACCAGTATGTTAACGATTCTACTGGTCCGCCAGCCGCGGCGCATGCCGAAATGGGTACTGCCGGTGCTGGATGCCGTCGGCCTGGCGGTGTTTGTGGGCATCGGCGTGAATAAAGCCTTTATTGCCCATACCGGCCCGCTGGTAGCGATCTGCATGGGCGTGGTCACCGGCGTCGGCGGCGGGATTATCCGCGACGTGCTGGCGCGAGAAGTTCCGATGATTCTGCGCACCGAAATCTACGCCACCGCCTGCATTGTCGGCGGTATCGTGCACGCGACGGCGCACTATACCTTTCAGCTGTCGCTGGAAAACTCGGCGATGTTAGGCATGATGGTGACGCTGGTAATACGCCTGGCGGCGATTCGCTGGCACCTGAAGCTGCCGACCTTTGCGTTGGATGATAACGGACGGTAATAAAAGCAAAACGGTAACCTCATGGTTACCGTTTTTCGTGTTCGTTGCTCTCTGTGGCAGAGGGCTGGTATGACTATCTTTAAACGCTGAACGAGGAGCCGCAGCCGCAGGTGCTTTTCGCGTTCGGGTTAGTCACGATGAAACGTGAACCTTCCAGGCCTTCGGTATAGTCGACGGCGCCGCCAACCAGATACTGCAGGCTCATCGGGTCAACCACCAGGCCGACGCCCTGTTTCTCGATGGTCATATCGCCTTCGTTGATCTGATCGTCAAAGGTGAAGCCATACTGGAAACCGCTGCAACCGCCGCCGGTGATGTACACGCGCAGTTTCAGGTTCGGATTATCTTCATCCGCAATCAGATGTTTTACTTTATTCGCTGCGGCTTCGGTAAATTCCAGCGGCAACGCTACGTCATCACTCATTTTTTGCTCCCATTGATACTTCCGGCCGATTAAAGAATAACCGGACCTTTTGAGCCATTATCTAATACCCTGGTAAATCGTTCAAGTATTCTCCCGGGGTACCTGCTGCGCTTTCGCCGCCTCTTCGGCCTTCTGTTTCGCCAGGGTACGCTGCAGAATGGTCGAATACAAAGGCTTACCTCCGAGGAACTGCGCCAATAGTGTTGCCCCAAGGCAGGTAATAATCATTGGCAAAATGAGCTGATAGTTATCGGTCATCTCCAGCACCAGTACAATTCCGGTGAGCGGCGCGCGTACCGAAGCCGCCAGCAACGCCCCCATCCCGGCGATAGCGAAGGTACCGGCATCCAGATGATAGGAGGGAAACAGCGGGATGGCAGCCATGCCGAATGCCGTTCCCAGCAGCGTGCCGAGCGCCAGCATCGGGGCGAAAATCCCTCCCGGCGCGCCGGAAGAGAAACACAGCAGCGTGGTAATGACGCGAGCAATAAAAATGAACAGTAGCAGCCCAACCGAGAAGTTGCCGGCTGCGGCGATCGGGATAAGGTTAAAACCGCCGCCCACCGCGGTCGGCTGCATCAGGCCCAGCAGGCCGCAAAGGCCGCCGATAAGCCCGCCAATCAACACCCATTTTTTGATATTGCCGCCGTGGAAGCGCTGGAACATATCCTGCGTCCGCAGCACCAGAGCATTAAACAATGGCCCGAAACAGCCAAAGATCATGCCCAGCACCAGATACAGCCACAGGGTATTCACCGGCGCATTGCTTAACTTGCCGACTTCGATAATCGCCCCTTCGCCGTTAAAAATACGAAACACGATGCTCGACATGATCACGCCGGTAAACACGGCTTTAATCGAAATCAGATTGTAGCGGAACTGCGGGCGCATCTCTTCGATGATAAAAAGGATGCCCGCCAGCGGCGCGTTGAAGGCCGCGGAGAGGCCTGATGCCGCGCCGGTGGCCAACAGCGTGTGCCGCGCTTCCGGGCTGCGCAGACGAAACACATCCACCACCATGCGCCCGATATTGCCGCCAAGCTGCACCATCGGCCCTTCGCGCCCCAGCACCATCCCGGCGCCCAGCGTCCCCATACCACCGATGAATTTTACCGGTAGCACGCGCCACCAGCGTACCGGGCGCAACTCTTCCAGCGCGCCTTCGATTTCCGGGATCCCGGAACCGCCGGCCTCCGGCGCAAAGCGGCGCACCAGAAAATAGCCAACCATCGCCAGCAGCCCCGACAGAATGAAGGCCAGCGGCCAGACGAGGTACCAGTGGTCCGCCACCTGCACTAGGGCGCCAATTCGCTGGTTCTGCACCCAGTTCACGCTCTTTTCAAACGCCACGCCCACCAGCCCGGCCAGCGTGCCGACCACCGCCGCCATCAACAATACCGCCAGCGGCGTTTTGTCGCGTTGAATCAAACGGCGGACCGCATCGCTACGGCGCACGCGAACAAACTGATGTGCTTCAAAAGAGGGAGTTTCTGCTTTCATGCCATTATCATTTATTGGTAATACAAATGAGAAGAGAGGCATTCTAGCCGCCTCCGCGCCGCGCGTCGCCAAAAAATTGTTTCGTCCGCTTAATGTTTCAATTGGGCAAAACTTTCATAACCTTCATGGAATAACTTAGAATAGCCCGATAACTTTATTCACGAACCAGGATCCTGGCCATGAGCAAATCTGAAAATCTGTATAACGCCGCCCGCGAACTTATCCCCGGCGGCGTCAACTCGCCGGTCCGCGCCTTTACTGGCGTCGGCGGCACCCCGCTGTTTATTGAACGTGCGGATGGCGCCTACCTGTACGATGTCGATGGTAAAGCTTATATCGATTATGTCGGTTCCTGGGGCCCAATGGTGCTGGGTCACAACCATCCGGCCATTCGTAATGCGGTGATTGAAGCGGCAGAGCGCGGGTTAAGCTTCGGCGCGCCAACCGAAATGGAAGTCAAAATGGCGGAACTGGTTACCGAACTGGTACCGACCATGGATATGGTGCGCATGGTAAACTCCGGCACCGAAGCCACCATGAGCGCCATTCGCCTGGCGCGCGGCTTCACCGGCCGCGACAAAATCATCAAGTTCGAAGGATGCTACCACGGCCATGCCGACTGCCTGCTGGTGAAAGCCGGCTCCGGCGCGCTGACTCTCGGCCAGCCGAACTCGCCGGGCGTACCGGCGGATTTCGCGAAGCATACCCTGACCTGCACCTATAACGATCTTGCCTCGGTACGCGCGGCGTTTGAGCAATATCCGCAGGATATCGCCTGTATCATCGTCGAACCGGTGGCCGGCAATATGAACTGCATTCCGCCGCAGCCGGAGTTCCTGCCGGGCCTGCGCGCGCTGTGCGACGAGTTTGGCGCGTTGCTGATAATTGACGAAGTGATGACCGGCTTCCGCGTCGCGCTGGCGGGCGCCCAATCTTATTACGGCGTGGAGCCGGATCTGACCTGTCTGGGTAAAATCATCGGCGGCGGTATGCCGGTGGGCGCTTTCGGCGGTCGCCGCGAGGTCATGGACGCGCTGGCGCCGACCGGTCCGGTATACCAGGCCGGTACGCTGTCAGGCAACCCTATCGCCATGGCCGCAGGCTTCGCCTGCTTAAGCGAAGTGGCGCAGCCGGGCGTGCATGAAACCCTGACCGAGCTGACCAATCAACTGGCGGATGGCCTGCTGAACGCGGCGCGCGAAACCGGGATCCCGCTGGTGGTGAATAATGTCGGCGGCATGTTCGGCATCTTCTTTACCGAAGCCGAAACCGTCACCTGCTATCAGGACGTGGTGAAGTGCGATGTTGAACGTTTCAAGCGTTTCTTCCACCTGATGCTGGAAGAAGGGGTTTACCTCGCCCCGTCGGCGTTTGAAGCCGGCTTTATGTCCATCGCCCATAGCGAAGAGGATATCAACAACACTATCGATGCCGCGCGTCGGGTGTTTGCCAAACTGTAAGGTATTTGAATGCCTGGTAGCGCAGGGGTTTTCCCGGAGGCGGCGCATTGCGCCTTATCCGGGCTACCAAATCGCACAGCGCTGTAGCCCCGGTAAGCACTAGCGCCACCGGGGATTTTCCCGGAGGCGGCGCATTGCGCCTTGTCCGGGCTACCAAATCGCACAACGCTGTAGCCCCGGTAAGCGCTAGCGCTACCGGGGATGTTGAGGCCATCGGGATCGTTAGCGGCTCTGCTTTCTTAATAAATAGATAAAATACGGCGCGCCGATAAACGTCGATAACAGCCCTGCCGGGATTTGGTAGGGGAACATGATCATTCGCCCGCACCAGTCGGCGAACACCAGCAGCATCCCGCCAATCAGCCCGGAAATGACCATATGCGGCATCGTCCGGCGAAAGCCCATCATCCTCGCAATGTGCGGCGCCATCAGGCCAACAAAACTTAACGGCCCAATGGTTAGCGTCGCCGTTGCCGTCAGGCTCGCCGCCAGCAGCAGCAACCCAATACGCGATGGCGTCAATGCCATCCCTACCGCTCGCGCCGCCTCGCCGCCGAGCGGCAGGATGGTCAGCCAGCGGCGACAGAGCGGCGCCAGCGCCAATAGCGCCAGCATTACCACGCCGCTACGCAGCACCATCTCAGGCGTCGCACTATAAGTCGAACCGGACATCCACGTCAGGATCTGCGCCATTCGCGGATCGCCGCTGGCCTGTAGCATCATCAATAGCATGGTGAAGGCGGTACTTAGCGCCATCCCCGCCAGCAGCATCCGGTGCGGCGAGAATCCGCCGCGCCCGGCGGCGACCAGGATGACCAGCAGCGTCGCCGCCGCGCCAAGACTGCCGGCTGGCAGCAGCCAGATAAAAGCGTTGCCCGGCACGAAGAACAGCATCAACACCACGCCGAACGCCGCGCCAGAGCTGATACCCAGCACTTCCGGGCTGGCCATCGGGTTACCGGTCAGGCGTTGAATAATACAACCCGCAACGGCCAGCATCACCCCGGCAAACAGCGCCGAGAATACCCGCGGCCAGCGCCAGGGCATCAATTGCTCCAGCAGATCGCCGCTGGCCCATTGCCACCCCTGCGCATCACGGCCAAAGGTCAGCGCGGCGGTTACCGCCAACAACATCAGCGCCAGTCCGCCCAGCGCGAACCACTGCACGTTGCGGCGCTCAATCAGCGCTTTATCGCCGCCATTCATCACCGGCGCGCTGATGCTACGCAGCCGCGGCAGCAGCCACAGTAATAAAGGCGCGCCAATCAGCGCGGTGACTGACCCGGTAGACACTTCCCGCCATATCCGGCTGAGCCAGAGAATAATTTGGTCGGAAAGCCACAGGATCAGCGCGCCAAGCAGCGCCGCCAGCACCAGCCGCGATAGCAGGCGGCGGGCGCCGAGCATTTTCGCCAGTAGCGGCGCGAACAGACCGATAAAGCCGATAATACCGACCGCGTTGACCAGCAGCGCGCTTATTACTATCGCCAGGGTCAAGACGCCAAGGCGCGCCAGAGAGAGCGCCAGCCCGAGATTCCGCGCCACGCCATCATCCAGCCCCATCAACGTTAACGGGCGTAACAACAGCAGCGTCAACATCGCGCCGCCAAGCAGCTGCGGCCACAGGCGCTGCGCCACGCTCCAGTCGGTCTGCGTCAGCGTACCGGTACTCCACAGGAACATGCTTTGCAGCTGGTCGTGATGGAAAATCACCATCAGTTGATTGACCGCGCCGCAATAGAGACTCACCACCAGACCGGCCAGAATCAGCGTCACCGGCGATAGACGTTTGCCCCACGAGACGCCGAACACCAGCGCGCCGACCAGGCAAGCGCCAGCCAGCGCGGCAAACTGCGACGCCAGCACACCGGGGATCGCCCATAGCGTCGTCACCGTCATTCCGAGCTGCGCGCCGGTGGCGACGCCGAGCGTGGTCGGCTCCGCCAGCGGGTTACGCAGTACCTGCTGGAACAGTACGCCAACGAGCCCCAGTCCGGCGCCGACCAGCAGCGATACAGCCAGCCTCGGCAGCAGGCTGTAATGGAACAGCATCTGGGCGATATTATCGCTATCCGGCTGCCACAGCGCCTGATGCCACTGCGCGTAAGGTAAAGCCACCTGAAGGTTGACGATGCTCAGCGCGAAAGCGGCAACCAGCAGTACAGCCAGCAGGATCATAGCTAACGGCGAGAAACGCGCGTTCATACTGCCCTCCCCTGCGCATCGGCCAGTACGCGGGCGAAATGCATCGCCGACAGCGTCGCGCCATAGAACCACACCGCCGGAAGACGCTGGAAACGCCCCGCACGCACGAAAGGCATCGCCTGCCACAGCGGGGTCGCCATCAGTTGGGCCATCTCCCGATCGTTGCCATGATCGAAACAGATAACATCGGCCTCTTTAAATTCCGCCAGCCGATCGATGCCTACGGTGATACTGCCCCAGAATGCCGCTTCGCCGTGCCAGGCGTTTTTGATGCCAAAGCGATCGAGCACTTCCTGGAACAGGCAGTTCTCGCCGAATACCAGTACATGGCGAGCATCAAGTAGCGAAATCATCAGCAGCGGACGATCGTCACGGTCGACAAATCGTGGACGCAGGCTTTCCATCAACGCGTCGAACTCCGCCAGATGGTGCTTCGCCTGCTGTTGCTTACCCAGCAGGTCGGCCATTTCCCGCAGCGAACGCTGGGCCATCGCCAGCGGCCGTTTGCCGTCGCTGAAGGTGAAACCGCGACCGGGCGCGATACGCGCCAGCTTTTCCGGCGACGGGCCATAGCCTGCTGACCAGACGATAAACGACGGTTTCATCTGTGTCAGCAACTCAAGATTGGGTTCAGTGCGCAGGCCGACATCAATCACCGAAGCGGGTAACGCCGGCTCATTGACCCACAGGTTGTAGTTGGGAATATCGGCTACGCCGTAGGGCGTAACGCCGAGCGCCAGCAGCAGTTCGGCCGGCAGCCACTCCAGCGCGACGACGCGCTGCGGATCAACGTTTGCCGCCTGCGCGTCGCGCATCTGCCACAGCAGCGGCGACAGCGCCATTGCCGTCAACAGGCGTCGACGTGAGAAAAAGTTCGAATTTTCCATCAATAGACAAAACTTACCGGCGCTGCGCCCGCCGGGTGCGGCAGGATCCCCATCGGGATGCCGTAGATTTGCTCCAGCGTTTCGCTGCGCATCAGCTCCGCGGGCGTCCCCTGGGCGATCATTTCGCCGCCGCGCAGCGCGACCAGATAATCGCAATAGCGGGCGGCCATATTAATATCGTGCAGGACCGCGATCACTGTCAGGCCACGCTGCTGGCTGAGACGATGCACCAGCGCCAGCACATCGACCTGATGGGCGATATCCAGCGCCGACGTCGGTTCATCGAGCAGCAAACAGCGGCTATCCTGCGCCACCAGCATGGCGATCCACGCGCGCTGGCGTTCGCCGCCGGAAAGACTGTCCACCAGCCGATGCGCCAGCGGTTTCAGCCCCACCAGCGCAATGGCCTCTTCTACTTTTTCGCGATCCGCCGCGCCGAAGCGCCCCAGCGCGCCGTGCCACGGATAGCGGCCAATCGCCACCAGTTCGCGCACCGTCATCCCTTCCGCCGCCGGCAGCTGCTGCGGCAGATAGGCCACTTTGCGGGCAAACGCCTTACTGCTCCAGCTGTCCAGCGGCTGGCCGTCCAGCAGCACATCGCCCTCGGAAGGCGGCTGATGGCGGCCAAGCATTTTCAGTAACGTGGATTTGCCGGAACCGTTATGGCCTATCAGGCCAGTGACTTTTCCTGCCGGGAAGGTCAACGAAAGGGGATGAAGCAGCGTGCGGCCAGGCACGCGAAAGGTCACGCGATTTAACGCAAACGTCGTTTCAGAGTGCGGAGTCTGTTCCTGCATAGCAACAACCTGATATTGGGCGCGGCGAACCGCGCCCGTGAGTAGTTAGAAGCGGAAGGTTGCGGTAGCAACAACCTGACGTTCCGCTCCCCAGTAGCATGCGTACTCGCTATAGCAGCTGGAGACATATTCGCGGTCAAACAGGTTGTTGACGTTGACGCCGACCGAAGACCCCGGCAGACCAAAGCGCGCCAGATCGTATTTCACCGTCGCATCCATCAGCGCATAACCGGCCACATTGAAGGAATCATTTTTCTTACCGGTGCTGGTGTCATTTTTGTAGTAGCTGACCGTCGAACCGATATAACGCGCGCCCGCGCCAATCGTCAGCCCGCTAAGCGCGGTTTCGTGGAAGGTGTAATCCGCCCACAGTGACGCCATGTTACGCGGCACTTCCGCCGGACGCTTGCCTTCGAAGACGGTGTCGTGAGTGTATTCGGCGTCGGTATAGCTGTATGCCGCGGTCAGGTTGATATTGGCATTGACCGCCGCCTTCGCCTCCAGCTCAAAGCCGCGGGAGCGGATTTCGCCGGTTTGCACGCTGAACAGTCCGGTCGGATCGTTCGGGTCTGCCGTCAGGTTCTTATCTTTAGTCAGCTGATAGACCGCCGCGGTCACCACCACCGGCATATCTTTCGGCACATACTTCACTCCGGCTTCATACTGCTTACCGCGCGACGGATCGAACGGCTTGCCGGTGCTATTGGAACCCGATACCGGTTCGAACGATTCGCTGTAGCTGAAGTACGGGGAGATGCCGTTATCGAACAGATAGTTGATCCCGCCGCGCCAGCTGAACTGCTGGTCGTGATTTTCCGCCATGCTGCTGGTGGAACGGGTGAAGGTAGATGTGGTGGCGTAATCGTAGCGGCCGCCTAAGGTCATCACCCATTTGTCCCACTCCATCTGATCCTGCGCGTACAGGCCCGTCTGCTCCATACGGTTAAGGACCGCATACGGGAAGTTGACGTTCACGTTCGGATTGCCGTACTGCGGATTGGTCATGCTAATGGCATCGGCCGTACCGTAGTCTGCATCAACGTCGTTACGCATCCGCGAGTAGTCGACGCCGGTCAGCAGCGTGTGGTTCACCGCGCCGGTGGCGAAATCAGACTGCAGTTGCGTATCAACGGTAAAGGTATTCAGGTGCTCATCGGAACGCACGTAGGCACGATTGATTTTCCCCGGCTCCTGGTAACCATTGCCGTAGACCGAACGATACAGCGTATGCACGTCGGCATAGCGTAGGTTCTGACGCACGGTAAAGGTGTCATCGAACTGGTGGGAGAAGCTATAGCCAACCATTTGCTGACGGCGCGCCATCTTGTTATCGGACTCGCCTTCGTTGAAGTCGGTCGGCAGCTTGTGGGCCTTACCGTTGGCATCGTAATACGGCACCACGGTGCCTTCGCGCGGCAGCCAGCCGTAGTAACCCGCATCCGGGTCATTCTGGAAGTTGCTCAGGAAGGTGAAATCGGTTTTATCATCCGGACGCCAGCTGAAGGACGGAGCGATGGCGTAACGGGTCGATTTCGCCATCTGCTGCTGCGCATCCTGGCTGCGGCCTAATCCGGTCAGGCGGTATGACCACACGCCGTCATCATCAATGGCGTCGCTGAAGTCGAAACCGGTTTGCCACAGGTTATCGGTGCCCATCTTAAACTGGACTTCTTTCAGCGGCTCGGTGGTCGGACGCTTGCTGACCATGCTAACGATACCGCCCGGGTTGCTGTTGCCGTACAGCACCGAGGTTGGCCCGCGCATCACTTCCACGCGTTCCAGGAAATACGGGTCCATCGAGACTTCAGAGTAGTTGTTACCCTGCAGCTTCATGCCATCCAGATACTGGTTGGTGTTCACCGTGCTCGAGGTGGTGAATCCACGAATGGTGACCACATCATAGGTGGTCGAGCTACCGCGAGTGGAGAAAACGCTCGGCGTGTAAGAGAGCGCCTCTTTAACCGTTGCCGGCTGCTTCATGTCCATCTCTTCGCGGGTCACCACGGAGATAGACTGCGGCGTTTTTTCAATGGGAGTATCGGTTTTGGTCGCCGTGGCGGAACGCTTCGCCGCGATAGTCGGGGCCGGCCCCCAGGCGCTTTCCTGGCTGGCGGGCGCCGCGGTAACGACGAGGGTTTCTTCTTTCGGTTGTTCCGCAGCCTGTGCATAAACAGACATGCCGCTAACCGCCGTGGCTACTACGACTGCGATTTTACGCAGCGAGTGATTTGGCTGAGCAGTTTTAAGACGCGCCATTGGTATATCTCTGATGAAAGTGAATGATAACGTAAACGAGAATTATTATTATGACGGGTGACATAATAGGCGAAACGCGGAATCTAAGGCAAGCGCTATGCCGGGCAGGAAGCGCCAAGGGATTAATAAATAACCAGACGGTTATTAAGGAGTTATCACGGTGTTACGCAGATGCCTGCAATAAAAAAGCCCCCTAATACCTTCGTATTAAGGGGCTGTTCAGACGTTCGGCTTAAACGGTTTTAGTTGCCGCCAAACATATCTTTAATCCAACCGGCAACGCCATCGCTCTTCTCCTGCTTCGCAGGTTGCTGTTGTTGCTGCTGCGGTTGGTTAGCAGGCTGCTGCTGCCCGGACTGGTTGAACGGGTTATTGGCTTCCTGTTGTTGCTGCTGCTGTTGCTGCAGGGCTTCGCCCTGACGGCACAGCGCATCCGGCGAGGTGGTCCACACCGGCAGCGTACGCATACCGCCGCTGCACTGGAAGTAACCATTGCTGTCCACGCCCATGTCCACCACATCTTCCGGCGGCGTCAGCGCCAGCGGCGTCGGGGTCTGGTTAGCCAGGTAGCGCTGATAAATCGACATCGCGCCGCTGGCCCCGTACAGCTTGGTCGGCTGGTTGTTATCGCGGCCAACCCAGGTAATCGTCACCTGGCTGCCATCGATACCGGCAAACCAGGTATCCACGTTGTTGTTGGTGGTCCCGGTTTTACCCGCCAGATGCAGGCCAGGATATTTGGCGCCAAGCTGACGGCCGGTACCGCGCTGCACCACCTGCTGCATGGTCCACAGGGTCATATAGGCCGCCTGCGCCGGAACGGCGCGTTCCGCCTGCGGGTAGCTCTGGTACAGCACCGTACCATCTTCAGCAATCACGGAACGCAGCGCCGACAGCGTCGCGCGGTTACCGCCGCTGGCGATGGTCTGGAATGCCTGCGCCACTTCGATTGGCGTCAGGTTAAGGGCGCCGAGGATCATCGCGGGAACCGCATTCAACTGGTCTTTCGGCACGCCCAGCTTCTGCCAGGTATCGGTGATCGCTGGCAGCCCCAGCGACATCCCGAGGTTAACCGTCGGCACGTTCATCGAACGGGTCAGGGCATCCACCAGCATCACCTGACCGCTAAAGCGGCGATCGTCGTTCTGCGGCGACCAGGTCTGGCCGTTCGACAAGCGAATCGTCACCGGCGCATCGGCAATCCACGTATTCAGGCGATACTGGTTCGGCTGGCTCAGCGCGGTCAGATAAGTGGCCGGTTTTGCCAATGAACCAATCGAACGACGCGCCTGCATCGCGCGGTTGTAGCCGGCAAATTGCGGCTCCGCGCCGCCGACCATCGCCCGGACTTCACCGGTAAAGCGATCGACCACCACCATGGCGGTTTCCAGATCCGGCAGCTTACGCTGTTTCTTCAGCACCGGGATCCCTTCAATGGCCGCTTTTTCCGCCGCATCCTGAGCCACCGGGTCAAAGGTGGTAAAGATCTTCACGCCGGAGAGATCTTTCACTTTATCGCCCAGTTTCGCCTGCAGTTCCTGGCGCACCATCTGCATGAACGCCGGCTGCGGTGAAATCACTCCGCCGCGCGGCTGCACGCCCAGCGGACGCGCGCTCAGCATATCGTACAGCTCCTGGTCGATAATATTCTGCTGCTGCAGCAGACGCAGCACCAGGTTACGCCGCTCCAGCGCCAGTTTCGGGTTACGCCACGGATTATAGATTGACGCCCCTTTGACCATCCCGACCAGCAGCGCCTGCTGATCGAGGCTCAGCTCTTCTACCGGGCGGCCAAAGTAGTACAGGCTCGCCAGCGGGAAGCCGCGGATTTCATTATCGCCGCTCTGACCGAGGTACACCTCGTTCATATACAGCTCAAGGATACGATCCTTGCTGTAACGGGCGTCAACAATGAGCGCCATATAGGCTTCGTTGGCCTTACGCCAGTAGGAGCGCTCGCTGGACAGGAACAGGTTCTTCACCAACTGCTGGGTCAGGGTACTCGCCCCCTGCACCGTACGCCCCGCCGTCAGGTTCGCCAGCACCGCGCGGCCCATTGAGTACAGGCTGATGCCGTCATGCTCATAGAAGTGGCGGTCTTCGGTCGCCAGCAGGGTATCCACCAGCAGATCCGGGAAACCGCTGCGCTTCACGAACAGGCGCTGCTCGCCGTTCGCCGACTGCAGCATGGTGATCAGGCGCGGGTCGAGACGGAAGAAACCGAACTGACGGTTGTTATCCATATTCTCGATGGTATCCAGATGATCGCCATCGAAGGTCAGACGCGCGCGCACCTGCCCCTCTTTGCTATCCGGGAAATCGAACGGACGGCGGATCATCTCGATACTGTTAGCCTGTACGGTGTATTCGCCAGGACGCGTCATTGCGCTGACCTGACGGTACTGGGTCGCATTAAGCAGGCGCACCATCTCGTTTTTGCTGATCTGCATATCCGGCTCAAGGTTGACCATCCGGCCATACACTGCCGCCGGCAGTTCCCAGACTTTACCGTCAATACGGCTGCGAATTTTCTGGTCGAGGTAGACGCCATAGGCGGCAATAATTACCGCAAAGACAATCCCCAGCTTAACCAGCAGCCACAGCCAGCTGCGCTTACGACGAGGCTTGTTGCCTTTGCCCTTTCCTTTCTTCGGCATTGGTCGTTCATCCTCATAATCGTCATCGTAATCATCGTCGTAGTCCTCTTCCCGGACCCGGCGACGGGTGACTTTTTGTTTTGCCGGGCGTGAAGGTCTCCCTTTACGTCCGATAGGCTCGCGGTCATCTCCCGCCATGCTTTTTCTCCGCAACTTTCAGGCGTAAAGGCCTGATTCTCAATACTTCCCCCTGCAGGAGGAAGAAGATATCTCTCAATTTCACACCCGCCGCGCTGCCGCGGCCGACGTCTTTCATATCATCTTCGAAGAATAATTCATTAAACAAATCATATAATTATCTGTTTAAGCTGAAGAATATCTCCGGACATAGCACGAATTGTCCAGGCCACAGAGAATAGCACTAATCCGCGCCATTCTTAACCAGCATTTTACAACCGTAAAACGCGATAAACGGTAAAATATGATGTTTTTTAATAACATAAATGTTGCGCCGCGTGACTGCGGCCAGCGATTTTCGGAACCACGCCCACAGCAAGGGCGCGGCGCCTCAGGAGTATTTTTTCGTCCGCCGGGTGGGGGCGGTGTTCGCCGGGTCATCCGGCCAGACATGTTTCGGGTAGCGCCCCTTCATCTCTTTTTGCACCTCGCGGTACGCCCCTTGCCAGAAGGCGCTCAAATCGCGGGTAATTTGTAACGGTCGCTGCGCCGGCGAAAGTAATTCCAGCACCAGGGGAACCCGCCCTTCGGCAATGCGCGGCGTCGTCGCCTCGCCAAACATCTCCTGCATCCGTACCGCCAGCGCCGGCGGGTTATCTTCATGATAGCGAATAGCGATACGGCTGCCGGTCGGCACCGTGTAATGGGTCGGCAGCTCGCTATCCAGCTTCTGGCGTAACGTCCACGGCAGCCAGTTTTGCAGCGCCTGTCGCAGGTCTACCGCCTTGAGCGCCCGAAGCGAATGCACCCCGGTCATCTGCGGCAACAGCCACGCCTCCAGCGAAGCTAACAGCGATGCGTCATCAACGGCGGGCCAGTCCGCTTCCGGCAGCCACTGCGCGGCGCAGTGCAGCCGCAGGCGCAGTTGTTCAGCCTCCGGCGTCCAGTTCAATACCCCGAGCCCCTTATCGCGAATACCGTTGAGCATCGCCTGGTGCAGCTCCGCTTCCGACGGTTTCGCCAACGGCTGAGTTTTTATCACCAGCTGGCCAATGCAGCTACGCCGCCAGGCTTTTAGCGTCCCCTGCGCTTCATCCCACTCCACGGTATCGGAGCGCTGTATCAGCTCAGGACGCTGCGCCACCAGTTGGTCAATATCCAGCGGCAGCGCCAGCAAAATTCGCGCATCGGGCGCCGAACTGCCCTGTAGTAGCAGCGGCGCAATTAGCCATTCGTGACGACCGAGCGCGTCATCGGCATCCAGCATCGCCCCCATGCCGTTAGCCAACTGATAGCGCCCTTCCTGGCCGCGTCGACGGGCGATCCGGTCGGCAAACGCTGGGGCCAGCAACGCCGCCATCCGCTCAGCATCAGGCTGACCGCCGCGGCTGGCCAGTCGCTTCAATAACTGCTGCGCCCGCTGCTGCCAGTTGCCCTGCTGGCGCGCAAACGCGGCGCCTAAGTCACTATTGCCGCCGCGCGGCGGCTCCTCAAGAATAGCGGCGAGTTTCGCCGCCGTCGCCGCATCATCCGCGGAATCGGCCGCTGTCAGCATGGCCGCCAGACGCGGGTCATTACCCAGCATCGCCATTTGGCGCCCGTGAGCCGAAAGGCGTTCGCCCTCCAGCGCCGATAACGCCGTCAACAGACGCCGCGCCGCCGCCAGATTGATCGCCGGCGGTAGATCCAGCCAGCGAAGCTCGGCCGGATCGCGGCAGCCCCACTGCAGCAACTCCAGCAGCAGCCCCGACAGATCGCTTTGCAGAATTTCCGGATCGCTCTGCGCCGCCGCGCGCTCCGCCTGCTCTTTCGCCAGCAGATGCAGGCAGATCCCCGGCTCCAGACGCCCGGCTCGACCGGCGCGCTGGGTCATTGACGCCTGGCTTATCCGCTGGGTGATTAGCCGGGTCAGGCCGGTGCGCGGATCGAAGCGCGCGACCCGTTCCTGAGCGCTGTCGACCACCAGGCGAATGCCTTCGATCGTCAAACTGGTTTCAGCGATATTGGTCGCCAGCACCACTTTGCGCATCCCGGCGGGCGCCGGGAGAATCGCTTTGCGCTGTTCGCTCAGCGGCAGCGCGCCGTACAGCGGGCATAACAGCACATCGCTGGCCACACGCTCGCTCAATTGTTCCTGTACGCGCTGAATTTCGCCAACGCCGGGCAGGAATAACAGCATCGAGCCCTGTTCCTCACGCAGCAGATCCGCGGCGGCTATCGCTACCGCTTCGGCAAAACGCTGATGGCTCGCCAGCGGCGCAAAGCGACGTTCAACCGGGAACGCGCGCCCTTCGGAAACCACCACCGGCGCCTCCGGCAACAGACGCTGCAGACGATCGTTATCCAACGTCGCCGACATGATCAGCAACTTGAGATCGTCACGCAGCCCCTGCTGGACGTCCAGCAACAACGCCAGCGCCAAATCCGCCTGCAGGCTACGTTCATGAAATTCATCGAGGATCACCAGCCCCACGCCGGAAAGTTCCGGATCGTGCTGCAAAGTACGGGTTAAGATCCCTTCAGTAACCACTTCCAGGCGGGTATTTGGCCCTACGCAGCTTTCAGCGCGCATCCGGTAGCCTATCGTTTCTCCCGGTTTTTCTCCCAGTAGCTCCGCCAGACGCTGAGCGACGTTACGTGCCGCCAGCCGCCGCGGCTCCAGCAGTATAATCCGGCCATCAATGTTGCCGTCGGCGAGGATCTGTAACGGCAGCCAGGTTGATTTACCCGCGCCGGTAGGCGCATTAAGCAACACCTGCGGCGCCTGCTGCAGGGCGGAAAGAAGTTCGGGAAGAATTGCGGCAACCGGCAATGAGGACACGAAGGGCTCCGGAGGTTAACATTCGAGGGCAAGCATTGTAGCATCCCCGTAATTCATTACCGAGTCTCTATCATGTCCGAGCCGAAACGGCTGTTTTTCGCTCTTGAACTGCCGAAAGCGATACAGAAACAGATTATTCACTGGCGCGCCGCCCATTTTGCCGACGATGCCGGAAGGCCGGTCGCCGCCGATAACCTGCATCTGACGCTGGCGTTTCTCGGCGACGTCAGCGCTGAAAAACAGCGCGCGCTGTCGGCGATGGCCGGACGCATTCAGCAACCGCCCTTTACCCTGACGCTCGACGACGCCGGCCAGTGGCTGCGTTCGCGCGTAGTCTGGCTCGGTACCCGCCAGCCGCCGCGCGGCATGCTGCAGCTGGCAAATATGTTGCGCGCCCAGGCGGCGCGGAGCGGCTGCTATCAAAGCCCGCAGCCGTTTCATCCGCATATCACCCTCCTGCGCGACGCCCGCCACGCGGTGCCGATCCCGCCGCCGGTTTTTTGCTGGCAGGTGCCGGTCAACGAATTCGTGCTTTATGAGTCCAGCTTTATCCGCGGGCGCGCCCGCTACAACGCGCTGGAACGTTATCCATTTACCAGGGAACTCTGATGCTGTTCACTCCGCCTTTGCAGTCCGCCACTTTAATTAAACGTTACAAACGGTTTCTGGCCGATGTCATCACGCCGGAGGGCCAGGCGCTGACGCTGCACTGCCCGAATACCGGCGCCATGACCGGCTGCGCCGCGCCGGGAGATACCGTCTGGTATTCCACGTCCGATAATCCTAAACGTAAATATGCGCATACCTGGGAATTAACTGAAACCCGGCAGGGGGCCGTCATATGCGTTAACACCTTGCGGGCAAATACCCTGGCGAAGGAAGCGGTACTCGCCGGAAATATCCCTGAGCTTGCCGGGTATAACATTCTGAAAAGCGAAGTAAAATATGGTGAAGAAAATAGCCGAATCGACCTTATGTTACAGGCAGAAGACCGCCGTAACTGCTATATTGAAGTGAAATCGGTTACGTTGGCGGAAAAAGAGTACGGTTATTTTCCCGATGCCGTTACCGCACGCGGTCAGAAGCACCTGCGGGAACTCATGAGCGTCGCTGCCGCGGGCCATCGGGCCGTGATTTTATTCGCCGTGCTGCATTCGGCGATAGACCGTTTCTCACCCGCGCATCATATTGATGCCAAATACGCACAGCTGTTGATAGAGGCGCAGGAAAAGGGGGTAGAAATTCTCGCCTGGAAAGCGGAACTTTCTACCAAAATGATGACTCTGAATAAGCCGATCGCCGTGGCGTTAACCCCCGGTAATTAAAAGGCTAAATTGTGTCCGGTTCGCGAGCGCAAATACGCTTTTCTTCACAGCGTTGTCAAGTGTAACGTTTAGATAATTGCTATCCGGAAAAGCATCTGCTATTTATAGCGGCCTGATTTTTCCCCCACATGGGGATCGATAGTGCGTGTTAAGGAGAAGCAACATGCAAGAAGGGCAAAACCGTAAAACATCGTCCCTGAGTATTCTCGCCATCGCTGGGGTGGAGCCGTACCAAGAGAAGCCGGGCGAAGAGTATATGAACGAAGCCCAGCTGGCGCACTTCAAGCGCATTCTTGAAGCATGGCGTAATCAACTCAGGGATGAAGTGGATCGCACCGTAACGCATATGCAGGATGAAGCTGCTAACTTCCCGGACCCGGTCGACCGTGCCGCGCAGGAAGAAGAGTTCAGCCTGGAGCTGCGTAACCGCGACCGCGAACGTAAACTCATCAAGAAGATTGAGAAAACACTGAAAAAAGTCGAAGACGAAGACTTCGGCTTCTGCGAATCCTGTGGCGTGGAGATTGGCATTCGCCGTCTGGAAGCGCGTCCAACAGCTGACCTGTGCATCGACTGCAAGACGCTGGCGGAAATTCGCGAAAAACAGATGGCGGGTTAATTCCCAGCTACCTCACTCTCTGGCGGGAGTTTCTCCCGCCTGATTCCCCTTGTGTTTAACATGACCGATTCAGACTATATAGGGCGCTTTGCTCCCTCACCTTCCGGCGAACTCCACTTCGGCTCATTAATCGCCGCCCTTGGCAGCTATCTACAGGCGCGGGCGAAAGGCGGTATCTGGCGCGTACGCATTGAAGATATTGACCCGCCGCGGGAAGTTCCCGGCGCCGCCGACACCATTTTGCGACAGCTCGATCGCTACGGTCTGCACTGGGACGGCGAGGTACTGTGGCAGTCCCAGCGGCACGATGCCTATCGCGAGCGCCTCGCCTGGCTGCGCGATCGGGATCTCTGCTACTACTGCACCTGCACCCGCGCGCGCATTCACAGCGTCGGCGGGATCTACGACGGTCACTGTCGCGATTTGCGCCTTGGCGCCGAAAACGCCGCGCTGCGCCTGCGCCAGACCCGTCCGGTACTGGAATTTTATGACCAGTTGCGCGGGACCCTCGTCGCCGACGAACCGCTGGCGCGGGAAGATTTCATCATCCATCGTCGCGATGGGCTGTTCGCCTATAACCTGGCGGTAGTGGTTGACGACCATTTTCAGGGGGTCAGCGAAATCGTCCGCGGCGCCGATCTCATCGAGCCAACGGTACGACAAATTTCGCTGTATCAACACTTTGGCTGGCCTGTACCAGATTACGTACACCTGCCGCTGGCGCTGAATGCCGAAGGTAATAAGCTCTCAAAACAGAACCACGCCCCGGCCCTGCCGGAGGGCGATCCGCGCCCGGAAATTGTGCGGGCATTAACATTTTTGAATCAGGATGTCGTTGAGGATTGGCAAGCCCTGAGTATTGACGATTTACTCAAACAAGCGATAGCCAACTGGCAGCCAGCAAAAATCCAGCATTCTCAAATGGCTCCCGCTGAGCTATGATTAGCCGCTATTTTTGCTCGTCGCCCTTCAGGTTGCCCCTGAATTTGCCGTTTAAATGCAACCTGAAGCCCATAGAGTAATGTTTTATCCGAAGTTCGTCTGACACTACGAGGTGCACCATTTTTACCCGAGTCGCTAATTTTTGCCGCAAGGTGCTAAGCCGTGAAGAGCGCGAGGCAGAGGCTGCCGCCGTCGAACAAACGCATATGACGGTGATCCCGCGTGAACAGCATGCAATTTCCCGCAAAGATATCAGTGAAAACGCGCTCAAGGTGCTCTATCGACTGAACAAGGCGGGCTACGAAGCTTACCTGGTCGGCGGCGGCGTTCGCGACCTGCTGCTGGGCAAGAAACCAAAAGATTTTGACGTCACCACCAGCGCGACCCCGGACCAGGTACGTAAACTGTTCCGCAACTGCCGCCTGGTGGGCCGTCGCTTCCGCCTGGCGCACGTGATGTTCGGGCCGGAAATCATTGAGGTCGCCACCTTCCGCGGCCATCACGAAGGCCACACCAACGACCGCGTCACCTCCCAGCGCGGCCAGAACGGCATGCTGCTGCGCGATAACATCTTCGGCTCTATCGAAGAGGATGCCCAGCGCCGCGACTTCACCATCAATAGCCTTTATTACAGCGTGGCGGACTTCACCGTACGCGACTACGTTGGTGGAATGCGCGATCTGCAGGAAGGGGTGATACGCCTGATTGGCGACCCGGAAACCCGTTACCGTGAGGATCCGGTGCGCATGCTGCGCGCGGTTCGTTTCGCCGCCAAACTGCATATGCGCATCAGCCCCGAAAGCGCCGAGCCAATCCCACGTCTGGCTACCCTGCTGCACGACGTACCGCCGGCGCGTCTGTTTGAAGAAGTGCTGAAACTGCTGCAGGCGGGTTATGGTTATGAAACCTACCAACTGCTGCGCGAATACAGCCTGTTCCAGCCGCTGTTCCCGACGATCACCCGCTACTTCACCGAGCGCGGCGATAGCCCGATGGAACGCATCATCATTCAGGTGCTGAAGAACACCGATAACCGCCTGCATAACGATATGCGCGTTAACCCGGCATTCCTGTTCGCGGTCATGTTCTGGTATCCGCTGCTGGAAATGGCGCAGAAAATCGCGCAGGAGAGCGGGCTGGCCTATTACGACGCCTTCGCGCTGGCAATGAATGACGTGCTGGATGAAGCCTGCCGGACGCTGGCGATCCCTAAACGCATCACCACCCTGGTGCGCGACATCTGGCAGTTGCAGCTTCGTATGTCCCGCCGTCAGGGCAAACGCGCGTGGAAACTCATGGAGCATCCGAAGTTCCGCGCCGCCTATGACCTGCTTGAACTGCGCGCTGGCGCCGAGAACAACCACGAACTGCAGCGCCTGGCCAAATGGTGGGGCGAGTTCCAGGTGGCCGCGCCGCCGGAACAGAAAGATATGCTCAACGACCTCGGCGACGATCCGGCTCCGCGCCGCCGCCATCGCCGCCCGCGTAAACGCGCGCCGCGTCAGGGTAACGCATGACCCTGGTCTATATCGCCATTGGCAGTAATCTCGCCTCGCCGCTCGAACAAGTGAATGCGGCTATCCGCGCGCTGGCCGACATTCCGGACAGCCGCGTGGTGAGCGTATCTTCACTGTACCGTACGCCACCGCTGGGGCCACAGGATCAGCCTGACTATCTCAATGCCGCCGTCGCGCTTGAAACCTCGCTCGCGCCAGAAGCGCTGCTCGATCACACTCAGCGCATCGAACTGCAGCAGGGGCGGGTGCGCAAAGCCGAACGCTGGGGGCCGCGTACGCTGGACCTCGACATCATGCTGTTTGGCGACGCAATCATTAACAGCGAGCGTCTGACGGTGCCGCACTACGATATGAAAAATCGCGGTTTTATGCTCTGGCCACTGTTTGAAATCGCCCCGCAGCTCCACTTCCCCGATGGCCTCGCCCTTCGCACCGCGCTGGAAAATCTGGGCGCCGAAAAGCCTGCCATCTGGTAACCCCTACTCCCTTTTTTAGCATTTACGGCGATAGTGGTAATCGGTTGCCCAAAATCATTGCCCCCCTGAATGCTGCTGTTAGAATGCCGGTTAATATGACTTTCATCATCAGGAAACGTTATGAAACCGACCACCATTGCCCTGCTGCAGAAATGCAAACAGGAGAAAAAGCGCTTCGCCACTATCACCGCCTACGACTACAGCTTCGCTAAGCTTTTTGCCGATGAAGGCATTAACGTCCTGCTGGTGGGCGATTCGCTGGGGATGACGGTACAGGGCCACGACTCCACGCTGCCGGTGACCGTTGACGATATCGCTTACCATACCCGTGCTGTGCGCCGCGGCGCGCCGAACAGCCTGCTGCTCGCCGACCTGCCGTTCATGGCCTACGCCACGCCGGAGCAAACCTTCGAAAATGCCGCCGTCGTGATGCGCGCCGGCGCCAATATGGTCAAACTTGAAGGCGGCGCCTGGCTGGCTGATACCGTCAGGATGCTGGCAGAGCGCGCGGTACCGGTTTGCGGTCACCTCGGCCTGACGCCGCAGTCGGTCAACGTGTTCGGCGGCTATAAAGTTCAGGGCCGCGGCGATGCGGCGCAGGCGCTGTTTGATGACGCGTTAGCCCTGGAAGCGGCCGGCGCCCAGCTGCTGGTGCTGGAGTGCGTGCCGGTAGAGCTGGCAAAACGCATCACCGAAGCGCTGACGATCCCGGTTATCGGCATCGGCGCAGGCAACGTGACCGACGGGCAAATTCTGGTGATGCATGACGCTTTCGGGATCACCGGCGGTCACATTCCTAAATTCGCGAAGAATTTCCTCGCAGAAGCGGGCGACATCCGCGCCGCGGTACGGCAGTATATTGCCGAAGTCGAATCCGGGGCCTATCCGGGCGAAGAACATAGTTTCCATTAAGGAGTCTTGTTGTGCTGATAATTGAAACCCTGCCGCTGCTGCGCCAGCATATCCGTCGTTTACGCCAGGAAGGCAAGCGCATTGCGCTGGTTCCCACCATGGGCAACCTGCACGATGGCCATATGAAGCTGGTCGATGAAGCCAAAGCCTGCGCGGATGTCGTGGTGGTCAGTATCTTCGTGAATCCGATGCAATTTGACCGCCCGGACGATCTGGCGCGCTATCCGCGCACCCTGCAGGAGGATTGCGAAAAGCTGAACAAGCGCAAGGTCGACTTTGTCTTTGCTCCGGCGCCGGCGGAAATTTATCCGCAGGGTACTGAAGGACAGACTTTCGTTGACGTTCCTGGCCTGTCGACCATGCTGGAAGGCGCCAGCCGCCCTGGCCACTTCCGCGGCGTCTCGACCATTGTCAGCAAACTGTTCAACCTGGTGCAGCCGGATGTCGCCTGCTTCGGCGAGAAAGATTTCCAGCAGCTGGCGCTGATCCGCAAAATGGTCGCCGATATGGGCTACGACATTGAGATCGTCGGCGTGCCGATCATCCGCGCTAAAGACGGCCTGGCGCTGAGCTCGCGTAACGGTTATCTGACCGCCGAGCAGCGTAAAATCGCCCCCGGTCTGTACAAAGTGCTGAGTACGGTAGCGGGCAAACTTGCCGCAGGCGAGCGTAACCTTGAGGAAATCATTGCCATCGCCGAGCAGGAGCTCAATGAATCAGGTTTTCGTGCCGACGATATCCAGATCCGCGATGCCGACACTCTGCTGGAGCTGACGGAAGCCAGCAAACGCGCGGTGATCCTGATGGCAGCATGGCTGGGCCAGGCGCGCCTGATTGATAACAAAATCGTCGAGCTGGGCCAGTAGCCTGGAACGAAAAATCGGGTTATTTTCTCAAAGCGGATGCCGTGTCCGCTTTGCTACATAAAGGTTGGAAGGTAGAAGTTATGATGCGTAATATGCTGCAGGGCAAGCTCCATCGCGTTAAAGTCACGCAGGCTGACCTGCATTACGAAGGTTCCTGCGCCATTGACCAGGATTTCCTCGAAGCGGCCGGTATTCTGGAAAATGAAGCCATTCATCTGTGGAACGTGACCAACGGTAACCGTTTCTCAACTTATGCGATCGCCGCCGAGCGTGGTTCGAAGATTATCTCCGTCAACGGCGCTGCGGCGCACTGCGCAAGCGTGGGCGATATCCTCATTATCGCCAGCTTCGTGACCATGTCTGACGAAGAAGCCCGCACCTGGCAGCCGAAAGTCGCCTATTTCGAAGGCGATAACGAAATGAAGCGCCAGGCGAAAGCCATTCCGGTGCAGGTTGCCTGATTCTTACGGCGCTGCGCTCAGCCGCAGCGCCGGTTTATCCTTGCGGCTGATTACTGATAAGCCGCGACATCGTCTCCAGCGAATCGGTACGTAAGATATACAACCGCTTCAGCAGGAACGGATTATCCCCCGGTTTCACCTTCCCTCTCACCGTCGTTACCGCCAGATGAAAACCGGCATCGTTCGCCGCCTTGACCGCCGTGGCGTTATAGCCGCCGAACGGATACGAAAGATACAGCACGTGCGGATTAAACTGACTCAGCGCCCGCCGGGAACGCTCGAAATCAAAGAGAATGTTGTGATAATTCCGGCTGAGCAATATCGGGTGACGGGCGGCATCGACCCGGTGCAGAAAATGGGTATGCGACTGCACATCAAACACGTCCTGAATCTGCCTGAGCTCAGAGATACTCATAAACTGCAGCGATTTCGGATCCCACTTTTGCGGATGACGTTTGATCCGCGATGAGATAATAAACGCCGTCGCGTGGAAGCCGTACTGCTTGAGGATCGGATAAGCGTAGCGATTCACCGACTTGAGGCCGTCATCAAAGGTAATCACCACCGAGCGCGCTGGCAGATTGATTTTGTTACGCAGATACCCTTCCAGTTGATACATCGTTAGGGTGGTATAACCCTGGTCTCGCAGCCAGGTCATCTGGTTACTGAAAGCGCGCACCGAAGTGGTGGTGGAGGTATGGCGAAAACGGCTATTTTCTTCATCACGCAGAATATGGTGATAAGTCAGTAGCGGAATGCCGTTATCCTCCTGCGCATCCAGACTACTCACCCACGCCAGCCGGTTGCCGATACGAATCTGATACCAGGTCTGATTAAGGCGATCTTTCAGCTTGCTGATAATGGGATAGCGCAGGTTATTCGCTAATGTACCAAACGGCGGGCTACCCACTGATGGCGCATCGTATACCGGCGTATCTTTCCAGGTCAGCAGGTTCTGGTTGCTCAATGGCTGGCGTAAATCGCCCAGGCTATCCTCAACCCGTTTTGCGCCTTGCACCGCCCCCAGATGTCCTTTATCAATAAAGCCGGTACCGAAGCCGAAATTGAATTCATAATAGTCTGCCGTGGTCGGCACCACGGCAAGGATCTGCCCGGCGCGAACGTTGCCGACGCTCACCACATGGTTGCCGACCTGCGCCCAGATATCGGCATCTTCCGTGACTTGCATATAGCGTGCGGGAACGCCCTGCTGGCTGAGCAGGCTGGCGGAAACGCTGGCTGATGCCAGAAAAAGGAACAATGTAATGACTCGGGCAAACATGCGCATCGAACCGGTAAACCTGAATGCCGCCATTGTAACAAAAGCGGCATCAATGCTAATGCCTAATTTCCGAACGTATCATGCAGGAGACGAAAAGGCGGATTTTTTTGCTGCTGATGCCACAGGCTGCTCACCGTGGGGCCTCCGGCGCTAACGATAGCATTACGGAAGGCATCACTGCTGAGGGTATAGCGCTGTAAATACATTTCTTCCAGCAATGGATAGCGAATGCCGGAAATCACTTCACAGTGGGTGTGTTTGTGACTCATCAGCGCGGCGGCGCGATACGGCGCGGCACCGGTTTTATCGGTGAGAAAAATCACCCCATCGCCGCAGTCGGTGGCATGCAGCGCGTCGCACATCATGCGGCTCAGCATATTGACGCTCAGATTACGCCAGTAATTCACCGCCCGGCATTGCGCCAGCGGGCCAAACTTTTTCTCCAGACGATCCAGCATCTCCTGCGCCAGTTCATCATGGCAGGTAATTACCCAACCTAACATCGCCTACCTCCTTAGCAGGCAAACAATTTAGCAGGGCAAGCGTTGAGATGGGGTGATGGGTATCAAAAATTACCGCTTAGCGCCCCGCCACAGTGAAATTAGCGGGGGCGCTAACAGAGAGGATTAGCTACGCAGGCCGCGCCCGCGCTGGATCAGATACCAGCACAGAATATAGAAGGCCACGATAAACACCACCAGCACGCCAAAGGTGGTCGCCAGCGGGACGTCATGAATGCCGAGGAAGCCAAAACGGAAGCCGCTAATCATGTAGACGATCGGGTTCAAATGCGACAGCGCCTGCCAGAACGGCGGCAACAGCGTCAGCGAATAGAACACCCCGCCAAGATAGGTCAGCGGCGTCAGCACGAAAGTCGGGATCAGGCTGATGTCGTCGAAGGTTTTCGCAAATACCGCATTGAGCAGGCCCGCCAGCGAGAACAGGATTGCCGTCAAAATCAGCGTCAGGGCGACGAACAGCCAGGAATGAACCTGGAACGGGACGAAGAACAGCGAGATAGCCGTAACCAGAATCCCGACGCACAGCCCGCGCGCCACCCCGCCGCCGACGTAACCGGCGATCACCACGTGGGTTGGCACCGGCGCCACCAGCAGTTCCTCAATGTTGCGCTGAAACTTGGCGCTGAAGAACGACGAGGCGACGTTGGCGTAGGCGTTGGTGATCACCGCCATCATAATCAGCCCCGGCACGATAAACTGCATGTAGGTAAAACCGTGCATCTCGCCGATCCGTGAGCCGATCAAATTGCCAAAGATGACGAAATAGAGGGTCATGGTGATCACCGGCGGCACCAGCGTCTGAACCCAGATACGCATAAACCGGTGGATCTCTTTGGTCCAGATGCTTTTCAGCGCGACCCAGTAAAGCTGCATCATGCTGATTCTCCTTTTTTGTCGTGCACCAGCGTGACAAACAGCTCTTCCAGACGGTTGGCCTTGTTACGCATACTTAATACCTGCACGCCCTGGGCGCTTAGCTGGGCGAAAACGCTGTTAATCCCCTGCTCGCGCAGGACTTCAACTTCCAGCGTCGAGGTATCAACCAGCCGGTATTGATATCCATCGAGGGTCGGCAGCGGGCTTTTCGGCGCCAGATCGAGGATAAAGGTTTCCGATTTCAGCTTTGCCAGCAGCGCCTTCATTGAGGTGTTTTCCACCAGCTCGCCGCTCTGGATAATGCCGATATTGCGGCACAGCATTTCCGCTTCTTCCAGATAGTGGGTCGTGAGGATAATGGTGGTGCCTTTATCGTTGAGATCTTTGAGGAACCCCCACATCGAGCGACGTAGTTCGATATCAACCCCGGCGGTGGGTTCATCAAGAATGAGCAGCTTCGGCTCATGCATCAGCGCGCGGGCAATCATCAGGCGGCGCTTCATCCCACCGGAGAGCATACGCGCGCGTTCATTGCGCTTTTCCCACAGATCGAGCTGTTTCAGATACTTTTCGCTACGCAAGATCGCTTCTTTACGCTCAACGCCATAGTAACCCGCCTGGTTAACCACGATCTGCTGTACGGTTTCGAACGGGTTGAAGTTGAACTCCTGCGGCACCAGCCCGAGCTGGCGTTTGGCGTTCACCACATCTTTTTCCAGGTCGTAACCAAATACGTTAACCTGGCCGGAGGTTTTATTAACCAGCGAACTAATGATGCCGATAGTCGTGGATTTCCCCGCGCCGTTCGGGCCCAGCAGCGCATAAAAGTCGCCGGCTTCAACCTGCAGGTCAATGCCTTTCAGCGCCTGAACCCCGCCGGGATAGGTTTTCTTGAGCTGTTTTAATTCCAGAGCAATGGTCATTAAATATCTCTTCTCGTGTCATCACACGTGATGTAATGTTTTCAAAAAGGTGAGCTTACCCTATATTAGCGCAACGCACTTACTTGGTTACAGGCCGTAAACGTCCATGAATGATATAGATACACTCATCAGCAATAATGCACTATGGTCAAAAATGCTGGTGGAAGAGGACCCCGGCTTCTTTGCGAAATTGTCGCAGGCGCAGAAACCGCGTTTTCTGTGGATTGGCTGTTCCGATAGCCGCGTCCCCGCAGAGCGCTTAACCGGCCTGGAACCCGGTGAGTTGTTCGTGCACCGTAACGTTGCCAATCTGGTGATCCACACCGACCTGAACTGTCTGTCGGTGGTGCAATACGCCGTTGACGTGCTGGAAGTCGAACACATTATTATCTGCGGCCACTACGGCTGCGGCGGTGTACAGGCGGCGGTCGAAAACCCGGAATTGGGGCTTATTGATAACTGGCTGCTACACATTCGCGATATCTGGTTTAAACACAGTTCGCTGCTCGGTGAGATGCCGGAAGAGCGGCGTCTGGATACACTTTGCGAACTGAACGTGATGGAGCAGGTATACAACCTGGGACACTCGACGATCATGCAGTCGGCGTGGAAACGTGGACAAAAAGTGACGATCCACGGTTGGGCTTATGGTATTCACGACGGACTACTGCGCGATCTTGATGTCACCGCCGTCAGCCGGGAAACCCTCGAGCAGCGCTATCGCCACGGGATTTCCAATCTCAAGAGCAAGCACGCCAACCATAAATAGCCGCCGCCCTCACCGCCCCGGATAAGGCGCTCGCCCTATCCGGGACCGCAACAATAATTACTCGTCCAGCAGGATCACTTTGCCGACATACGGCAGATGACGATAGCGCTGAGCGTAGTCGATACCGTAGCCCACCACGAACTCATCCGGAATGGCAAAACCGACAAACTCCACCGGGACGTTCACTTCACGACGGCTTGGTTTATCCAGCAGCGTACAGATAGCCAGTGATTTCGGCTCGCGCAGGCTGAGGATTTCGCGCACTTTAGACAGGGTGTTGCCGGAATCGATGATGTCTTCGACGATCAATACGTCTTTACCGCGAATATCTTCATCCAGGTCTTTAAGGATTTTGACATCGCGGGTGGTGGACATGCCGCTGCCATAGCTGGAGGCGGTCATAAAGTCGACTTCATGCGGCACCTGAACCTCACGGCACAGGTCAGCCATAAACATAAATGAACCGCGCAACAGACCCACCAGCACCATTTCGCTGCCGCTGTCTTTGTAGCGTTCATTAATTTGACGACCCAGTTCGGCGATACGCGCTTTGATCTCGGCTTCCGGGATCATCACTTCTACAGTATGTTTCATTAAACTAACCATTTGATTCTTAGGATAAATCTTCAAAGCCGCTGCTTTCACACCGACGTTGACCGGCAAGCGATACAGTATACCAGCAAAACGAAATCTTCGGTGCAGTGAATAATAAAGCCATATTTGTGATTCCGATCACAGTTGTTAAATCCTATAATTAATTGCAGTTAAAAAATTAACAACTGAAGAGTGTCTTTCTATGGCAGAAACAAAATCTCAACAATCACGGTTACTTGTCACGCTGACGGCGCTGTTTGCCGCCTTCTGTGGCCTGTATCTGTTAATCGGTGGGGTATGGCTGGCCGCTATCGGCGGTTCCTGGTACTACCCTATCGCAGGCCTGGTGATGCTGGCCGTCACCGTCATGCTGTTCCGCGGCAAGCGCGCAGCGCTGTGGCTGTATGCCGCCCTGTTGCTGGCAACCATGATTTGGGGGGTATGGGAAGTCGGCTTCGACTTCTGGGCGCTGACGCCGCGCAGCGACATCCTGGTCTTCTTCGGCATTTGGCTGATTCTGCCATTTGTCTGGCGTCGCCTGCCGGTACCCTCCGCTGGCGCCGTGGGCGGTCTGGTTATCGCCCTGTTGATTAGCGGCGGGATCCTGACCTGGGCCGGTTTCAACGACCCGCAGGAGGTGAACGGTACGCTGAGCGCTGACGCGACGCCTGCCGCGCCGATTTCTACCGTCGCCGATAGCGACTGGCCGGCCTATGGCCGTAACCAGGAAGGCCAGCGTTATTCGCCGCTGAAACAGATTAACGCCGACAACGTGAAGAACCTGAAGGAAGCCTGGGTATTCCGCACCGGCGACCTGAAGCAGCCGAACGATCCGGGTGAAATCACTAACGAAGTGACGCCGATTAAAGTTGGCGACACGCTGTATCTGTGTACCGCGCACCAGCGTCTGTTCGCGCTTGACGCAGCCACCGGTAAAGAGAAGTGGCATTTTGACCCGCAGCTGAACGCCGATCCGTCGTTCCAGCACGTGACCTGCCGTGGCGTCTCCTATCATGAAGCGAAAGCGGATAACGCCCCTGCCGACGTCGTCGCCGATTGCCCGCGCCGTATTATTCTGCCGGTCAACGATGGCCGTCTGTTCGCGGTGAACGCCGACAACGGTAAGCTGTGCGAAACCTTTGCTAATAAAGGCATTCTCAACCTGCAGACCAACATGCCGGTGACCACGCCGGGCATGTATGAACCGACGTCGCCGCCGATTATCACCGACAAGACTATCGTCATTGCCGGCGCGGTAACCGATAACTTCTCCACCCGCGAGCCATCAGGCGTGATCCGCGGCTTTGATGTGAATACCGGTAAACTGCTGTGGGCCTTCGACCCGGGTGCGAAAGACCCTAATGCGATCCCGAGCGATGAGCATCACTTCACACTCAATTCACCTAACTCCTGGGCGCCTGCCGCCTATGACGCGAAGCTGGATTTAGTCTATCTGCCGATGGGCGTTACCACGCCGGATATCTGGGGCGGCAACCGCACACCGGAACAGGAACGTTACGCCAGCTCTATCGTGGCGCTGAACGCAACCACCGGTAAACTGGCGTGGAGCTACCAAACCGTACACCACGATCTGTGGGATATGGATATGCCGTCGCAGCCGACATTGGCCGACATTGATGTGAACGGTAAAAGCGTACCGGTGATTTACGCTCCGGCCAAAACCGGCAACATCTTCGTGCTGGATCGTCGTAATGGCGAACTGGTGGTCCCGGCGCCGGAAAAACCGGTTCCGCAGGGTGCGGCGAAAGGCGATTACGTTGCTAAAACCCAGCCGTTCTCCGAGCTGAGCTTCCGTCCGAAGAAAGACCTGACCGGCGCAGAGATGTGGGGCGCCACCATGTTTGACCAGCTGGTGTGCCGCGTTATCTTCCATCAGATGCGCTATGAAGGTATCTTCACGCCGCCGTCCGAACAGGGCACGCTGGTATTCCCGGGTAACCTGGGGATGTTTGAGTGGGGCGGCATCTCCGTCGATCCTAACCGTCAGGTGGCTATCGCCAACCCGATGGCGCTGCCGTTCGTCTCTAAACTGATCCCACGCGGCCCGGGCAACCCGATGGAACCGCCAAAAGACGCGAAAGGCTCCGGTACCGAGTCTGGCGTTCAGCCGCAGTATGGCGTGCCGTTCGGCGTTACGCTGAACCCGTTCCTGTCGCCGTTTGGCCTGCCGTGTAAACAACCGGCATGGGGTTATATCTCGGCGCTGGATCTGAAGACCAACGAAGTGGTGTGGAAAAAACGCATCGGTACGCCGCAGGATAGTCTGCCGTTCCCGCTGCCTGTCCCGCTGCCGTTCAATATGGGTATGCCGATGCTGGGCGGACCGATCTCAACCGCCGGTAACGTGCTGTTTATCGCCGCCACCGCCGATAACTACCTGCGCGCTTACAACATGAGTAATGGTGAAAAACTGTGGCAGGCGCGTCTGCCTGCAGGTGGCCAGGCGACGCCGATGACCTATGAAGTGAATGGCAAGCAGTACGTTGTCATCTCTGCCGGCGGTCATGGCTCGTTCGGTACTAAAATGGGCGACTACATCGTTGCCTATGCGTTACCGGATGACGCGAAATAAAACGCAAAACGGCAACGAAAGTTGCCGTTTTTTTGTTTGCCCCCTCCCCTATGGGAGAGGGCGGCAGGCCGCACAGTCCTAAACGGTGAACCCCAACATCATCCCGGTGTCTTCATGCTCCAGTAGATGACAGTGCGCCATATAGGCAAACTCCCTGGGCGCCTGATGATCGAACTTCACCAGCACTTCACTCACCCCGCCCTCCACTCTTACCGTATCCTTCCAGCCGCGACGATGCGCCGCTGGCGCCTGGCCATTTTCACTCAGAATGCGGAATTGCGTGCCATGAATATGGAAAGGATGCAGCATCATGTCGCCCTTGCCGGAGATCAGCCAGCGCTCGTACTGCCCCCTGGCCGCGGCGAACATCGGCACATTCATATCAAAGGCTTTACCGTTGATACGGTTGGCGTTATGGAAATCGAAGCCCTTATCAGATGAAGCGCCATGTCCCATTCCGCCGCCATGGTTCATATTCTTCATCTGACCGTGATTCATATTGCCCATGTCGCCATGATCCATCATCATCCCATGGTTCATACCGGACATCGCCTGGTCGCCATATTTCTTCATCAGTGCCTGCATTCCCATCATATCGAGCATCGGATCCATCGACAGCTGTAGCGTGCGCTGCGTCAGCCCCTCCAGTGACGGCAGCGCGGGTATCGCCGCCAAAGTATCGGGTAGCTTACCGGATGCCGGGATCAATAGCGGCTGTATACGAAGCACCGGCTGTGGCTTATCAAATGGCGCAATCGCCATCCCCATCTGGCTCACCGGCAGCGTCAGGAGATCAAATGCCTTTCCGTCGCGGGTATCAATCAATACCTCAAAGCGCTCGCCCATCAGTACCGGCAGTTCGCTCACTTTGACCGGTTCCGCCAACAGGCCGCCGTCGCTTGCTACTACATACATTGGGCGGCGATCGCTGGTAGCGAAATTCAGCGAGCGGGCATTACAACCATTAAGCAGACGCAGGCGCAGCCAACCGCGCGGCGGAGCGTGTTCGGGATACAGCGCGCCGTTAGTCAACAGGGTATCGCCAAACCAGCCAACGGCGGCGCTCATGATATCGAGCTGGTAATCTATTTCTCCATTGGCATTGAATCTTTTGTCCTGCACGATCACCGGAACATCATCAATTCCCCACTGCTTCGGCAGCAGTAATTGCCCGCTCTCGACATCTTCAATCAGCACCAAACCCGCCAGCCCCATCGCGACCTGACGGCCGGTTTTACCATGCTGATGAGGATGGAACCAGCAGGTCGCCGCTCGCTGCGTCGGCGTAAAACTCACCGTCCTTGAGGCTCCTGCGGCGATGACGCCCTGCGGGCCGCCATCGACTTCGCCAGGCACTTCTAGTCCGTGCCAGTGGACCGTGGTCTCCTCCGCCAGGCGGTTATGAATATCTACCGTCACCGCTTCACCTTGCTTCAGCTTCAACGCGGGCCCAAGGAGGCTGCCGTTATAACCCCAGGTCGTCGCAAGATGCGGGCCAAACTGCGTCTTTCCGGCTTGAATCGTCAGCGTAATGCGATTGCGCGCGTCGGCGGTCAATAAATCCGGGACCGGCAAAGCCGGACGGCCAGCAGCGAATACCGAACGGCTCCAGAGCGGTAAGGCGCTGACCGCGCCAAGCGCGGCGCTTAATTTGATAAACTCACGACGTTGCATTTTCACATCCTTTTATTCTGCTGGTGAATATTTAAGCTTAAACCCTCCCGCAACGGGAAGGTCAAGCAGAAGCTTGTGAATAAAGCTCTGCGTGGTGTAAAGAAGTATGCTAACTTTGATTGTCCGTGTTTCAATGGTAGAAAAAATGAAGACGTTTTTCAGAACAATGCTGTTTGGCAGCCTGCTCGCCCTCTCCGCCAATAGCTATGCATTAAGTGAATCCGAAGCGGAAGATATGGCTGATTTAACGGCGGTATTTGTATTCCTGAAAAACGATTGCGGCTATCAAAATTTGCCAAATACGCAAATTCGCCGCGCGTTGGTCTTTTTTGCCCAGCAAAACCAATGGGACCTCAGCAACTACGACAGCTTTAATATGAAAGCATTAGGTGAGGATAGCTATCGCGATCTCAGCGGTATCAAAATCCCAACAGCCAAAAAATGCAAAGCTCTGGCCCGAGACTCCCTCAGCCTGCTGGCCTATGTGAAGTAAGCCTATCTGCAGCCGCGGCGATGCGGCTGCATCTGTGTATTCACGCCTCCCCCTCTCCACCAGCATTGACGAAATATGAATTCATTAACCGATATTTTTTATTTCACGCCCCTATTTTTCTTTATTTTTATTAATTAACCAAAAGTTTAATTTATCCGTAAAAATCACATTCGAGAGTAAATAATTCAACTCCTCATTTATTGCAAAGACCAACAGGACAATTAAAATCGCTGGCAACCTCTCTTATTGCCATGGAATGACATTTTGAATATCTCACCTATTTTTCGCTTATTTCCCTTCGCTATTATCATGTTAGCGGGTTGCCAGGCACATCGTCAGGCTAACGTTCCCATAACGCCGCCAATCGTCATCGCCACCGATGCGCAACAGAATGAAAAGCTGCGACTGGCCGCTGAGCAGGAGCGGCTTAATGCCTGCCGCCAGGCGTTGGATTCGTTAAAAGAAGTTAATCCGAAAGAAGCCTCAAGACTGGGTAGTGAATTCACCGCCCTGATAGGTGCGGCGTCGCAATATAATTCAGTGCGAACGAAAGTCGCCGATCCCACCCGTCAGGGCATCGATTCCATGTATCAATTTAAATCCATTAAGCTTTGCGCCGATATTGAAAAGTCGCTGATCGATAGTCTGGTCATGCGCGGCGATAATGCGGTGAAGTGACAGGCGCTATGATAATTCGCCTTAATATATTGACGCTGGCCTTCATTTTGCTGGCGTCCTTTTTTATTGGTCATGCGCAAGCGGATGACGGCGCGCCTGCGTTTCTCAACTATGTCCAGCAGCAGGAGAAAAAAGAGAACAAAGAGAAGAAAGAGATACCTCCGGCATCGGAGGTCAGTAAACCCGCCAGGGCCCGCGACAACAATACGGCAGCACTGCAAAAAAAACTGGCCGCGCAAAAAAGTCTCATCGCCGACAAAGATAAGACCATCCGCCAGCTGCAGGCACAGCTAAAATCACAACCTCCCGCCGTCACGCCAGCGCCGGTAGATAATTCAGCGTTGAATAAAACCATCGCACAGCTTCAGGGCCGGATAACCGCGCTGGACACGGAAAACAAGCGGCTTGTCCAGCAAGCCCGCACCTTCCAGCAGGAAAAAGCCGAGGGCGCAGATAATCTCAAACGCTCTGCCGCCTCTCTGCAGACGCAAACGGTAAAGCTCAACGCGCTGGAGACAGACAAGCAGGCCCTGAGCGACAAGCTGGCTGCGGCAATGGCGGAGAAACAGAAACTGAGCGCCGAACTCGCCGCAGTAAAAACCACCACCGCGCCAACCAAATCACCCGCGCTAAACCTCAGTAATGCCCCACAGCAGCAGGCATACTCCGTCGGTGTATCAATAGGGCAAGATGCGCTTAAAACGCTGTCCAGCCAGGCAGCGAAAGGGTTAAATCTGCAACAGGAGACCGTTATTAAGGGCATTAACGATGTTTTTGCCGGTAAGCTGGCGCTGGATGAACAAGCGCGCAATAAGGCGCTTTTCGACGTGTCGCAGCAGTTATACAAAAACATTGATAAAATTGAGCAGCAAACCCTCCGCGAAGGTAAAAAGTATCAGCAGCAATTTGCCGCGCAGAAAGGCGTTCTACTCAAAGGCGGGATCTATAGCCGCATAGATTACCCCGGCAAAGGTAAGGTCGGTGAAAACGATATCGTCACCGTCGTTATCAAAGAAAGCTTGATCGACGGTACCGTGATAAACGATATGGAAGCCGAAGATAAGGTCTGGTCACAGGCGCTAAGTCAGTATCCCGTGACCTTCCGTGAACCGCTTAAACGCCTGAATAACCATGGCGCCATCACTATCGTGGTTCCATCGGAGCGCGCCTACGGCAGCAAAGGGATCCCTGGAAAAATTCCGCCGGGCGCGACGATGGTGTATACCGTCCGAATTGTTGACGTCAGGCCCAATAGCGATCAACAACCCAAAACACCTGCGCCGAAAACCTCACGCTAGCGAGAGTTCAGCCAAACAGTAGAAGGTTCACTATTCGCCATATCAATCTCTATCTATAGTTGGCTATGATGGGGTGCCCGCTTTGTGGGCACCACAGAAGTTAACAAAGGAGGAGTAAGCCATGGCCGAGAGTAATCAGTGGCATGAGACGCTGCACGACCATTTTGGTCAATATTTTACCGTTGATAACGTGCTGTACCATGAGAAGACCGATCATCAGGATTTAATCATCTTCGAAAATGCGGCATTTGGCCGCGTGATGGCGCTTGATGGCGTGGTGCAAACCACCGAGCGCGATGAGTTTATTTACCATGAAATGATGACCCACGTTCCGCTGCTGGCCCATGGTCACGCAAAGCACGTGCTGATCATCGGCGGCGGCGATGGCGCGATGCTGCGTGAAGTCTCCCGCCACCAACATATCGAAACCATTACCATGGTGGAAATCGACGCCGGAGTGGTATCGTTCTGCCGTCAGTACCTTCCAAACCATAACGCCGGCGCCTATGACGACCCGCGCTTTACGCTGGTGATTGATGACGGCGTGAACTTCGTCAACCAAACGTCACAAACTTTTGATGTCATTATCTCCGACTGTACTGACCCGATCGGCCCCGGTGAGAGCCTGTTTACCTCGGCGTTTTATGCTGGCTGTAAACGTTGCCTGAACCCCGGCGGAATTTTCGTTGCCCAGAACGGCGTAAGCTTCCTGCAGCAGGATGAAGCGGTAGGCAGCCATCGCAAACTCAGCCACTATTTCACCGATGTCAGCTTCTACCAGGCGGCGATCCCGACCTACTATGGCGGTATCATGACCTTTGCCTGGGCGACCGATAATGAAGCCCTGCGTCATTTGTCGACGGAAATTATTCAGGCCCGCTTCCATAGCGCCGGGCTGCAATGCCGTTATTACAATCCGGCAATTCATACCGCGGCTTTCGCGCTACCGCAATACCTGCTGGATGCGCTGACCGCCAGCTAACCTGAAACGAGGAGGTGAACCAAATTGAAAAAGCTTAAGCTGCACGGCTTCAACAACCTGACTAAAAGCCTGAGTTTTTGTATTTACGATATCTGCTACGCTAAAACCGCCGAAGAGCGCGATGGCTATATCGCCTATATCGATGAACTCTATAATGCCAACCGCCTGACGGAAATCCTCTCCGAGACCTGTTCAATCATTGGCGCCAACATACTCAACATCGCACGCCAGGATTATGAACCGCAGGGCGCAAGCGTCACCATTTTGGTTAGCGAAGAGCCTATCGATCCGCAGCTTATCGATCAGAGCGAGCATCCGGGCCCGCTGCCTGAGACCGTGGTCGCACATCTCGATAAAAGCCACATCTGCGTGCATACCTATCCGGAAAGCCATCCGGAAGGCGGTCTGTGCACCTTCCGCGCCGATATTGAAGTCTCCACCTGTGGAGTGATTTCACCGCTGAAGGCGTTGAACTACCTGATTCACCAGCTGGAATCCGATATCGTAACCATTGATTATCGCGTGCGTGGTTTCACCCGTGATATCAACGGCATGAAGCATTTTATCGATCATGAAATCAACTCTATTCAGAACTTCATGTCAGAAGATATGAAGTCGCTCTATGACATGGTGGACGTGAACGTCTATCAGGAAAATATGTTCCATACCAAAATGATGCTGAAAGAGTTCGATCTGAAACACTACATGTTCCACACCAAACCGGAAGAGTTAAGCGAACAAGAGCGCAAGGTGATTACCGACCTGCTGTGGAAAGAGATGCGGGAAATTTATTACGCCCGCAATATCCCTGCGGTGTAATGCCTGAAATGCCCGGCGGCGCTTTTGCTTGCCGGGCCTACGGGGTTCCGCACCGCCCGGCACCGAACGAATCATTAACGCTGCTGCATAAATTCACGGTATGCGGCAACCACCTGCAGGAAATCCTCCACACCGCAAAGAGAGAGGCTCTCTTCGTCGTAGTAATTCATCCCCTCTTCCATTTCATCGCCGGAAAATTCCAGTTGGTTGGCGCGGATCATCACTTCTTCGCCATCCAGCCACAACGTATATTCATGGCCGGCCCGTTGCCAGGAACGTTCACTGCCTTTCACGGTGCGCGCTGCCTGTTCCACTTCATCCAGAAAGGCCAGGTTATCTTTCACCTCTTCGTTGAACCAGTGCCCAATCGCCTCGTGGTCCATCGACATTCGCACCTTTACCACACCGGTAATATCGCGCAGAAATTCGTAATCCATAATCTTTTCCTCTGCAAGGGCAATGCGTCACCGCTGCACTGTACCCATAACCTAATTATCGCAGCAGACAGGAAGAAAAAAAGCGCAACGGGTGGGAGGTTTAAAAATAAAAATGCCCGCTGATGCAATGTTCAGCGGGCATTGGAGAGTTTGTAGCCAAACGGTCAGCCGGGCTGACCGAACGGATTACACGGCGGTCTGGAAGATCACGCCGTCAGCTTTTTCAGTGTACTGATCCAGCTGGTTAAAGTTCAGGTAGCGATAGGTATCTTCCGCCGTCTTATCAACCTGAGCGACGAAGGTCTGATACTCTTCCGGCGTCGGCAGTTTGCCCAGCAGAGAAGCGACCGCCGCCAGTTCGGCAGAGGCCAGATAGACGTTGGCGCCGGTACCTAAACGGTTCGGGAAGTTACGGGTAGAGGTCGACACGACCGTCGCGCCGTCAGCCACGCGCGCCTGGTTGCCCATACACAGGGAACAGCCAGGGATTTCGATACGCGCGCCGCTCTTACCAAACACGCTGTAGTAGCCTTCTTCTGTCAACTGCGCGGCATCCATACGGGTTGGCGGCGCCACCCACAGGCGAGTCGGCAGTTGGCCTTTGTGGCTGTCCAGCAGTTTACCGGCAGCACGGAAGTGGCCAATGTTGGTCATGCAGGAACCGATAAACACTTCGTCGATCTTCTCGCCCTGCACGTCTGACAGCAGACGCGCATCGTCCGGATCGTTCGGTGCGCACAGGATTGGCTCTTTGATATCCGCCAGATCGATGTCGATCACTGCCGCGTATTCCGCATCAGCGTCGGCTTCCAGCAGCTGCGGATCCGCCAGCCATTTTTCCATGCCCTGGATACGGCGCTCCAGCGTACGACGATCGCCGTAACCTTCCGCGATCATCCACTTCAGCAGGACGATGTTGGAGTTCAAATACTCGACGATCGGCTCTTTGTTCAGCTTAATGGTACAACCAGCAGCAGAACGCTCGGCAGAAGCATCGGTCAGTTCAAATGCCTGCTCGACTTTCAGATCCGGCAGACCTTCGATTTCAAGGATGCGGCCAGAGAAGATATTTTTCTTCCCTTTCTTCTCAACGGTCAGCAGGCCCTGCTTGATAGCATACAGCGGGATGGCGTGAACCAGGTCGCGCAGGGTAATGCCCGGCTGCATTTTACCTTTGAAGCGCACCAGTACTGATTCCGGCATATCCAGCGGCATCACGCCGGTCGCGGCGGCGAAGGCCACCAGACCTGAGCCCGCCGGGAAGGAGATACCAATCGGGAAACGGGTATGGGAGTCGCCGCCGGTACCTACGGTATCAGGCAGCAGCATACGGTTCAGCCAGGAGTGGATAACGCCATCGCCCGGACGCAGTGAAACACCGCCGCGGTTCATGATGAAGTCCGGCAGAGTGTGGTGCGTGGTGACGTCAACCGGCTTCGGATAGGCTGCAGTGTGACAGAAGGACTGCATCACCAGGTCAGCGGAGAAGCCCAGGCACGCCAGGTCTTTCAGCTCATCGCGGGTCATTGGACCGGTGGTGTCCTGAGAACCGACGGAGGTCATTTTCGGCTCGCAATAAGCGCCCGGACGAATACCGGCAACGCCGCAGGCGCGGCCAACCATTTTCTGCGCCAGAGAGAAGCCGCGGTTGCTTTCCGCCACATCTTTCGCATGACGGAAGACGTCGCTGTGCGGCAGACCCAGCGCTTCGCGCGCTTTGGTCGTCAGTCCGCGACCAATGATCAGCGGAATACGGCCACCGGCGCGCACTTCGTCGATCAGTACATCGGTTTTCAGTTCGAAGCTTGCCAACAGCTCGTTGGTTTCGTGGTTACGCACTTCGCCTTTGAACGGGTAAACGTCAATGACGTCGCCCATGTTCAGGTTGCTCACGTCCACTTCAATAGGCAGAGCGCCCGCATCTTCCATTGTATTGAAGAAGATAGGCGCAATTTTGCCGCCCAGGCACAGGCCGCCGCCGCGCTTGTTCGGTACGTTCGGGATATCGTCGCCCATGAACCACAGCACCGAGTTGGTGGCGGATTTACGCGAAGAACCGGTACCGACAACGTCGCCAACGTAGGCCAGCGGGAAGCCTTTCTGCTGCAGCGCTTCAATTTGTTTAATCGGACCGACTGCGCCCGGCTGATCCGGCTCAATACCTTCACGAGCGTTTTTCAGCATCGCCAGAGCGTGCAGTGGGATATCCGGACGGGACCAGGCATCAGGCGCCGGAGACAAGTCATCGGTATTGGTTTCGCCGGTAACTTTGAAGACGGTAACGGTAATTTTTTCCGCCAGTTGCGGACGGTTCAGGAACCACTCGGCGTCAGCCCAGGATTGCATAACCTGTTTAGCGTATTCATTACCCGCTTTGGCTTTCTCTTCTACGTCATAGAAGTTATCGAACATCAGCAGGGTATGGGACAGCGCTTTCGCCGCAATCGGCGCCAGTTTGGCATCTTCCAGCGCTTCAATCAGGGGATGAATATTGTAACCGCCCTGCATGGTGCCCAGCAGTTCAACGGCTTTTTCAGGGGTAACCAGTGGGGAGGTCGCTTCGCCTTTAGCGATAGCGGCAAGGAATCCGGCTTTAACATAGGCGGCTTCATCGACGCCCGGCGGTACACGGTTGGTAAGCAGATCTAACAGGAATTCATCTTCACCCGCTGGCGGGTTTTTCAGCAGTTCTACCAGCGCGGCCATTTGGGTTGCGTCTAAGGGTTTGGCAACAATCCCCATGGCGGCACGCTCAGCTACGTGCTTACGGTATTCTTCTAGCACGACGGTTCTCCTCGCTCTCATTGTAAAATGCGGTAGGCGATTTTCTTCACGCTCCTGTGAGACAGCAGTTTGTAGGGTAAATGCCCGATACCGCGAGGGCAGCATAGCAGGATTTTTGAAGGGTGTTAATCTGTTTACAAAAAAGCAACATTAAAATTTAGCTGAATCGTTAAGGGCAGGATATTGCAGGCTTTCTGTTCAAATGCTGGTAGATAAATTTATTTCTGTTACAGATTTAATGTCAGGATCCCAACAAAAATCAAAAAAAACAATATCGTCTTCATATACTCCCGTAACGTACCGTTTTCGCCGATACTTGAGCGAGATGGGTAACATTTCTGTGTCAGGAGCTTCCATGTCACTACCGTTCAAACCCCATATTATCGCCCTGCTCTGCAGCGCCGGCTTACTCGCGGCGGCGGGAACGCTATATGTTAAAAGCCGTACCCCAGAGACTATCGCTGAAGCGCCGGTGACGGCGCAGCCTGTGCCAACGACAGCACCAGCGACTGCGCCAGCGCAACCTGTCGCCGCCACCTATACCCAGGCGCAAATCGACCAATGGGTCGCGCCAATCGCGCTCTACCCGGACAGTTTACTCTCGCAGGTACTGATGGCCTCCACCTATCCGGACAACGTCATGCAAGCGGTGCAGTGGTCGCAGGATAACCCGTCGATGAAAGGCGACGCGGCCGTGCAGGCCGTTGCCAACCAGCCGTGGGATCCGAGCGTCAAATCCCTCGTCGCTTTTCCCGCCCTGCTGGCAATGATGGGCGAAAACCCGCCGTGGGTAGAAAACCTTGGCGATGCATTTTTAGCCCAGCCGCACGACGTGATGGATTCCGTACAGCGCCTGCGCGCTATTGCCCAACAAACCGGAACATTAAAATCCACACCGCAACAAAAGGTGACCGTCACGGCCGTCGCGCCGGCCTCTTCGAGGTCATCGAATAGCAGCACGGTATCAACCTCAACAACCTCAACGCCATCGCCTTCGCAGATCATCAAAATTGAACCGACCAATCCGCAGGTGGTATACGTTCCAAGCTATAACCCTTCGACCGTCTACGGCAGTTGGCCGAATAGCGCCTATCCCCCGGTCTATCTGCCGCCACCTCCAGGAGAGCAGTTCACCGATAGCTTCGTCAAAGGTTTTGGTTACAGCCTTGGCGTCGCCACCACCTGGGCGCTCTTCAGCAGCATCGACTGGGATGATGACGATGATTACCATCATCATGATGACGATTACCATCACGGCGGTTACCAGCACAATGGCGATAACATCAATATTAATGTGAATAATTTCAACCGCATTACCGGGCAGAATCTGCCGGGTAACCATGTTAACTGGCAGCACAACCCCGCCTATCGCGGCAACGTGCCTTATCCGAATAATAATGTCGCCCAGCGCTATCATCAGACCAATGTGCCCGGCGGACTCAGCGCAACCCAGCATGCGCCGGTCGATCGCAATGCTCAACGGCAAGCGGCGATGACGCAGCTCCAGCATCCCAACGCCCCTGCCGCCAGCGCAGGCAAACTGGCGGCCACTAGCGCCTCGCGCGATGCGCAGCGTCAGGCAGCCTCTCAGCAATTGAAGCAGGCCACCCAGCGCAGCAGCTACCGTGGCTACGACAGCACGCCGACGCCTGCCAAACAGCAGCGTCGCGAAGCGGCGAAAACGCAGCTGCAACACCCAACGCCACAGCAGCAACAGCATCGCGAGGCCGTGAAGAGCCACGTGCAGAATCCAACGCCTCAGCAACAACAGCGCCGTCAGCAGATTCACTCCGCGACGCCGGCCCAACGTCAGCAAGCGGTGAGCACGGTACGCGCCAATGCCTTAAGCGGCAACGAAAGTCGCTCCCCCTCCTGGCAATCACAGCAGGCGCGCGGGCTGCAAAGCCGTAATATTTCCGGCTTGAGCAGCGAACAGCGCGGCGCCGCCAGAGAGCGTCTTTCCGAACATCATGAATTGCGTCGTCGCTGAGGATGAGCAGATGAGAAAACCATTACAGATCGCCCTATTAACGCTAATGCTGTCGCCGCTTGCCGCCTTCGCCCAGCAACCGTTCCCCACGCCGGAGAAAGCCGCAAGCGCGCTGGCCGATGCGCTCAATCATCGTGATAAAGCCGCGCTCAATAATCTGCTCGGCGATAACTGGCAGCAGTTTTTACCCACCGATGGTATTGATCCCAATGCCGTCGACCGCTTTCAGCGCGACTGGCAGGTGAAACACGTCATTGTCCAGCAGGGTAATAGCGCCTGGCTTGATGTCGGTAGTGAAGCGTGGCGGTTGCCGATTCCCATTGTCAAAGATGAACAGGGCTGGCGTTTTGATATGGCGGCCGGAGAAGATGAAATTCTCACACGCGCCATCGGCCGCAATGAACTGTCGGCAATTGCCGCCATGCACGCCTACGTTGATGCCCAGCAGGATTACTATCAAATGAATCATCGCTGGGCGCAAAAAATCATCAGCAGCGAAGGCAAAAAAGATGGCCTGTACTGGCCAACCTCACCGGGCGAAACGCCCAGCCCGCTGGGGCCGGCCTTTAGCCCGACTGAGCCCGGCGCCGGTTATCATGGCTACCGCTTCCGCATTATCGCCGATAACAATAACCAAGGCGTCGCCTTACTGGCCTGGCCGGTGGAATGGGGAGAAACCGGGGTGATGAGCTTCATGATCGATCAGAATGATCAAGTCTGGCAGGCGAACCTGGGCGAAGAGAGCGCGACGAAAGCGCAGGCAATTACGCATTTTGCCCCCGATTCAGCAGCGGGATGGCAGCCGATCAATCAATAAAAAAATGCCCGGTTGCGCGATAGCAACCGGGCACTCTCTTATGCTTAGCCCTGGTGCGGCATCAGCTCCGGATAACCGGCAAAAGCAGGTTTCTGACTGGTCAGCGCCGCTTCATCCGAGCTGATGCTCCCGGAATTCGCCGCCCACACCCCTTCATTCGTCTTCGTCACCAACTGATGCTGCGCATTCAGATCCTGGCCCATCGCCGCAATATGGGTACTTTCGGTACCGCCGCTGTTCGCCGCCCATGGAATGGTTGCATCAGCCGCGCAGGCCATACCGGATACGAACATCGTGGCTAACAGCGCCGTGGTCAATAAGCGTTTCATCTCACACCTCAGATATATAATTAACTACCTATTAGTTTACTGAGTGACTATTTTCAAAGTATGTATGAGGTGTAGCGGTTTGTGAACAGGGACACAGTTCTAAACATTAGCGATAAAAAAAGCGGCTCTGAGAGCCGCTTATGCATTTTAGCTGAAAGAAAAAGTTACTTTTTCTTCGCTTTCGCGTTTGGCAGGTCGGTAATGCTACCTTCGAAGACTTCTGCCGCCAAGCCAACGGACTCGTGCAGAGTCGGGTGAGCGTGGATAGTCAGCGCGATGTCTTCAGCGTCGCAGCCCATTTCGATAGCCAGACCGATTTCACCCAGCAGCTCGCCGCCGTTGGTGCCGACAATCGCGCCGCCGATAACACGGTGGGTCTCTTTGTCGAAGATCAGTTTGGTCATACCGTCTGCGCAGTCGGAAGCGATAGCACGGCCGGAAGCAGCCCACGGGAAGGTGGCGGTTTCGTAGCTGATGCCTTTCTCTTTCGCTTCTTTCTCAGTCAGGCCAACCCATGCCACTTCTGGCTCGGTGTAGGCGATGGACGGGATCACTTTCGGATCGAAGTAGTGTTTCAGGCCGGAGATAACTTCTGCGGCAACGTGACCTTCGTGTACGCCTTTGTGCGCCAGCATCGGCTGACCGACGATATCGCCGATAGCAAAGATGTGCGGCACGTTGGTGCGCATTTGTTTGTCAACGCGAATGAAGCCGCGATCGTCAACTTCCACGCCGGCTTTGCCTGCGTCGAGGTTTTTACCGTTCGGCACGCGGCCGATAGCTACCAGCACCGCGTCGTAACGCTGCGCTTCCGCCGGGGCTTTTTTGCCTTCCATGGAAACGTAAATACCGTCTTCTTTTGCTTCAACGGCAGTCACTTTGGTTTCCAGCATCAGGTTGAATTTCTTGCTGATACGCTTGGTGAAGACTTTAACCACGTCTTTGTCGGCAGCCGGGATAACCTGGTCGAACATTTCAACCACGTCAATCTCTGAACCCAGCGCATGGTATACGGTACCCATTTCCAGACCGATGATACCGCCGCCCATAACCAGCATGCGTTTCGGTACAGATTTCAGTTCCAGAGCGTCGGTGGAATCCCAAACGCGCGGATCTTCATGCGGGATAAACGGCAATTGAATCGGACGGGAGCCCGCCGCGATGATCGCGTTGTCGAAGTTAATCACGGTTTTGCCGTTTTCGCCTTCAACTTCCAGGGTGTTAGCGCCGGTGAATTTACCCAGACCGTTAACCACCTTCACTTTACGACCTTTGGCCATGCCAGCCAGACCACCGGTCAGCTGAGTGATAACTTTTTCTTTCCAGGTGCGGATCTTGTCAATGTCGGTTTTCGGTTCGCCGAAAACGATGCCGTGTTCGGCCAGCGCTTTCGCTTCTTCGATAACTTTAGCAACGTGAAGCAGTGCTTTAGAAGGGATACAACCCACGTTCAGGCAAACACCGCCCAGAGAGCTGTAACGTTCTACGATGACGGTTTCCAGACCTAAATCAGCGCAACGGAAGGCTGCAGAGTAGCCTGCAGGACCTGCCCCAAGTACCACGACCTGAGTTTTGATTTCAGTACTCATCATGACCTCTGTAATTTATATCCGGCGGGTCTGACGCTTTTATTATTACGCCCAAGTCCACCGGGACGTTCTATCCGCGTGTATTTTACAAAATTGTTAACAATTTTTAAACAACAAACGGCAAACGATTTTGTCCTTTGTTGCTGATAATCCTCAACAGCCTGAGGTTATCAGAAAAAAGCCGGCCGTCAGGCCGGCTTTTTCGCTTACATCACCAGGCGGCGAATGTCGCTCAAGGTGTTGTTAATGATGGTAATGAAGCGGGCACCATCAGCACCGTCGATGACGCGGTGGTCGAAGGACAGAGAGATCGGCAGCATCAGACGCGGAACGAACTCTTTACCATTCCATACCGGCTCCATCGCGGACTTAGACACGCCCAGGATGGCCACTTCCGGCGCGTTAACAATCGGCGCGAAGTGGGTAGTACCCAGGCCGCCGATGCTGGAGATGGTGAAGCAACCGCCCTGCATTTCGCCAGCAGTCAGCTTGCCATCGCGCGCTTTCTTCGAGATGGTGGTCAGCTCGCGAGACAGCTCGGTGATGCTCTTCTTGTTCACGTCTTTAAAGACCGGAACCACCAGACCGTTCGGAGTATCAACCGCCACACCGATGTTGATGTATTTCTTCAGCGTCAGGCGCTGACCGTCTTCGGACAGCGAGCTGTTGAAGCGCGGCATCTGCTCAAGCGCAGCGGCAACGGCTTTCATGATGAAGACCACTGGGGTGAATTTCACGTCCAGTTTGCGCTTCTCAGCTTCGGCATTCTGCTGCTTACGGAACGCTTCCAGATCGGTGATATCGGTTTTGTCGAAGTGCGTAACGTGCGGGATCATCACCCAGTTACGGCTCAGGTTCGCACCAGAGATTTTCTGGATACGACCCAGTTCCACTTCTTCGATTTCGCCAAACTTGCTGAAGTCAACTTTCGGCCATGGCAGCATGCCCGGCAGACCGCCGCCTGCGGCAGCAGCCGGTGCGGATTCAGCGCGTTTAACCGCTTCTTTCACGTAAGCCTGAACGTCTTCGCGCAGGATACGACCTTTACGGCCGGTCCCTTTCACTTTCGCCAGGTTTACGCCGAACTCGCGCGCCAGGCGACGAATCAGCGGAGTCGCGTGAACGTAAGCTTCGTTTTCAGCGAATTCGGTTTTACCTTCCGCTTTCGCAGCCGGCGCGGCAGCTTTCTGAGCCGGTGCAGGTGCAGCAGCCGGTGCCGGTGCCGCGGCCTGAGCCGGAGCAGCAGCAGTCGCGGCGCCTTCCACTTCGAAGACCATGATCAGAGAGCCGGTGGATACTTTGTCGCCGGTGCTGATTTTGATCTCTTTAACGGTACCCGCGAACGGCGCCGGAACTTCCATAGAAGCTTTGTCGCCTTCGACGGTGATCAGTGACTGCTCAGCAGCCACTTTATCGCCGACTTTTACCATCACTTCGGTAACTTCAACTTCGTCGCCGCCGATATCCGGTACGTTAACGTCTTTCACGCCAGCCGCTGCAGCCGGTGCCGCGGCAGCCGGAGCGGCAGCCTGTGCCGGAGCGGCTGCAGGCGCAGCGCCCGCCACTTCGAAGATCATGATCAGGGAGCCGGTGGACACTTTGTCGCCGGTGTTGATTTTGATCTCTTTAACGGTACCCGCGAACGGCGCCGGAACTTCCATAGAAGCTTTGTCGCCTTCGACGGTGATCAGGGATTGCTCAGCGGCAATAGTGTCGCCCACTTTAACCATGATCTCGGTGACTTCAACTTCATCGCCGCCGATATCCGGTACGTGAACTTCTTTCGCTGCGCTTGCCGCCGGCGCTGCTGCCGGTGCCGGAGCAGCCGCTTTCTCTTCCTGCGCAGGTGCAGCGGCTGCTGCACCCTCGGCGGAATCGAAAATCATGATCAGTTTGCCAGTCTCGGTTTTGTCGCCGACGGAGACTTTAATCTCTTTCACGACGCCAGCCTGCGGAGACGGAACTTCCATAGAGGCCTTGTCGCCTTCTACGGTGATCAGCGACTGTTCAGCTTCAACTTTGTCGCCAACTTTGACCAGGATCTCGGTGATTTCAACTTCATCAGCCCCGATGTCCGGTACTTTGATTTCGATAGCCATTATTCTCTTACCTCTTACGCCAGACGCGGGTTAACTTTTTCTGCATCGATGTCGAATTTAGCAATGGCGTCAGCCACAACTTTCTTATCGATTTCACCACGTTTAGCCAGTTCGCCCAGCGCCGCAACGACCACGTAGGAAGCATCAACTTCGAAGTGGTGACGCAGGTTTTCACGGCTGTCGGAACGACCGAAGCCATCGGTACCCAGTACGCGGTAATCATCAGCCGGTACGTAAGTACGAACCTGCTCGGCGAACAGTTTCATATAGTCAGTGGATGCTACAGCCGGAGCGTCGTTCATCACCTGAGCGATGTACGGTACGCGCGGAGTTTCCAGCGGGTGCAGCATGTTCCAGCGTTCGCAATCCTGGCCATCACGCGCCAGTTCGGTGAAGGAGGTGACGCTATACACGTCAGAACCTACGCCGTAATCTTTCGCCAGGATCTGCGCTGCTTCACGAACGTGACGCAGGATAGAACCGGAGCCCAGCAGCTGAACTTTACCTTTGCTACCTTCGAGGGTTTCGAGTTTGTAGATACCTTTACGGATACCTTCCTCGGCGCCTTCCGGCATGGCCGGCATGTGGTAGTTTTCGTTCAGTGTAGTGATGTAGTAGTAAACGTTCTCTTGCGCTTCGCCGTACATACGTACCAGACCGTCATGCATGATGACAGCGACTTCGTACGCGTAAGACGGGTCGTAGGAGATACAGTTCGGGATAGTCAGCGACTGAATGTGGCTGTGACCATCTTCGTGCTGCAGACCTTCGCCGTTCAGCGTAGTACGACCGGAAGTACCGCCAATCAGGAAGCCGCGAGCCTGCTGATCGCCAGCCGCCCAGCACAGATCGCCGATACGCTGGAAGCCGAACATCGAGTAGTAGATGTAGAACGGAATCATCGGCAGGTCGTTGGTGCTGTAGGAGGTCGCAGCAGCCAGCCAGGATGCGCCTGCGCCCAGCTCGTTAATACCTTCCTGCAGAATCTGGCCTTTCTCGTCTTCTTTGTAGTATGCAACCTGCTCACGGTCCTGCGGGGTGTACTGCTGGCCGTTCGGGCTGTAGATACCGATCTGACGGAACAGACCTTCCATACCGAAAGTACGCGCTTCATCGGCGATGATCGGCACCAGACGATCTTTGATCGACTTGTTCTTCAGCATCACGTTCAGGGCACGAACGAAAGCGATAGTGGTAGAGATTTCTTTGTTTTGCTCTTCCAGCAGCGCGCTGAAGTCGGCCAGGGTCGGCAGCTCCAGTTTCTCAGTGAATTTCGGCTGACGAGTCGGCAGGTAGCCGTTCAGCTTTTCACGTTGAGCGTGCAGGTAAGTGTGCTCTTCAGAACCTTCCGGGAAGGTCACGTACGGCAGTTTTTCGATATCGGCATCAGCCACCGGCACGTTGAAACGATCGCGGACGTAGCGAACGCCGTCCATGTTCATTTTCTTAACCTGGTGCGCGATGTTTTTACCTTCCGCGGTGTCGCCCATACCATAACCTTTAATGGTATGCGCCAGAATCACGGTCGGCTGGCCTTTGGTTTCCTGCGCTTTTTTCAGTGCAGCGTAGACTTTCTTCGGATCGTGACCGCCACGGTTCAGGGCCCAGATCTGCTCGTCAGTCCAGTCGGCAACCAGCGCGGCGGTTTCCGGATATTTACCGAAGAAGTGCTCACGAACGTAGGCGCCGTCTTTGGATTTGAAGGTCTGGTAGTCGCCGTCAACGGTTTCGTTCATCAGCTGAATCAGCTTACCGCTGGTGTCTTTACGCAGCAGCTCATCCCAACGACCGCCCCAGATAACCTTGATAACGTTCCAGCCAGCACCACCGAAGATGCCTTCCAGTTCGTTAATGATTTTACCGTTACCGGTGACCGGGCCGTCCAGACGCTGCAGGTTGCAGTTGATGACGAAGACCAGGTTATCCAGTTTTTCACGGGTCGCGATGGTGATAGCGCCTTTAGATTCCGGCTCATCCATCTCGCCATCGCCCAGGAAGGCGTAAACGGTTTGCGCAGAGGTGTCTTTCAGACCACGGTGTTCCAGATATTTCAGGAATTTAGCCTGATAGATAGCGCCCAACGGCCCCAGACCCATTGATACGGTCGGGAACTGCCAGAATTCCGGCATCAGTTTCGGGTGCGGATAAGAGGACAGACCATTACCGTGAACTTCCTGACGGAAGTTGTTCATCTGCTCTTCAGTCAGACGACCTTCCAGGAAGGCACGTGCATATACGCCCGGAGAGATGTGGCCCTGGAAGTAAACCAGATCGCCGCCGTCTTTCTCAGTGCGCGCACGGAAGAAGTGGTTGAAGCAAACTTCGTAGAAGGTAGCGGAAGACTGGTAGGATGCCATGTGGCCACCCAGCTCCAGATCTTTCTTCGATGCGCGCAGAACGGTCATGATGGCGTTCCAACGGATCGCTGAACGAATACGGCGTTCCAGCTCCAGATTGCCCGGGTATTCCGGTTCATCTTCAACGGCAATAGTGTTGACGTAATTATGCGCTGCCGCACCGGCCGCTACTTTCACGCCGCCTTTGCGGGCCTCAGAAAGAAGCTGGTCGATCAGATACTGAGCACGCTCAACACCTTCTTCACGGATGACCGATTCGATCGCCTGTTGCCAGTCGCGAGTTTCGATCGGATCCACGTCATTCTGGAAACGTTCTGACATGGGGGTATTCCTTATCTATCTAATCGTTGATTTAACTGGAACCTGTCCCATTGAACTCTTTAGCGTTTCACTCTGATAAACAACCAAGAATTCAATAAGACAGGTTCTGCGTTTAGTTGCCGCGCTCTAAAAAATGGCGCTTAAGAACCGGAGTTCTCGTCCTTTCGTTGCTGTAAACGACGCAGTGAACGTTCTCTACGACTCTGTTCACGGCTACGATCCAGCAAAATTTCCTCAATGAACGCCAGGTGACGGTGCGACGCCTCACGCGCCTGCTCCGGCTCCCCGGCCATTATCGCCTCGAAAATGCGAGTACGATGGTTGCTGACCAACGGGAGCATTTCCCGGCGGGCATACAGCAATTCAAAGTTCTGACGAACGTTCTGTGCCAGCATCGGCTCCATACACCTTAGCAGATGGAGCAACACCACATTGTGCGCCGCTTCGGTGACGGCGATTTGGTACTGGACGACAGCGCCGGATTCGGCGTCGAGATCGCCGGACTGTTGGGCCCGCTCAATGGCTTGATGCAGCTCGCGAATACGGTCGCGATCTTCATCATTGCTGCGCAGCGCCGCGTAATAAGCCGCGATGCCTTCCAGCGCGTGACGGGTTTCCAGCAAATCGAATTGGGATTCAGGGTGGTCGGACAGGAGCTCGACCAACGGGTCGCTAAAGCTCTGCCACAGGCTGCTTTGTACAAAGGTTCCACCGCCCTGGCGACGAAGCAACAGGCCCTTGGCTTCGAGGCGTTGAATCGCCTCACGGAGCGAGGGACGGGAAACGTCGAACTGTTTTGCCAGTTCGCGTTCAGGCGGGAGTTTTTCACCGGGGCGCAACGTCCCCTCAAGAATCAGAAACTCCAGCTGCTGCTCTATCACATCAGAAAGTTTTGGTTGGCGGATCTTGCTGTAGGCCATATTCCCTGTCTCTGCCATTCGCCCGGAGTCAATTGGTCTTACCAATTTAAAGTTCGTAGCGCTAAAGTAACAAAGTATTCACCTCCTGTCCATACAGGTTTTGATTGAAATCAGTAAACCTGGCCTTTTTTAACAACCTTACAGAAATAACGTTTCAGAAATGTAACCTTGCACAAAACTTACATTTACCCAGCAAGGGGTAGCATTAACTTTATATAAACGAAAAATTACGCTTTCTGAACCGATTCAAGAAGCGAAAAAGTGCATTTATAAACCAATAAAGTGAATAGATAACCAATAAAGGGTAGCGGTGGCGGTGGTAAGAAAAAATGACAAACGGTGTCTTTTTGTTCGTTCCGTCATCATCCCTTCATAAAGCAGGTGCATTCGCACGCCCTTACCATTATTCTGCATCAGGCGAAAGGTCTTTGAGGGAATTTCCGCTTTGCTTTCCGTAAAGAAATCAATACAAAAATGGAATTTCATAATTACACAAACACAACAATGTGTGCGTTGCGTCACTCGGGTAAAAACTGGCCTCAAACGCCTTGAAATTAGCTAACTATGCTATTTGGCAGAGACGGACAGCAAAGCAGCAACCTGAAGGATGAAGCGTATAAACATAATAACCACACACGAGGTTTCATGATGGAAGGTCAACAGCATGGCGATCGACTCAAGCGCGGCTTGAAGAACCGCCATATACAGCTCATTGCGCTAGGAGGCGCTATTGGTACGGGCTTATTCCTGGGTAGTGCGTCAGTGATTCAATCTGCAGGTCCTGGTATTATTCTCGGCTACGCTATCGCCGGGTTTATCGCCTTCCTGATCATGCGTCAACTCGGCGAGATGGTCGTCGAAGAACCGGTGGCCGGTTCATTCAGCCATTTTGCTTATAAATACTGGGGCGGCTTTGCCGGCTTTGCCTCCGGCTGGAACTATTGGGTGCTGTATGTGCTTGTCGCCATGGCGGAACTGACCGCCGTGGGCAAATATATCCAGTTCTGGTGGCCGGAAATCCCTACCTGGGCCTCCGCGGCGGTCTTCTTCATCGCCATTAACGCCATTAACCTGACCAACGTAAAAGTGTTCGGCGAAATGGAGTTCTGGTTCGCGATTATTAAAGTCGTCGCGGTAGTGGCCATGATTCTGTTCGGCGCCTGGTTGTTGTTCAGCGGCAACGGCGGCCCGCAGGCGACGGTCAGTAACCTGTGGGATCAGGGCGGTTTCCTGCCGCACGGCTTCACCGGGCTGGTGATGATGATGGCGATCATTATGTTCTCCTTCGGCGGTCTGGAACTGGTGGGCATCACCGCGGCAGAAGCGGACAACCCGGAAAAGAGCATCCCGAAAGCCACCAACCAGGTTATCTACCGTATCCTTATTTTCTATGTTGGCTCCCTGGCCGTGCTGCTCTCCCTGCTGCCGTGGACGCGCGTCACCGCCGATACCAGCCCGTTCGTGCTGATCTTCCACGAACTCGGCGACACACTGGTGGCAAACGCCCTCAACATCGTGGTGCTGACCGCCGCGCTCTCGGTTTACAACAGCTGCGTGTACTGTAACAGCCGTATGCTGTTCGGCCTGGCGCAGCAGGGCAATGCGCCGAAAGTGCTGCTGACTCTCGATAAACGCGGCGTACCGGTCAACACCATTCTGGTGTCCGCTGTAGTCACCGCGCTGTGCGTGCTGATCAACTACCTGGCGCCGGAATCGGCGTTCGGACTGCTGATGGCGCTGGTGGTCTCCGCGCTGGTAATTAACTGGGCGATGATTAGCCTCGCGCACATCAAATTCCGTCGCGCTAAGCAGCAGGAAGGCGTGAAAACACGTTTCCCGGCGCTGTTCTACCCGCTGGGTAACTGGGTATGCCTGCTATTTATGGTCGCGGTACTGGCCATCATGCTGATGACCCCGGGAATGGCGATTTCGGTGTGGCTGATACCGGTATGGATTGCCGTTCTCGGCGTTGGCTATCTGTTTAAACAGAAAAGCGCCGGCGTCGTAAAAGCACAATAATACATCTCGTCACGCCGTGTCCGTCCTCGAGCGACGGGCACGGCGCATTGTTATCTGCTTCACACTTTCCTTCCTGTAACAGTTTTATCCATATCGATGACGGATTACTGCAACGTAATTCCCGACGCTAAGACCAATAATTCTCTCCAGACTGCAATGGAGAGTTCCAGAATGACAGGCAATACACTTTCGCTGAAAGAAAAGATTGGCTACGGGATGGGCGATGCCGGATGTAACATTATCTTTGGCGCCATCATGTTGTTCGTTAACTATTTTTATACGGATATTTTTGGTCTTGCGCCGGCGCTGGTTGGGGTGCTGCTGCTTTCGGTGCGCGTCATCGATGCCGTCACCGACCCGATCATGGGGGCGATGGCCGACCGCACCCGCAGTAAATATGGCCGCTTTCGCCCATGGCTGCTGTGGATGGCCTTCCCCTACGCCCTGTTCAGCGTGCTGATGTTCACCACCCCGGAATGGACCTACAACAGCAAGGTTATCTATGCCTTCGTCACCTACTTCCTGCTGTCGATAACCTATACCGCGATTAACATCCCCTACTGCTCTTTGGGGACGGTGATGACATCCGACCCGCAAGAACGTGTCGCCTGCCAGTCATACCGCTTTGTGCTGGTCGGTATCGCGACGCTTCTGCTCTCGCTGACTCTGTTGCCAATGGCGGAGTGGTTCGGCGGCGCCGATAAAGCGAAAGGTTATCAAATGGCGATGACCGTATTGGCGTTCATCGGCATGTGTATGTTTTTGTTCTGCTTCGCCACCGTACGCGAGCGCATCCGTCCGGCGGTACAAACCAACGACGAGCTGAAAAAAGACCTCAAAGACGTGTGGAAAAACGACCAGTGGGTTCGCATTTTGCTCTTAACCCTGTGCAACGTTTGCCCCGGCTTTATCCGCATGGCCGCCACCATGTACTACGTCACCTGGGTGATGGGGCAAAGTACCCACTTCGCCACCCTGTTTATCAGCCTTGGCGTGGTCGGCATGATGATCGGCAGCATGCTGGCGAAAGTGCTGACCGATCGCTGGTGTAAACTGCAGGTCTTTTTCTGGACCAACATTGTACTGGCTGTCTTCTCCTGCGCGTTCTACTTCTTTAATCCGCATGCCACAACGCTGATTCTGGCGCTCTACTTCCTGCTCAATATCCTGCATCAAATCCCGTCGCCGCTGCACTGGTCGCTGATGTCCGACGTTGATGACTACGGCGAGTGGAAAACCGGTAAACGGATCACCGGCATCAGCTTCTCCGGTAACCTGTTCTTCCTGAAAGTGGGGCTGGCGGTCGCCGGGGCTATGGTGGGTTTCCTGCTGTCGTGGTACGGCTACGATGCCGGCGCGAAGCAACAAAGCGCCTCGGCGCTAAACGGTATCGTACTGCTGTTCTCTGTGATCCCCGGCGTTGGCTACCTGATTACCGCAGGCGTCGTACGCCTGTTGAAAGTTGACCGTGATCTGATGCGCCAAATCCAGAGCGATCTGGAAAAACGCCGCAGTAACTACAGCGAACTGAATGAACTCCAGGAATTGAAAACCAGTGAACACGTAAGGAAAGCCTGATGAACAACTGGCCTAACCCCTTTATTGAACAACGCGCGGACCCTTTTATCCTGCGCCATCACGACAGCTATTATTTTATTGCCTCCGTGCCGGAATACGATCGGCTGGAGATTCGCCGCGCCGCCACGCTGGAAGGCCTGCGTGAAGCCGAGCCGGTGACCGTCTGGCGCAAGCCGCAAAGCGGTCCGATGAGCCAGCTGATTTGGGCGCCGGAGCTCCACCACATCGACGGCAAGTGGTATATCTATTTCGCCGCCGCCCCGACCCATGACCTCGACGCCCAGGGGATGTTCCAGCACCGGATGTTCGCCCTTGAGTGTACCGACAGCGATCCGCTCAGCGGCCGCTGGCAGGAAAAAGGGCAAATTATCACCCCGTTCGATACCTTCGCCCTCGATGCCACCACTTTCTGCCATCAAGGGAAACGCTGGTATTTATGGGCGCAGAAAGACCCGCAGATCGCCGGCAATACCAATCTCTATCTGGCGGAGCTGGAAAACCCGTGGACGCTAAAAGGCGCGCCGATCATGCTGAGTAAGCCGGAGTTTGCCTGGGAATGCCGGGGATTTATGGTCAATGAGGGGCCTGCGGTGCTGGTACACGGCGATAAGCTGTTTATCAGCTATTCCGCCAGCGCGACCGATGAAAACTACTGCATGGGATTATTATGGATAGATATTCAGGCCGATCCGCTACAGCCGGCTAACTGGCACAAATCCCCGCAGCCGGTATTTCGCACCAGCTACGAAAACCGCCAGTATGGTCCCGGCCACAATAGCTTTACGCAAACGCCGGAGGGGGAAGATGTGCTGGTGTACCACGCGCGCAACTACACCGAAATCGAAGGCGACCCGCTGTACGATCCTAACCGTCACACCCGGCTGAAGTTAGTGCGCTGGCAAGAAAACGGGATGCCCGACTTCGGCATCCCCCCTGCTGATACGCTGTAGCGAGTGAACAGCGAGCCGTCCGGGATCCAACGCCACCACTGGGATTTTCCCTGCTTGCGCTGCGCTTAGCAGGGCTACCACTTCTGCGCTTACCGGGCCGCGGACCGTAGGCCGGATAAGCGCAGCGCCATCCGGCGACATGAGTGCGCCAAGCCTAGCAGCGCCAGGCTTCGGGCCGTTAAATCAACGTTCCGTAGATGGTCAGCAGCGCCATAATCACCACCACCACCAGCGAGGTTTTCTTCGCCATGGAAACCGCCGCTTTTGGCGTCTCAACCGCATCGACGTGCGGCTCGCGGGCCAATGAGAACTGGGCCAGACGAGTTAATACCTGATACTGTGAAGAGTGACGATCGCCTAGCGAGGCAAACCACGCAGGCAGCGCTTTTTCGCCGTGCCCCAGCAGCGCGTATACCACGCCAACCAGGCGCACCGGCACCCAATCGACAATATGCAGAATACCGTCAATGCCGGACTGTAAACGATGGCGCGGCGTCTGATAGCGCGCAAGCCAGGTCTGCCAGGCGCGCAGGACGCTATAAGCGGTTAGCGTCAACAGCCCCCACGGGCCGCCGACCACCAGCCAGAACAGCGGCGCGAGATAGTAGCGATAGTTGATCCATAGCAGTGCGTTTTGCAGCTCGCGGAGATACTCCTGACGATCGCAGCCCGGCGGCACGCCGTGAATAAGCGTTAGTTCGCTGGCCATAGAATCGCAGGCGTGGCTATCGTTGTTCGCCGCCGCCTTCAGATAGGCATGATAATGCAGGCGCACCTTGCCCGCGCCAATGCACAGCAGGCCAAGCAAAATCCAGAACACCAGCAGCGGTACGTTAAATAGCTGCCCCTGTAGCAGGCGTTGAATAACGTACACCACCGCCACCGCGACGACGGTCATCAGCACGGTGCCGAACAGCGAGAAATGCCTCACGCGGCGGAACAGTACCTCCAGGCGATGATCGAGCTGCCAGTGCTCGCCAAGCTTGAACAGACGCTCGGCGATGAGAACCAGCAGCGTAGTAAACAACGTCATGGTATCTCCTTATGTGACGATGCGGCCAACATACCGCGGTATTTTGCCCAATCAAAGGCCGGGCCGGGATCCGTTTTACGTATCGGCGCGATATCGCAATGGCCGGTAATATTATCAGCAATACCAGGATAACGCTGGATGAGCGCCTGGGTAATCACCACTAACTGCTGGTACTGCGCCTCGGTGTAGGCCTGAGTATCCGTCCCTTCCAGCTCAATGCCGATCGAAAAATCATTGCAGCGCTCGCGGCCGTGATAGCTGGAGACGCCCGCATGCCATGCGCGCTTATCAAAGGGTACATACTGGACTATCTCGCCATCGCGGCGAATCAGACAATGCGCCGAAACGCGCAGATGAGCAATCCCGGCGAAGTAAGGATGCGCGTCGGCATCCAATGTACCGGTAAATAGCGCGTCAATCCACGGGCCGCCAAACTCCCCCGGCGGCAGGCTGATATTATGTACCACCAGTAAAGAAGGGTTTTCATCGTCCGGGCGGCAATCGTGATGCGGCGAAGGCACCCGACGCGCGCCCACCAGCCATCCGCCATTCAACTGCATGGGGAATCTCCTTTCGCAAACGTGGATCCCGGCGGCCCCACAGGCGACGCGAAATCCATTGGGTATGAGTGGTACAGAAACGTGGTTCAGGTTAGCATGTTTCCCACTTCTGAATCTTATCTATCTGGAGCTTTATCATGACGCCTCGTCGCTACAGCCCCGACCGCCGCCGTGACGCGCTGCTGGAACGTATTAATCTCGATATTACCGACGCCGTCGCGCAATCACTACGCGAAGATCTGGGCGGCGAAGTTGACGCTAACAACGATATTAGCGCGCAATTATTGCCATCGGACGCGCGCGCTCACGCCGTCGTTATCACCCGCGAAGATGGGGTATTCTGCGGTAAGCGTTGGGTAGAAGAAGTTTTCATTCAGCTTGCCGGCGACGATGTCCGCATCACCTGGCACGTGGCTGACGGCGATACGGTAAAAGCCGATCAGCCGCTATTCGAACTGGACGGGCAGTCGCGGGTGCTGCTGACCGGCGAACGCACCGCGCTGAATTTCGTGCAGACCCTCTCCGGGGTAGCAAGCGAAGTACGCCGCTACGTCGACCTGCTCAAAGGCACCAAAACGCAACTGCTTGATACGCGTAAAACGTTACCAGGCCTGCGCACCGCGTTGAAGTATGCGGTGCTGTGTGGCGGCGGCGCGAACCACCGTCTGGGCCTCTTCGACGCTTTCCTGATCAAAGAAAACCATATCATCGCCTCTGGTTCGGTACGTCAGGCGGTGGAAAAAGCCTTCTGGCTGCACCCGGACGTACCGGTGGAAGTCGAAGTCGAAACGCTGGATGAGCTGGATGAAGCGTTAAAAGCCGGCGCTGATATCATCATGCTCGACAATTTCACCACCGACCTGATGCGTGAGGCGGTGAAACGTACCAACGGCCAGGCGGCGCTGGAAGTCTCCGGCAACGTTACCTTCGATACCATTCGCGAATTCGCGGAAACCGGCGTTGACTATATTTCCGTCGGCGCACTCACTAAGCACGTACGGGCCCTCGACCTGTCCATGCGTTTTCGTTAATTCTCTCCCCGATATCCACCGGGTATCGGGGTTATTTTTGCGAGACGCCTCGCACGCTTCCCGTGCATCTTTGAAAGCGCTACCGAAAAGCTGGATGCCTGCATCCTAAGCGTATTTTTCCTCCTCGCCGCCGCGACGTAATCGCGCCAAAGTCACCCCACAACCAACAAGGAGTGACTTATGGATAAGCAACGTGGTTTTACCCTGATCGAATTAATGGTGGTTATCGGCATTATCGCCATCCTCAGCGCCATCGGCATCCCTGCCTACCAAAACTACCTACGCAAAGCCGCCCTCACCGATATGCTGCAAACCTTTGTGCCCTACCGCACGGCAATAGAGCTGTGCGCGTTGGACCACGGCGGACTAACCAGCTGCGATGGCGGCAGCAACGGTATCCCTTCACCGTCGACTACCCGCTATGTATCGGCGATGAGCGTCGCCCAGGGGGTGGTCACGCTGACCGGGCAGGAGAGCCTTAACGGCCTGGCCGTCACCCTGACCCCTTCCTGGGATAGCGCCAACGGTATCACCGGTTGGCAGCGCGTCTGCGCCATCGGCGATGACAGCGCGTTAAAGCAGGCCTGCGAAGATGTCTTCCGCTTTAACTGAGATGACAGCCATGAAAACCGAACAGCTACTCTCACTCTGTCAGCGCCATCACGCACTGTTGTTGAAGAGCGACGAGCAGACCATTGTTATCGCCGTTGTGGATACGCCGTCGCCAGAACTGATGGAAGCGCTGCGCTTCGCTACCCAAAAGCGCATCGATATTGAATGCTGGAGCCAGGAGCGGATGGATAAGCATCAGCATGAGGCACAGCGGTCAGCAGCAGACTCCGCCACGGGTACCCCCCAGGGCGTAACCGATCTACTGAATCAAATTCTGGAGCAGGCGCTGCGCCAGCGAGCCTCTGATATCCATATTGAGCCGGCGGAAAATCAGCTGCGGATACGTCTGCGTGTCGATGGCGTGTTGCATGCTCTACCGTTACTTGAGGCCGCGCTGGCTGCGCCAATAGCCGCACGGCTTAAGGTGCTGGGCAACCTCGATATTGCCGAGCATCGTCTACCGCAGGATGGACAGTTCACTCTGACGCTTACCGGGCGCACGGTCTCCTTTCGCATTGCAACCCTCCCCTGCCGCGGCGGGGAGAAAATCGTCCTGCGTTTATTACACCAGGTGGAGCAGGCGCTGGATCTGGAAGCTCTGGGGCTCTCCTCTCGTCAGCTTGCTTTTTTCCGCGCCGCATTGAACCAGCCGCAGGGGTTGCTACTGGTTACCGGGCCTACGGGGAGTGGCAAAACCGTCACCCTGTACAGCGCGCTGCAGGCGCGAAACCGCGAAGAGGTCAATATCTGCAGCGTGGAAGATCCGCTGGAGATCCCGCTTACCGGGCTCAACCAAACGCAGATCAACCCGCGATCCGGGCTTACCTTCCAGAGCGTCCTGCGGGCGCTGCTGCGTCAGGATCCGGATATCGTCATGGTCGGAGAAATTCGCGATGCCGAAACCGCGGAAATCGCCATTAAAGCCGCACAAACCGGGCATCTGGTGCTCTCTACATTGCATACTAACTCCACCAGCGAAACGTTAATTCGCCTGCAACAAATGGGCGTAGCGCGCTGGATGATCTCCTCGGCGCTATCGCTGGTGGTCGCCCAGCGGCTGGTGCGAAAACTGTGTCCCCACTGCCGGCGCGATGGCGGCCGCCCTACCGAGGTGCCGCACAGTCTTTGGCCACGCCCATTACCCGGCTGGCTGGCGGTTGGCTGCCCACAGTGCTACCACGGTTACTACGGCCGCCTGGCCTTATTCGAACTGCTGCCGGTGGATAGCGCGCTACGCGAGGCCATTAATCGCGATCTCAGCGCGGCGGAAATCGAAACGCTGGCCCGCGAAGCCGGCATGATGACACTGTTTGAAAGCGGCTGTGAAGCGGTGGAGCGCGGGTTGACCAGCCTGGAAGAAGTCGTGCGCGTTCTGGGGATCCCACATGGCGACTAAGCAGCTTTGGCAGTGGCGGGGGATGGATAAGCAAGGAATGATGTGCGAGGGCGCCCTGTGGCAAGAAACGCGTGGGCAGGCGCTGGCATCACTGGAACAGCAGCGGATCCTGCCGCTGGCGCTACGGCGTAAAACGGTACAGAATTCGCTGTGGCGCCCGCGCTACAGCGGTGAGGTTATCCGCCAGCTTGCCACGCTGCTGCAGGCTGGTTTACCGCTGGCTGAAGGGCTGGAGCTGCTGGCCCAACAACAGCCGCACAAACAGTGGCAGGCGTTGCTACGAGTGCTGGCGCAGGAACTGGCAAATGGCGTTTCTCTCTCCAGCGGCCTGGCGCAATGGCCGCAGGTCTTCCCTCCGCTCTATCTGGCGATGATCCGCACCGGCGAGCTCACCGGTAAGCTGGAACGCTGCTGCTTTCAACTCGCGCAACAGCAGCAAGAACAACAGCGTCTGACAGAAAAGGTAAAGAAGGCGCTGCGCTATCCGATCGTTATCCTGACATTAGCGCTGGCGCTGGTCGTGGCGATGCTGTTTTTCGTTCTGCCTGAATTTACCGCCATCTATCGGACCTTCAACACGCCGCTCCCCTTGCTGACGCAAATGGTCATTCACCTTGGCGACGCGTTAGCCCGCTACTGGCCCTTGCTGCCGCCTCTTTTTGCTATTCTACTTTTTCTCAACCGGCTAGCCCGGCGTCGGCCACGCTGGCTGCTGTTAAGGCAAAGATTATTTCACGCGATTCCAATAGCGGGTCGGCTGATCAACGGTCAGCAACTGAGCCAGATATTTACCATTCTTTCACTGACACAAAGCGCGGGCATAAGCTTTGTCCAGGGGCTGGAGAGCGTCGAGGAAACCGTGGGCTGCCCGCTGTGGCGGCAGCGGATTGCACAGGCGCGCGCAGAGATTATCCATGGCCAACCAATCTGGCAGGCGCTGACGAATTGTGGCGGATTTACCTCGCTGTGCCTGCAGCTCATTCGTACCGGCGAGGCATCTGGAGCGCTGGATACGATGCTCGATAACCTGGCGCGCCATCATAGCGAGCAAACTCATCAGCAGGCGGATAATCTGGCGACGCTGCTGGAGCCAATACTGCTGGTGGTGACCGGAACGATCGTCGGTGTGCTGGTGGTAGCGATGTACCTACCTGTTTTTCATCTGGGGGACGCGCTGGGCACAATGGGGAGTTAATGGCTGGCGCCAGAGCGCCAGCCATCGTCATTACAGGCTGTTGAACACGCGGTTCTCTTGTTCCTGTACGCGGATAAAGGTTGTACGTTTGGTCAGCTCTTTCAGGCGGGAAGCGCCAACATAGGTGCATGCTGAACGCAGGCCACCGAGGATATCACGCGCGGTATTATCAACCGGGCCGCGCAGCGGCAACTTAACGGTTTTACCTTCCGCGGCACGATATTTCGCGACGCCGCCGACGTGGCGAGTCATCGCCGATTCAGAGCTCATACCGTAAAACAGCATGAATTTTTCACCGTTCTCTTCAACCACGGTACCGCCGCTCTCTTCGTGACCCGCCAGCATCCCGCCGAGCATGACAAAATCGGCACCGCCGCCAAAAGCTTTCGCAACATCGCCCGGCATGGTGCAGCCGCCGTCGCTGATGATCTGGCCGCCGAGACCGTGCGCGGCATCGGCACATTCAATCACCGCAGACAGCTGCGGGTAGCCAACGCCGGTTTTCACGCGGGTAGTACAGACGGAGCCAGGGCCAATGCCCACTTTAACGATATCAGCGCCGGAGAGAATCAGTTCTTCACACATCTCACCGGTCACTACGTTGCCGGCAATAATGGTTTTTTGCGGCCAGGCGGCGCGCGCTTTCGCCACAAACTGAACGAAGTGTTCAGAGTAGCCGTTAGCCACGTCTATGCAGACGAAGTTCAGCTGTGGATTCTGGGTCAGGATCTGCTGAGTTTTTTCAAAGTCCGCGTCAGAGGTACCGGTGGAAACCATCACATGCTGCAGCACTTCTGCGGACTCGCTCTGCACAAACGCCTGCCATTCTTCAACGCTGTAGTGTTTGTGCACGGCGGTCAGAATTCCAAAAGCGGACAAGGCTTTCGCCATGCTGAAGGTACCGACGGTATCCATGTTAGCAGCGATAATCGGTACGCCGGACCAGGTCTGGCCTGAATGCTTAAAGGTGAATTCACGTTCCAGTTGAACATCAGAACGGCTTTTGAGGGTAGAGCGTTTCGGGCGGATAAGAACGTCTTTAAAACCTAGCTTCAGATCTTCTTCAATACGCATGTGCGAATTCCTGGGGTTAATTGCATTAATGTGAGAGCACAACTCCAGTGACGCTATCATACGCACGAATCATAGCCGCGCAAGACTGCGATTTTCACTTTTTTTACGCTACAATCGTTAAAATTTACCTGGTGAATAGCGAAAAACACGTTCGTGTGCTTTCCTTACCATTGCATCATTTTTAACCAATTGTTTTTTATATATAAAGTGAATCACAATTCACATTATGGATACTTTTTCGATTTAACAAAATCTTGATTAAGCTATCCTCTGGGTCTGAATGGCGCGGTGAATCGCCAGGGTTTTGAACAATAATGTGACATCGGGATTGAAGTGTATGGGGTATACGGTAGCGTTAACAGGCGGCATCGGTAGCGGTAAAAGTACCGTCGCCGACGAATTTGCTCACCTGGGCGTAACCGTCATCGACGCCGATATTATTGCGCGTCAGGTTGTAGAGCCCGGTACTCCCGCCCTACTTGCTATCGCTGAAAGGTTTGGTCCACAGATGATCAACGACGATGGCAGCCTGAATCGCCGCCGCTTACGCGAACGCATTTTTGCTCATAGCGAGGACAAGGCCTGGCTTAACGCGCTGCTGCATCCGCTGATTCAGCAAGAAACGCGCCGTCAGATGCAGGCCTCAACCTCACCTTATCTCCTCTGGGTCGTACCCTTGCTGGTCGAAAACCGCCTGACCGATAAAGCCGATCGCATACTGGTTGTCGATGTGCCAAAAGAGACGCAAATCGAGCGCACCATACGCCGCGATGGGGTCAGTCGTGAACACGCTGAACATATTCTTGCCGCCCAGGCGACGCGCGAACAGCGTCTTGCCGCAGCGGATGATGTTATTGAAAACATGGGCTCCGCGGATGCCGTCGCATCCCACGTCGCCCGCCTGCACGATAAGTATTTAATGCTGGCATCGCAGGCCGCCTCACAGGAAAAACCGTAATGCATACCCCTGTTCTCTTCGAACATCCGCTCAATGAGAAAATGCGCACCTGGCTGCGCATTGAATTTTTATTTCAGCAGCTCTCTTCCCGCCCGGCCATTGCCAGCTACGCGGACGCTCTCCATTTTTTCCGCAATACCGGCGATCTACTGGACGTGCTGGAACGTGGCGAAGTGCGTACCGATTTGCTGAAAGAGCTGGAGCGACAACAGCGGAAATTACAAACCTGGGCCGAAGTGCCCGGCGTCGATCAGCAGCGTATTGAAGCCCTACGTCAGCAGCTCAAACTGTCCGGCAGCACCTTGATCTCCGCTCCGCGTATTGGCCAGTTTCTTCGTGAAGATCGGCTGATTGGCCTGGTGCGCCAGCGTCTGAGCATCCCTGGCGGCTGTTGCGGCTTTGATTTGCCAACTCTGCATATCTGGCTGCATATGCCGCAAGAGTATCGCGATGAGCAGGTGGCAAAATGGTTAGCGAGCCTGACGCCGCTGATGCAGTCGCTGGAGCTGATCCTTGATTTGATTCGTAACTCCGCGCCTTTCCGTAAGCAGACCAGCCTCAATGGCTTTTATCAGGATAATGGCGACGATGCCGATCTGCTGCGCCTGCGCCTGGATCTCGCAAGCCAGCTATACCCGCAAATTTCCGGCCATAAAAGCCGCTTCGCCATCCGCTTCCTGCCGCTGGACAGCGAGCATGGTATCGTGCCGGAACGCTTTGATTTTGAACTGGCTTGTTGCTAAGGAGACACTATGTCAGAAGAGACTATCGTTAACTGCCCAACCTGCGGTAAAAACGTCGTCTGGAGCGAGCAAAGCCCGTTTCGCCCGTTTTGCTCGAAGCGCTGCCAGCTGATCGATCTTGGCGAGTGGGCGGCGGAAGAGAAACGTATCCCCAGTTCCGGCGACTTATCCGACAGCGATGACTGGAGCGAGCCGCAGCAGTAACCTTTCCTATCGCTAATCCGGGACGTTCCGGATTAGCGTTTCAGGCCTGCGCCGGGTTGCCCGGCGCTCAGGCAAGCGTAATAAGTTTATTAATTATCGGCTCGTTCGCCGGCGGAAATGCCTGCGGATCCAACGCCTGCTGCGCCATCCACTGCCCCGGTTGTCCTTCTTTGCCCCACGGCTCACCTTGCCAGTTTTCCACCAGGAAGAACCATAGCGTGATATGGCGATCCGGGAATTGATACTCCAGTTTGTCGAACAACGTGGACGTCGTCACCGTAATCCCGACCTCTTCCTGCAGTTCACGTACCAGCGCCTGTTCCGGCGTCTCACCTGATTCTATTTTTCCGCCGGGGAATTCCAGTTTATTGGCCATATGCGCGTCTGCAGCACGCTGGGTAATAAAAATTTCGCCTTGCGGATTGCGAATTATCCCGACGGCGATTTGCAGTTTTTTCATTGAAACAGCTCCATAAAAAAGGCGCAGAAATCTGCGCCCTGGTTTTCTTTTTATCAGCCCTTAGCTCAGACGGCCGTGGCACTGTTTGTATTTTTTACCGGAACCGCACGGGCACGGATCGTTACGCCCGACTTTACGGTCGCCGGTCTGTTCAGCCAGCGAGGCGGCAGCCAGTGTATCGTCATCCTGATGGCTCAGCTGCTGCATCTGCGCGAGACGCTCTGCCTCTTCGCGACGTTGCTGTTCCATCTCTTCGACTTCTTCCGGCATCCGCACCTGTACCTTGCTCAGCGTGCTGATAACTTCATACTTCAGCGATTCGAGCATAGCGGCAAACATCGAGAAGGATTCGCGCTTGTACTCCTGCTTCGGATCTTTCTGCGCATAGCCGCGCAGATGGATACCCTGGCGCAGGTAGTCCATCGCCGCCAGGTGCTCTTTCCACAGGGAATCCAGCGTTTGCAGCATGACGCCTTTCTCGAAGTGACGCATCATTTCGGCGCCGACCACTTCTTCTTTACGCTGGTAGGTTTCTACCGCGCTCTGCAGAATACGTTCACGCAGGGTCTCTTCGTGCAGCTCCGGCTCTTTATCCAGCCACTCTTTGATTGGCAGCTCAAGGTCGAAGTCGTTTTTCAGACGTTCCTGCAGGCCTTCAATATCCCACATCTCTTCCAGCGACTGCGGCGGGATATGCGCATCAATAGTGGCTTTGAAGACGTCTTCGCGGATGCTGTTGATGGTTTCGCTCACGTCGGAGATATCCAACAGCTCGTTACGCTGGGTATAGATAGCGCGACGCTGATCGTTGGCGACGTCATCATATTCCAGCAGCTGTTTACGAATGTCGAAGTTGCGGCTTTCCACTTTACGCTGGGCGTTGGCAATCGCTTTGGTCACCCACGGGTGCTCGATAGCTTCGCCCGGCTTCATCCCCAGTTTACGCATCATGCCGGATACGCGATCGGAGGCGAAGATACGCATCAGAGCATCTTCCATCGACAGGTAGAAGCGGGAAGAACCGGCATCACCCTGACGGCCAGCACGGCCACGCAGCTGGTTATCGATACGACGGGATTCATGACGCTCGGTACCGATGATGTGCAGACCGCCTGCGGCCAGGACCGCATCGTGGCGCACCTGCCAGTCAGCTTTGATTTTTTCAATCTGCTCCGGCGTTGGATTTTCCAGCGCGGCAACTTCCGCCTGCCAGCTACCGCCGAGCATAATATCGGTACCACGGCCCGCCATGTTGGTGGCGATGGTGACCGCAGCCGGATAACCCGCCTGGGCGACGATATCCGCTTCGCTGGCGTGGAACTTGGCGTTCAGAACGTTGTGCTTGATGCCGGCTTTCGTCAGTTCGCGGGAAACCACTTCAGATTTTTCGATTGAGATAGTACCGACCAGCACCGGCTGACCGGCGGCGGTACGATCTTTAATATCTTCGATAATCGCCTGAATTTTTTCCGCTTCGGTCATGTAGACCAGATCCGCCATATCCTTACGAATCATCGGACGGTTAGTCGGGACGACAACGGTATCCAGTTTATAGATGGAGCTGAATTCAAAGGCTTCGGTATCCGCGGTACCGGTCATCCCCGCCAGCTTCTCGTACAGGCGGAAGTAGTTCTGGAAGGTGATGGATGCCAGAGTCTGGTTCTCGTTCTGGATCTCCACCCCTTCTTTGGCTTCTACCGCCTGGTGCAGGCCATCGGACCAGCGACGCCCCTGCATCGTACGGCCGGTGTGTTCATCGACGATGATGACTTCGCCATCTTTCACGATGTAGTCAACGTCGCGGGTAAACAGCGCGTGGGCGCGCAGCGCGGCGGTAACATGGTGCATCAGCATGATGTTGGTCGGAGAATACAGTGATTCGCCTTCCTCCATGATGCCTTCCTGCACCAGCAGCTCTTCGATCAGTACCAGACCGCGTTCGGTCAGGTTAACCTGGCGAGCTTTCTCATCCACGGAGAAGTGGCCTTCACCGGTAAAGGTGTCGGAGTCTTCCTTTTCCTGGCGGATCAGGTGCGGAATAATTTTGTTCACCTTGCGATACATTTCGGAGCTGTCTTCAGCCGGGCCGGAAATGATAAGCGGGGTACGCGCTTCGTCGATCAGGATGGAGTCCACCTCATCCACCAGCGCATAGTGCAGTTTACGCTGTACGCGCTCTTCCGGACTGAACGCCATGTTATCGCGCAGATAATCGAAGCCGTATTCGTTGTTGGTACCGTAGGTGATGTCGGCCGCGTAGGCTTCACGCTTCGCCGGCGCAGGCAGGCCGGACATATTGATGCCCACGCTCATACCGAGGAATTCGAACAGCGGACGGTTGTTTTCGGCGTCACGCTGCGCCAGATAGTCGTTGACGGTAACGACGTGAACGCCTTTACCGGTCAGCGCGTTAAGATACGCCGGTAACGTCGCGGTCAGGGTTTTACCTTCACCGGTACGCATCTCCGCGATGCAACGGTCGTTCAGTACCATACCGCCCAGCAGCTGCACGTCGAAGTGGCGCATGCCGAAGACGCGTTTACTCGCTTCACGCACCACGGCAAACGCTTCCGGGATCAGGCTTTCCAGGCTTTCACCTTTCTCCAGACGCGCGCGGAATTCCCCGGTTTTGGCTTTCAGCTCGTCATCAGAGAGCTTTTCCATCGCCGGTTCCATACCATTGATGATGTTGACGACTTTGCGCATACGACGCAGCGTACGGTCGTTACGGCTACCGAACACTTTAGTTAACATTTTAATTAGCATAATAAAATCTCAAACGCCCCGCGGTGCGGAGTCAAAAAAAATAGGATGGTCCGTGTTTATTTTCAGCTGAGACGTTGAGGCCCTGCGCGGATCCCCGCTACCTGGCTTATCCAGGCGCTGACGCGGAAGGCAGAATAAGAAGAAGGGATATAAGCCGCCTGGCGGATAACCACCGGCGGTTTGCTGTCCTGGGTCAGCAGCGCGCTGAGCGTATCGAGCAGGGCCAGATGCTGGGCCTGCAGCGGCGATGATTCTTCCGCCACCGGCAAAGCCTGCGGCGCCATCGCAAACGACAGATGGCGAATGACGGTGCGAATCGCATGCTGATGCCAGTAGTCGACGGTAAAGTTCGGCCGACGATTGGCCTCCAGCAGCGCCAGCTGGGAGAAGTTAACTTTATTCGGATTATGGTTGCTGGCCGTGGCTTTCGCCGGCGTAGTGGTTTCGTGGCTGTTGTTAAGCGCAGGCAGGCCGAGGCTAGCCGCGACCATCCCCAACAGGAGATGCGGCCAAAAATACCGTCTGCCAAACTGTCGCCAACGCGTCAGCAATCCACTCACTTTCTTTACCTTTAGTTGGTATTCCTGGGTCCTTTCAGGCGGTCCATTTTATTAGCGGTCTTCGCAGTACAGCCTGAAATCGACAGGATAAAGCAACCCAGAGAAAAATTTTGCGCCCAAATACTAACATTAATACCGCGCCGAGACAGCAGGAATGAACGCTAATGCTGCGGGAAAACGCTTAATAAAGCAGCGAACGCGCACATATTATTGCCGGCGAAACACAGTGAAAAGCGCTTTAGGGAGGCTAAAAGAAAAACGACTGGTTCCCTGGACGGAGAGAGTACCAGGTTACCAGTCGAATTTACTGAATGGTCAGGCTTACGCCAGAACCATTGACGGTGCGCGGAATGCCAGCGGCAGTTTTGCGTCGTCTTCGAAGGTCACATACTCCCAGGCTTCCTGTTTTGCCAGAACAGCCTGTAGCAGTTTGTTATTTAACGCGTGACCGGATTTGAACGCCGTGAATGCGCCGATAATGTTGTGACCACACATAAACAGGTCACCGATCGCATCCAGCATTTTGTGGCGAACAAATTCATCTTCGAAGCGCAGACCGTCTTCGTTCAGTACGCGATAATCGTCAACAACGATGGCACAATCGAAGCTGCCGCCCAGGCACAGGCCACGGGACTGCAGATATTCGATATCACGCATGAAACCGAAAGTACGAGCACGGCTAATCTGACGCATGAACGCATCGGCCGAGAAGTTCAGCGCATAGCGTTGGGTGCTGGAGTCGATCGCCGGATGGTTAAAGTCGATGGTAAAGTCCAACGAAAAACCATTATACGGCTTAAACTCAGCCCATTTGTCGCCATCTTCAACGCGAACCGTCTCTTTGATACGCACAAATTTCTTGGCGCTGTTCAGTTCATCGATGCCGGCATCCAGCAACAGATAAACGAACGGAGCGGCGCTACCGTCCATAATCGGGATTTCCGGCGCATCGACTTCAACAATAATGTTGTCGATGCCCAGGCCAGCCAGTGCGGCATTTAAGTGCTCGACTGTAGAAATCCGCACGTCATGCTCGTTCACCAGGCAAGTACAGAGCATGGTATCACGCACAGATTTGGCATCAGCCGGAAAATCAACCGGTGGATTCAAGTCGGTGCGACGATAGATGACCCCGGTATTTGCCGGCGCAGGGCGTAAAGTCAGCGTGACTTTCTTGCCGGTATGCAAACCGACACCAGTCGCCTGAACAATACGTTTAAGAGTCCTTTGTTTGATCATCGTATAATCTCGCCAAGTTACCTATCCAACCGAAGTGTACTATACATTCGGCAGGGCAGTTTAGCACAAAGAGCGCAGATGCCCAACTTCCAGCCAATTCTTAATCGGCTTGCTTACGCAGGAAAGCTGGAATATCCAGATAATCCGGCTCTTTCGCGGTTTGCGGCGTATTGTCGTTCACCACTTTCGCCACCGGTTTCTGCTCTTGCGTTAATGGAGCCATACCGTGCTGCTGGTAGCGATCCATTACCGGCTGCTGTACCTGTTTGTTGGTCACCAGGGTAATTTCCGGACGCTTGTCCATACCGATACCGGTGGCAACAACGGTTACGCGCAGCTCGTCGTTCATATCCGGGTCCAGAGAGGTACCGATAACCACGGTCGCGTTATCCGAAGCAAAGGCGCGGATAGTGTTACCAACGGTTTCGAACTCATCCAGACGCAGGTCGAAGCCAGCGGTGATGTTGACCAGAACGCCGCGCGCGCCGGACAGATCGATATCTTCCAGCAGCGGAGAAGAGATAGCCATTTCAGCCGCTTCTTCCGCACGGTCTTCACCGCTCGCCACGCCGGAGCCCATCATCGCGTAGCCCATTTCCGACATCACGGTACGGACGTCCGCGAAGTCGACGTTCATCAGACCCGGACGGGTAATCAGTTCGGCAATACCCTGCACCGCACCTTTCAGTACGTCGTTTGCCGCGCCGAAAGCGTCGAGCAGAGAGATACCGCGGCCCAGTACTTTCAGCAGCTTGTCGTTCGGGATGGTGATCAGTGAGTCAACGTGCTTGGACAGCTCGGTGATCCCCTGCTCAGCAAACGCCATGCGCTTCTTGCCTTCGAAATTAAATGGCTTAGTGACGACCGCAACGGTCAGGATACCCAGATCCTTCGCCACTTCCGCGACCACTGGCGCCGCACCGGTACCGGTACCGCCGCCCATACCCGCCGCGATAAAGACCATGTCCGCGCCATCAAGCGCAGCGCGCAGCGCTTCACGGTCTTCGTCAGCCGCATTACGGCCCACTTCCGGGTTCGCGCCTGCACCCAGACCTTTGGTAATACCGCTACCGATCTGGATAGTCTGGCCAACAGCCGTTTTACGCAGCGCCTGCGCATCGGTGTTCACCGCGAAGAATTCAACACCCTCAATGCGCTCGCGCACCATGTGTTCAACGGCATTACCGCCGCCGCCACCGACGCCGATGACTTTAATCACCGCGTCGTTGGTCAGTTCCATAGGTTCAAACATAGTTTCTCTCCGTCTTGTGCCTGTCGCCTGAGAACGCTAATTGTCTGCGTTCTCTTAAAAAATTAAAACTCTTTTCGCAGCCAGCTGTTGAGTCGCTTAATCCACGAGCCCACTGACGCCGTCACGCGTTTTTCTACTTCTGCTTCACCACTGAGATGTGACTCTTTTCCGTAGTGCAGCAGCCCAACCGCCGTCGAATAGTACGGCTCCTGAGCGTAATCCGTTAAACCGGTGATGTTCAGCGGCGCGCCAATGCGCACCTGCGTATGGAACACGCGCTGCGCGCAGGCCGCCAGGCCTTCAATTTGCGCGGCGCCGCCGGTTAATACAATCCCCGCCGCCAGATGGTGTTTGACCCCTTGCTGACGGAGCTGTTCCTGCAGCTGCAGGATTTCTTCGTTAACCAGATTGAGCAGTTCGGTATAACGCGGTTCAATCACCTCTGCCAGCGTCTGACGCTGCAGGCTGCGCGGCGGACGTCCGCCCACGCTCGGTACTTCCACGTTCTCGTCTTTACCGACGATTGAACCTAATGCGCAACCGTGACGAACCTTGATGGCTTCGGCGTCGCTCGGCGGCGTACCGAAGGCATAGGCGATATCGCTGGTCACCACGTTCCCCGCGTAAGGGATCACTTTGGTGTGACGCAGCGCGCCGCCGGTATACACGGCGATATCCATTGTACCACCGCCGATGTCCACGACGCAGACACCCAGCTCACGTTCGTCTTCCGTTAATACGGAATAACTGGCCGCTAAACCGGCGAAAATAAGTTGGTCAACTTTCAAACCACAACGTTCAACCGCTTTAACAATGTTTTTCGCCATATCGTTATGGCAGGTAATCAGATGTACCTTCGCCTGCATACGCACGCCGGATAACCCTACCGGGTTTTTAATACCTTCCTGGTAGTCGATGGCGTATTCCTGCGGGATGACGTGCAGTACGCGATGTTCGTCGCGTACGCGTACCGATTTCGCGGTATGAACGACGTTTTCCACGTCATCCTGCGTCACCTCTTCTTCGGAGATAGGCACCATGCCAATCTCATTTTGACAGCTAATATGCTTACCTGAAAGCGCCAGATACACTGATGAGATCTGGCAATCGGCCATTAGTTCAGCCTGGTCGATAGCGCGCTGTACACATTTCACTACCGACTCGAGGTCATTCACCCCGCCTTTATCCATGCCGCGCGATGGGCAACTGCCCACGCCAATGATATTAATCATACCGTCGGGCAGAACTTCCCCTACTAAAGCGGCAACCTTCGCGGTGCCAATCTCCAGTCCAACTACCAGTTTTCTGTCCGTCGCCTTGATCATCGTTGTTCTGCCTGTGCCTGATTCTGTTGTTGATTATTTTCCTCTACGGGAGCAGGTACCCAACCTACCGCCGCACCCGAGTCATAGCGCAAATCAACGTAGCTTATCCGTTTGCCGTCGGTCTGTGCCTGCTGCTGAAGAACCGGGTAGAGTTCCATAAAGCGCTGAAGCCGTTTCATGGTGTCGCCGCGGCCAAGGTTGAGCTTAATATCGTTATTAAGCGTCAACTGCCAGGAGCGACGCGCGGTCATTGCCGCCACTTTCAACGTGAACTTATTCTTTGCCAGCACCTGTCCCATGTCGCGGTATCCCTGCAGCACTTCATTTTCGCTGCCTTCCGGGCCGTATAACATCGGTAAGTTCTGTTTGCTGGTACGATCCGCCGGCACGCTGAAAGAATTTCCTTCGACGTCTACCATATGTTGATCATTCCAGCGCGCAATCGGCACATATTCAACCAGATGAATCTTCAATTCATCGGGCCATTGTTTTCTTACGCTCGCCTGTTTAATCCACGGCAGGCGCTCAATTTGGCTCTGGATGATGTTGACATCCTGAGTCATAAAGGTGCCCGGCGAGCCCAACGCCAGAATAGCCTGACGGATATCATCGTTACGCGTGTAGTGACGTTCGCCGGTGACGACCATTTTCGACAACGGCAGACGTTGCGCATCTTCCATCCAACCAAGAACCATCCATCCGCTGACCAACACGGTACACAACACCGCCAGCAGGAAAACGATCCCTGCCAGCCGGGTTCCATTATTCCGACGCGAAGAAGCAATCGATTCTTCTTCCTGGTTCCGCGTATTCAGCGCCGCCTGCGACATATCACCCCGCCAGGTCCAGAATTCGTACAACAAGCTGCGAGAAGCTCATCCCCGCCTGACGGGCCGCCATCGGCACCAGACTATGGCTGGTCATCCCCGGTGAGGTGTTCGCTTCCAGCAGATAAAACTGGCCATCGCTGTCCAGCATCACATCAATACGTCCCCATCCTTTGCAACCCAGAACATTCCAGGCTTTAAGCACCAGGCTCTGGATTTCTGACTCGCGGGCGGGTTCCTCAAAACCAGGGCAGAAATATTGCGTCTCATCAGAGAGATACTTCGCCTCATAATCATAGAAGGTTCCAGCCGCCTGGATACGAATTGACGGTAAAATTTCTTCACCGACGATAGCGACGGTAAATTCCGGGCCACTGAGCCATTTCTCAATCAGAACTTCATCATCATGCTGAAAAGCCAGCGCCAATGCATCCTGCATTGCACAACTTTCGCTAACTTTCGACATGCCGACGCTGGACCCCTCGCGACTCGGCTTGATAATAACCGGCAGCCCCAGCGCCGCAATCTGCTCAGAAACGCCAGCAGAAAGTCCTGCGTTGAACTGCGCGCGGGTCAATGCAACCCACGGCGCGACCGGTAATCCCGCCCCCTGCCACAGTAATTTACTGCGCAGCTTATCCATAGAAATAGCGGAAGCCATTACGCCGCTGCCGGTGTACGGCAGTTGAATGAGCTCAAGAAGGCCTTGCAGCGTGCCATCTTCGCCGCCGCGCCCGTGCAGGGCAATAAACGCTTTCTTAAAGCCCATGTTCTTCAACTGGGTGATATCAACGTCGCGCGGATCGACCGGGTGAGCATCCACCCCGCCTTCACGCAGCCCGGCCAACACCGCAGCGCCTGAATTCAGCGAGACTTCACGTTCAGCGGAGGTTCCGCCGAAGAGAACCGCGATTTTATCAGCCATGTCGGTCCTCCTCCGTTTTTTGCGGTACCAGTTTGATTTCAGCCAGGTGACGTGCGATTTTTCCTATGTTGCCGGCGCCCTGCACCAGCACCAGATCGTCGCCGGTCAATACCGATGCCAGCATCTCCGCGGCCTGCGCCGGATCGGAAACCAGAATCGGGTCAACTTTGCCGCGACCGCGGATCGTGCGGCACAGTGAGCGGCTATCGGCGCCTGGGATCGGCGCTTCGCCCGCCGGATACACATCCAGCATCAGCAGCGCATCAACCTGGGTCAGCACGTTGGCGAAATCATCGTACAGATCGCGAGTACGGGTATAACGGTGCGGCTGGAATACCATCACCAGATTTTTATCCGGCCAGCCGGCACGCGCCGCTTTGATAGTGGCGTCAACTTCCGTCGGATGATGGCCGTAATCGTCAATTAGCATCGCGCTACCGCTCTTGCCGTTGACTTCCGCCAGCGGATATTCGCCAAGGAAGTCGAAACGGCGGCCGGTGCCCTGGAAACTCTCCAGCGCGCGCAGAATCGCCTCGTCTTCAATGCCCTCTTCCGTCGCGACGGCAACGGCCGCGGCAGCGTTGAGCGCATTGTGGCGACCCGGCGCGTTCAGCGTCACCTGCATGACCTCTTTATCCTGGCGTACCAGGCGGAAATGGCCCTGCGCGCCCAGCTGACGATACTCTTCAATGCGTACGTCGGCGTCATCGCTAAAACCATAGGTGGTGATTTGGCGGCCGACGCGCGGCAGCAGTTCACGAATCACCGGGTCATCCACGCACATCACCGCGCGCCCGTAGAACGGCAGGTTGTGCAGGAAGTTAATAAAGGTCTGCTTCAGGTTCTCGAAGTCGCCATGATAGGTATCCATATGGTCAGCTTCAATGTTGGTCACAATGGCGACCATCGGCTGCAGATGCAGGAACGACGCATCGCTCTCATCCGCTTCCGCAATCAGATAGCGGCTATGGCCAAGACGGGCATGCACGCCCGCCGCCTTCACCAGCCCGCCGTTGACGAAGGTCGGATCGAGGCCGGCCTCGGCGTAAATGCTGGATACCATCGCGGTGGTGGTGGTTTTGCCGTGAGTACCGGCAATCGCAATCCCGTGACGGAAACGCATGAGTTCCGCCAGCATTTCCGCGCGGCGGATCACCGGAATGCGCGCTTCGTGCGCGGCGACGATTTCCGGGTTATCCGCGGAGATCGCGCTGGACACCACGACAACGCTGGCATCGCGCACGTTTTCCGGGCGATGGTTGAAATAAATGGTGGCGCCAAGCTGCGACAATTGCTGAGTCACCGGATTCGGCGCGAGATCGGAGCCGCTAATCTGGTAGCCTTCATTCGCCAACACTTCGGCAATACCGCCCATACCGGCACCGCCGATGCCGACAAAGTGAATGTGCCGGACGCGACGCATCTCGGGCACTATGGAACGCAGTTTTGCCAAATCTTGTGTATTCATTCTTTACGCCATCAACTTCTTTATTCGGGCGGTGAAAATCACCGCGATTAGCGCGCCAAAGCTACGGCGCTGACCTCTTCCGCTACCCGCTCGGTAGCATCCGGAATCGAAGCGCCACGCGCTCGTTCCGCCATATCCATCAGGGTTTCCCGATCCCAACCGGCCAGGGTGGCCGCCACAGCATCCGCCGTGAACTCGGGTTGTTCGAGAATTTTCGCCGCGCCGGCTTTTTCCAGCGGCAGCGCATTCCAGTACTGCTGACGATCTTTGTGCTGGAACGGGACGAACAATGCCGGTAAACCTGCGGCGGCGATTTCGCTGACCGTCAGCGCGCCGGAACGACAAACAACCACATCGGCCCAGGCATAGGCTGCCGCCATATCATCAATAAACTCAGTCACTTTATGCTGCGGCTGACCGGCGGCGGCGTACGCCTGGCGCACGGTATCCATGCCGCCTTTCCCGCTCTGATGCCAGATAGTCACCGCATCGCCAAGCTTCGCGGCCACCTGCGGCATAGTCTGGTTCAGCACGCGCGCGCCCTGAGAGCCGCCAACCACCAGCACGCGAATCGGCCCCTGCCGCCCCACCAGACGCTGTCCCGGCAGCGGTAGCGCGAGAACGTCAGTACGCACCGGATTCCCGACGACATCTGCATGCGGGAAGGCGCCGGGAAACGCCTGCATCACTTTCTTCGCAATCTTTGCCAGCCATTTATTAGTCAGGCCGGCAATGCCGTTTTGTTCATGCAGCACCACAGGGATCCCGAGCGACCATGCCGCCAGGCCGCCAGGCCCGGAAACATAACCGCCCATGCCCAGCACCACATCCGGCTGGAAACGTTTCATGATCGCCCGCGCCTGCCGCCAGGCGTTGAAGATCCGCACCGGCGCTAACAGTTGCGCTTTTAGCCCTTTGCCACGCAGGCCGGAGATGCGGATAAAATCGATATCAATGCCGTGTTTCGGCACTAAATCCGCTTCCATACGATCGGCGGTGCCCAGCCAGCGAACCTGCCAGCCCTGGTCCATTAAATGGTGCGCGACCGCCAGCCCCGGGAACACGTGTCCGCCAGTGCCGCCCGCCATCACCATTAACCGCTTTTCCTGACCGCTCATCGAACACCCCGTGTAAACGCCTGCGCTTTCTCGAGGCGCGTTTCATAATCAATTCGCAATAAAAACATAATGGCCGTCGACATAATCAGCAGACTGGAACCACCATAACTAATCAATGGCAGGGTCAGACCTTTGGTCGGCAGCATCCCCGCCGCCGCCCCGACGTTAACCAACGCCTGGAAGCTAAACCACACGCCGATTGCACAGGCCAGGAAGCCGGAGAAGCGGTGGTCAATCTCCAGCGCTTTGCGACCAATCGACATGGCGCGAAAGGCGACGAAGAATACCATTAAAAGCGCGAGTACCACACCGATATAACCGAGTTCTTCGCCGATAATGGCGAAGATAAAGTCGGTGTGCGCTTCCGGTAAATACTCCAGTTTCTGCACCGAGTTGCCGAGGCCCTGTCCCCACATCTCGCCGCGACCAAAGGCCATCAGCGATTGGGTCAGCTGATAGCCGCTGCCAAACGGGTCTTCCCACGGGTTCCAGAAGGAAGTGACGCGGCGAATACGATACGGTTCGGCGAGGATCAGCAGCACCACCGCCGAGATCCCCATGCCGATAATGGCGATAAACTGCCAGAGCTTGGCGCCGGCCAGGAACAACATCGCCAGCGTGGTCACGAACAGTACGACAACCGTACCGAGGTCAGGCTGCGCCAGCAGCAGAATCGCCAGTACGAAAATCACGCCCATCGGTTTTAAGAAGCCGCGCAGGTTGTTACGCACCTCATCCGCTTTACGCACCAGATAGTTGGCGATGTAGCAAAACAGCGATAGCTTGGTAAACTCCGCCGGCTGAATACGCAGCGGCCCGAGCGCGATCCAACGCGAGGCGCCGTTAACCGAACTCCCCACCACCAGTACGATCAGCAGCATCACAATCGAGGCGATCAGCATCGCGGTACTGTGGCGCTGCCAGAACTCCATCGGCAGACGGAGCGTAATCATCGCCAGCGCGAAGGCCAGCACAATGTACAGACCATCACGCTTAGCAAACAGGAACGGATCGTTCGCCAGACGCTGTCCGACCGGCATTGATGCCGAGGTCACCATGATAAAACCGATCGCCGCCAGGCCGAAGGTCAACCACAGCAGCATCCGGTCATACATGACCAGGCTATCGTTATCTTTCGGGCGCGAGCCCATCACCCAACCTTTCAGCGCGGCGAACAGCCAGGCAAAAATAAACATTCCCGGCAGTCGCGGCAGCTTCAACCGGGGCAGGCCCAGCTGTGGCATTTTCAGGCGTGGGAGAGAGAAACGCATCAACCTAACTCCTTCGCCAGACGGGTAAAGACATCGCCCCGTTGTTCAAAGTTTTTAAACTGGTCCAGGCTCGCGCAGGCTGGCGACAGTAAGACCATATCGCCTGATTTGACCTGCGAAGCGATCTGCCGCATCGCCTGTTCCATGGTTTCGGTTTGCACCGCGATTTCCGGACGCAGCGCCGCCAGTTGAGCGCCGTCGCGGCCGAAGCAGTACAGACGAACGTTATCGCCGCCAAGATAGCGTTTCAGCGGCGTGAAGTCGGCGGATTTACCGTCGCCGCCCAACAGCAGATACAGCGTGCCGTCAAGATGCAGGCCGTTCAGCGCCGCCTCGGTACTGCCGACGTTGGTCGCCTTGGAGTCATTGATCCAACGCACGCCGTTATGCTCCAGCGCCAGCTGGAAACGGTGCGCCAGGCCGGTGAAGGTGGTCAGCGCCTTCAGGCTACTGGCGCGCGGCAAGCCCGCGGCATCCGCCAGCGCCAGCGCCGCCAGGGCATTGCTGTAGTTGTGCTGACCGCTGATGGTCATTTCCTTCACGTTCAGCACTTTCTCACCCTTCACCCGCAGCCAGGTTTCGCCCTGCTGGCGGTTAAGGTGATAGTCGCCAACATCGACGCCGAAGCTGACGCAGCGTTCGTCAGCGCCGCGTACCGGCATGGTCAGCGCGTCATCGGCATTCACCACGCAGGTTTTAGCATTTTCATAGACCCGCAGTTTCGCCGCGCGATACTGCTGCAGCCCCAGCGGATAGCGGTCCATATGGTCCTCAGTCACGTTGAGGATGGTTGCCGCGACGGCTTTCAGGCTGGAGGTCGTCTCCAGTTGGAAGCTGGAAAGTTCAAGCACGTACAGTTCGCGCGCCGGATCCAGCAACATCAGCGCCGGCAGGCCGATATTGCCGCCAACGCCGACGTTCACGCCCGCCGCCTTCGCCATCTCGCCCACCAGGGTAGTGACGGTGCTTTTTCCGTTAGAGCCGGTAATGGCGATAATCGGCGCCTGAGCCTCGCGGCAAAACAGCTCGATATCACCGACGATTTCCACGCCAGCGTCGGCCGCGGCGCTCAGTGAAGGGTGCGCAAGGGCAATCCCCGGGCTTGCGACAATCAGATCCGTCGCCAGCAGCCAATCGTCGTTAAGACCGCCCACGTGGCGCTCAACGGCTTCCGGCAGCTTATCAAGCCCGGCTGGGGCGACGCGGGTATCCATCACGCGCGGGGTTACGCCGCGCGCCATGAAAAAGTCCACGCATGACAGGCCGGTCATGCCCAGCCCAATAATGACGACTTTTTTACCCTGATAATCTGCCATGATTAACGTACCTTCAGCGTCGCCAGGCCAATCAGCACCAGCATCAGCGAAATAATCCAGAAGCGCACGATAACGCGCGGTTCCGGCCAGCCTTTCAGTTCATAGTGGTGGTGAATCGGCGCCATACGGAAGATGCGCTGGCCGCGCAGCTTGAACGAGCCGACCTGCAGGATAACCGACAGGGTTTCCACGACGAAAACGCCGCCCATAATCACCAGCAGGAATTCCTGGCGCAGCAGTACGGCGATAATGCCCAGCGCGCCGCCGAGCGCCAGCGAACCGACATCGCCCATAAAGACCTGCGCCGGGTAGGTGTTGAACCACAGGAAACCCAGGCCCGCGCCGACAATCGCCGTACAGACGATAACCAGCTCGCCGGCGTGACGCAGATAAGGAATATGCAGGTAGTTGGCGAAGTTCATGTTCCCGGTGGCCCACGCCACCAGCGCAAAGCCGGCGGCGACGAAGACGGTCGGCATAATCGCCAGGCCGTCGAGGCCGTCGGTCAGGTTGACCGCATTGCCGGTACCGACGATGACGAAGTAAGCCAGCAGGATGTAAAACAGTCCCAGCTGCGGCATCACGTCTTTAAAGAACGGCACTACCAGCTCGGTCGCCGGGGTGTCTTTCCCCGCCAGATACAGCGCGAACGCTACGCCCAGCGCAATCACCGACATCCAGAAATACTTCCAGCGGGCAATCAGGCCCTTGGTGTCTTTGCGCACGACTTTACGGTAATCATCAACAAACCCGATGATGCCGTAGCCGATTAATACCGTCAGCACGCACCAGACGTACGGGTTGGACGGATAGGCCCACAGCAGGACGGAAACGGTAATCGCGGTGAGGATCATGATCCCGCCCATGGTTGGGGTACCGCGTTTGCTGAAGTGGGACTCCGGGCCGTCGTTACGAACGACCTGGCCGAAGGACAGTTTTTGCAGACGGGCGATCATGCGCGGGCCCATCCACAGAGAGATGAACAGCGCGGTCAGCAGGCTGACGATGGCGCGAAACGTCAGATAGGAAAAGACGTTAAAGCCGGAATAATATTTGACCAGATGTTCGGCCAGCCATACTAACATGTCGCAATCTCCTGTAATGCGCGTACTACCTCTTCCATAGCGGCACTACGTGAACCCTTCACTAAAATGGTCATGATTTTATGCTCTGCCAGCAGCTCGCGCAGGCGAGCTACCACGGCGGCTTTATCGTTAAAATGTTCGCCCACGCCGCTGGCGCTGCTGATATCCGTGCTCAGGGAACCGACGCTGAGGACGCAATCCAGCCCCGCCGCTTTCGCCGCTTCGCCAACTTCGCGATGACAGGCCGCGCTTTCCGCGCCGAGCTCCGCCATATCGCCGACCACCATCGCCCGGAAGCCCGGCATTTCCGCCAGCACCTGTACCGCGGCGGTCATCGAACCGACGTTGGCGTTGTAGGAGTCATCCAGCAACAGCTGGTTTTCCGCCAGTTGAATCGGGAACAGACGTCCCGGCACCGCTTGCAGCTGCGCCAGCCCGGTTTTCACCGCGGCCAGATCGGCGCCGACCGCCATCGCCAGCGATGTTGCCGCCAGCGCGTTAGCGATGTTATGGCGCCCCGGCAGCGGCAGCAGTACGTCGATGTTGCCGAACGGGGTCTGCAGCGTAAATTCGGTACCATGACTGGTGATATGCACGTTGGTCGCCGTGAAGTCGCTGTTCGCCGCGTTCGGCGAGAAGCGCCACACTTTGCGATCGCCAATCACGCTCTGCCAGTTCAGCCAGTCGTTATTGTCGGCATTCAAAATCGCGATGCCGTTTTGCGGCAGACCGGTAAAGATTTCGCCCTTCGCCTTAGCCACGCCCGCCAGCGAGCCGAACCCTTCGAGGTGCGCGGCGGCGAGGTTGTTGACCAGCGCTGCTTCCGGACGCGTCAGGCTGACGGTCCAGGCGATTTCGCCCTGATGGTTGGCGCCGAGTTCAATCACCGCATACTGGTGATCTTTATTCAGACGCAGCAACGTCATCGGAACCCCGATATCGTTGTTCAGATTACCGGCGGTATACAGCGTGTTGCCGCACTGACTGAGGATCGCCGCGGTCATCTCTTTCACCGAGGTCTTACCGGACGAACCGGTGAGCGCAACGACGCGGGTCGGCACCTGCTGACGCACCCAGGCCGCTAACTCGCCGAAAGCCAGACGGGTATCTTTCACCACCACCTGCGGTAAATCGCAGGCCAGCGGGCGGCTAACCAGCAGCGCGCCTGCGCCCGCCGCTTTCGCTTGTTCGGCAAAATCATGCGCGTCGAATCGCTCGCCCTTCAGCGCCACAAACAGGCAACCTGCCGTGACTTTGCGGGTATCGGACGTCACGTCATCGATAGCGATATCGCTACCCTGCAGTTCGCCGCGGGCGATCTCGGCGAGCTGGCTTAATGTAAAGCGAATCATGCTACCGCTCCCAGCAGACGCGCAACGGTAACGCGGTCGGAATAATCCAGACGGCGGTTACCGACGATCTGATAGTCTTCGTGGCCTTTGCCCGCTACCAGCACAACGTCGTTCGCTTTCGCCTGCATCACCGCGCCGGTCACCGCTTCCGCGCGGCCTTCCATCACCTTCACCTGCCCGGCATCAAGCATGCCAGCCAGAATGTCATTGATAATCGCCCGCGGTTCTTCGGTACGTGGGTTATCGTCAGTCACGACCACGATATCGGCAAACTCTTCCGCGATAGCGCCCATCAGCGGGCGTTTACCTTTGTCGCGGTCGCCGCCGCAGCCGAAGACGCACCACAGCTTGCCGCTGCAGTGCAGACGCGCGGCCTGCAGCGCTTTTTCCAGCGCGTCAGGCGTATGGGCGTAATCAACCACCACGGTCGGTTTGCCCGGCGCGCTGAACACTTCCATACGGCCGCACACCGGCTGTAAACGCGAAGAGGTTTTCAGCAGATCCGCCAGCGGATAGCCCAGCGCCAGCAGCGTCGCCAGCGCCAGCAGCAGGTTGCTGACGTTAAAGGCGCCCATCAGGCGGCTTTCGATTTCGCCCTTGCCCCAGCTCGAGTCAAACTGAATGGTCGCGCCGCTGTCGTGATAGTTGACCGCGGTCGCCTTCAGCCAGCGGCCGTGGCAGTTCGGATTGATATGATCTTCCATCGACACCGCCACCGCATCCGGCAGTTTCGCCAGCCAGCGACGCCCGACTTCATCGTCAGCGTTAACAATGGCCTGGCCGCAATGGTGGGTGGAATAGAGCAGCCATTTCGCCGCTTCGTAATGTTCCATGTCGCCATGGTAGTCGAGGTGGTCACGGCTCAGGTTGGTAAACACCGAGGCGGCAAACTGCAGCGCCGCCACGCGATGCTGAACCAGCCCGTGAGAAGAGACTTCCATCGCGCCGAAAGTCGCCCCCTGCCCTACCAGGCCGGAAAGCACGTGCTGAACATCGACCGCAGAGCCGGTGGTGTTTTCGGTCGGCACCACTTTATCCAGCAAGCCATTACCGACGGTGCCCATCACCGCGCTGGTTTCGCCGAGCAGCTTTGCCCACTGCGCCAACAGCTGCGTAGTCGTGGTTTTACCGTTAGTACCGGTGACGCCCACCAGACGCATCTGCTGCGAAGGTTGTTGGTAAAAACGCCCGGCCAGCGCGGATAACCGCTCGTTCAGTTGGCTCAGGTAGATGACCGGCACGCCGTGCATCTCGCGAACTTCGCCGTCTGCGGCCTCGCCCTGCGCCTCAGCAATAATGGCAGCAACACCTTGCGCTATCGCCTGCGGGATATAACGACGCCCGTCCGCCTGATGACCCTGTACCGCGACAAAGAGGTCGCCGGACGCCGCCACGCGGCTGTCCAGCGTCATCTCTCGCAGAATTCGCTCCGGCGCATTTGGCACCCACGGAGCGAGAAGGTCGCGCAAATTACGATCTGCCACCTGTTCCCTCGCCTTGATTAATCACAAATTCACTTTTTTCGCCCGTTGCCAGCGCATCCGGTTCGACGTTCATGGTGCGCAATACGCCGCCCATGATGGCACCGAATACCGGCGCGGAAACGGCGCCACCGTAGTATTTACCTGCCTGCGGGTCGTTGATCACCACCACCAGCGCGAAACGCGGGTGGCTGGCGGGCGCAACGCCTGCGGTGTAAGCAATATATTTGTTGATGTAGCGGCCATCCGGCCCCACTTTTTTCGCCGTACCGGTTTTAATCGCGATGCGATAGCCTTTGATCGCCGCTTTCACGCCGCCGCCGCCGGGCAGCGCCACGCTTTCCATCATATGAACGACGGTACGAACCAGTGATTCCGGGAACACGCGCTCACCCGGAACCGGTGGATCAACTTTGGTAATCGACAGCGGGCGATAGATGCCGTAGCTGCCAATCGTTGCGTAGACTCGCGCTAACTGTAACGGAGTTACCATTAGCCCGTAGCCGAAAGAAAAGGTGGCCCTCTCTATGTCAGACCACCGTTGTTTTTGAGGATATAAGCCACTGCGTTCTCCGACCAACCCCAAATTGGTCGCCTTTCCAAGCCCAAAACGTGAGTAAGTATCTACTAACGCTGAGGACGGCATCGCTAACGCCAGCTTAGAAACGCCGACGTTACTCGACTTCTGTAGCACCCCGGTCAGGGTTAATTCGCTATAGCGCGCCACGTCTTTGATTTCGTGGCCGTTAATTCGATATGGAATGGTGTTCAGCACGGTATTTTCATTGACGATGCCGCGCTGCAGCGCCGTCATCACCACCATCGGTTTGACCGTTGAACCCGGTTCGAATACGTCGGTGATGGCGCGGTTACGCATGGTATCTTTGGACGTACCCGCGAAATTATTCGGGTTGTACGACGGGCTATTCGCCATCGCCAGCACTTCACCGGTGTTGACGTCGACCAAAACGGCGGTGCCTGATTCCGCTTTGTTGAACGCCACCGCATTATTCAGTTCGCGATAAACCAGCGCCTGCAGGCGCTCGTCGATGCTCAACGCGAGGTTATGCGCCGCCTGGCTGTCGGTGGAAGAAATGTCTTCAATCACGCGACCATAGCGGTCTTTACGCACGATACGCTCGCCCGGCTGGCCGGTCAGCCACTTATCAAAGCTTTTCTCAACCCCTTCAATCCCCTGGCTATCGACGTTGGTGAAGCCAATGAGGTGAGCGGTTACTTCGCCTGACGGATAGTAACGGCGAGACTCCTCACGCAGATGAATCCCCGGCAGCTTCAGTTTTTTGATGTAGTCAGCCATGTCAGGGTTCACCTGACGCGCCAGATAGATAAAACGCATCCGCGGGTTGCTGTTGATGCGCGATGCCAGCTGGTCCAGCGGCATGTTCAGCGCATCGGCTAACGCTTTCCAGCGGTTATCGAGCGTCACGCCTCCGGCATCATGCAACTCTTTCGGGTCGGCCCAGATGGCTTTTACCGGCACACTGACCGCCAGCGGGCGGCCGGAGCGGTCGGTAATCATGCCGCGCGCGGTTGACACTTCCTGCACACGCAGGGAACGCATATCTCCCTGACGCACCAGCATGTCCGGGCTCACCACCTGCAGCCACGCGACGCGGCCAAGCAGGAAGGCGAGAGCGATTAAAATACATCCGCACAGCAACGCAAAACGCCAACTAATAAAGTTGGCCTGTTCTTCCTGACGTTTTGCTTTTGGCGTTTTCGGCGCTGCTTTCATGCGTCGCAATAATCCTTATTTCTGTACCACTATATTTTCTTGTGATGGATCAACGTGTTGCATCTGCAACTTCTCTGTCGCGATCCGCTCAACCCGACTGTGATCGCCAAGGGCATTCTCTTCGAGGATCAGGTTGCGCCATTCAATATCCAGAGCGTCACGCTCCAGAACCAATTGTTCACGCTGCGCGGTTAACAGACGGGTATGGTGCGCCGTCGTCACCACGGTCACTGCCGTTATGATGATGCAAATGAACAGGCAGAGTGGCAGCTTCCCAAACCGCAGAAGATCGTCCCCGATAACGCCAGGCAAGGCATGGCGCTCGTTGCTTCCTAACGATCCTTTAACTTTGCTTAAGGCTACTGTCACTCTGCCGATCATGCGTTCGTCCTCTCTGCGATACGCAGCACTGAACTACGGGCGCGTGGATTCTCTGCCACCTCTTCTTCGCCCGGCATCAACTTGCCTAGTGCTCGCAACTGACGGCCGCCCAGTTTCCTGAGCTGCTCTTCAGTCATCGGGATCCCTGCTGGAAGCTGCGGACCGCGGCTTTGCTCACGCATAAAGCGCTTCACAATGCGGTCTTCCAGCGAATGGAAACTGATAATCGACAGCCGACCACCGGGGGCCAGCACGCCGAGCGAGCTTTTTAGCGCCTGCTCTATCTCCTCCAGTTCACTGTTCACCCAAATGCGCACCGCCTGGAAGGTACGGGTCGCGGGATGTTTGTGCTTATCTTTCACCGGCGTTGCCGCCGCGATAACTTCCGCCAGCTCTTTGGTACGGGTCATCGGCTCAATGCGGTTACGCTCAACGATCGCGCGCGCGATACGTTTACCGAAACGCTCCTCGCCAAAGGTTTTGATTACCCAGGCGATGTCGGCTTCTTCGGCGGTCTGTAACCATTCGGCGGCGGACTGACCGCGAGTCGGATCCATGCGCATGTCCAGCGGACCATCGCGCATAAAGGAGAACCCGCGTTCCGCGTCGTCCAGCTGCGGTGAAGAAACGCCAAGATCGAGAAGAATACCGTCGATCTTGCCGGTAAGATTGCGCTCGGCGACGTAGTCAGCCAGCTGCGAGAAAGGACCATGTACGATGGAAAAGCGTGGGTCATCGATGGTTTGCGCAACGGCAATAGCCGTCGGGTCGCGATCGATTGCCAGCAGGCGCCCTTCCGCCCCCAGTTGGGAGAGGATCAGACGCGAGTGACCACCGCGGCCAAAGGTTCCATCAATGTAGATACCATTTGGACGAATATTCAGGCCGTTAACGGCTTCATCCAGAAGTACCGTAGTATGTTTAAAATTTTCCATCATTTTATAAAGACAAATCCTGCAGGCGCTCCGACAGTTCACCGGTAGCGGACTGCTCAGCGTCGATATCTTCCTTGACCCGTTGATACCAGGTCGTTTCATCCCACAGTTCAAATTTATTAAACTGTCCGACCAGCATCACTTCTTTTGTCAGCCCGGCATGTTGCCGCAGCACCGGCGCGATTAGCAATCGTCCGGCGCTATCCATCTGACATTCGCTGGCATGCCCCAAAAGCAGGCGCTGTACGCGCCGCTCAACGGGATTCATGCTCGACAAACGCGACAATTTTTGCTCGATGATTTCCCATTCAGGCAAAGGATAAAGCAGCAGGCACGGGTGATGAATGTCAATGGTGCATACCATTTGACCAGAAGCATCCTCGATCAGCCCGTCGCGGTAGCGCGTCGGTACGGCCAAACGGCCTTTACTGTCGAGATTGACTAACGTTGCTCCACGGAACATGCCAGCCTCACCCCTTTTCGCCACTTTACCCCACAAATTCCCACCTAAAGGAGTTTACGGAGCGGAGGAAAAGCTTGTCAAGCCAGCACTAATGCCAACGGAGCGCAAAAACCCATTATTTACAGCCGATATTAGCCCTGATGAATAAATCACCAACAAACGAGGCAAATTAACGTTATGAATACGTGTAAGAAAATAACCAACAAACCCGTAACAGTTAAAAACGACAAAATATCTTCAGCGGGAAAATATAAAGTGTCAGTTTGCGACGCGAGCGGCATTTTAGGCCATTCTGATGTCCGTTAACAGTGCCTGTTGTGGACGGAGAAGCACTTGTGCCGCGGCCTGACGCTCTCAGCGGCGGTGAAGGTGGGATAAAGCGATTGTTAATTCAGCAATTATTACGAAGAATGTAACAAAACAATTCAAATTAATGCCGCTGCGCTTTTTCTTGCACCATTTGGATACAAAAAAAGCCTGCTCCAGAATAAAACAAAATAAGGCGTAAAGAAGTTTAGGGATTTGTCTGAAAGCGAATAGATTTACGAATCTCTACGTAAATTGTATGGAATATCGCCAGATGCTGATCCATCTGGCGAATAACCTACGAAGAATCTTAACCTTTTTTCGCAAATGAATCAGCGACGATTCAAACTTCCGCGATGATAGAGGTTACGACGAATACGACTTAAGCCCGGTTTCGGCTTACGTGGTTCATCCAGGCTTGCCAGTACAATCTCTAAAACGCGCTCAGCAACGTCGCGATGACGCTGCGCAACCGCCAGCACCGGGCACTGCAGGAAGTCGAGCAGTTCGTTATCACCGAAGGTGGCGATGGCCAGCTCAGATGGCAGTTTGCCCTCACGGCGCAGCGTGACATCCATCACCCCCTGCAGCAGCGGGAAAGAGGTGGTGAACAGCAGTTGCGGCATCGGATGCGTTTCCAGCCACCGTTCAAACAGCTGGGCCGCGGCTTCGCGTTCATAGCTGTTGGCATAGAGGAAGTTCACCTCGCGCGGGTCGTCTTTCCAGGCTGAACGGAAACCCTGCTCACGCAGGAAGCTCACCGACAGCTCCGGCAGCGCTCCCAGATAGAGCACTCGGTCACCGGGGAATTTGCGCAGCTCGGCGGCAAGCATCTCGGCGTCGTCCTGATCGGCGCCGACGACGCTGGTAAAGTGTTCACGATCGAGCGCGCGGTCGAGCGCGACAATCGGGAAAGGATCGTTCGCCCAGCGCTGATAGAACGGGTGCTCCGGCGGCAGCGAAGTCGAAACGATAATTGCATCCACCTGACGCTGCAGCAGATGCTCAATACAGCGCATTTCGTTATCCGGCTGATCTTCCGAGCAGGCGATCAGCAACTGGTAGCCGCGCTGACGCGCCTGGCGCTCCAGATAGTTCGCAATACGGGTATAACTGGTATTTTCGAGATCCGGGATCACCAGACCGATTGAACGCGTGCGTCCTGCGCGCAGGCCAGCAGCGACCGCATTCGGGTGGTAGTTGTGCTCGCGCACCACCGCCATCACCTTCTCGACCGTTTTATCGCTGACGCGATACTGCTTCGCTTTGCCATTAATCACATAGCTCGCGGTGGTTCTTGAAACACCGGCCAGCCGGGCGATTTCATCCAGTTTCACAATTGCCCCTTGGGTAAGAAGTACAAAAAACAACCATTAAATAGACATACTCGTTAGAGTATAGAGTTCCATTTTTATAACATCTAAACGCAGAATAGATAGCGCGGCAACCGCTTTCGTCCACAGTTCCTACGGAATTCGCAAAAAAATAACCCGACAGTTCGTGTCGGGCTGTTTTTACGTCAGTTTGTCAGGGGTTAGCGCATGATTTTATCGCCGCGCGACAGGCCGACTACCCCGGATCGCGCCACTTCAACAATGCGCGCGACATCGCGTAAAGAAGCCAGGAACGCATCCAGCTTATCGCTGGTTCCGGCCAACTGCACGGTATAAATAGATGGCGTGACGTCAATAATCTGCCCGCGGAAGATCTCGGTATTGCGTTTCACCTCTTCGCGGCCATAACCGCTGGCTTGCACTTTCACCAGCATGATTTCACGTTCGACGTGGGAGCCCTGACCCAGTTCGCTGACCCGCAGCACGTCCACCAGCTTATGTAATTGCTTTTCGATCTGCTCAATGGCTTTTTCGTCGCCCACCGTCTGGATGGTCATGCGGGACAACGTCGGATCGTCGGTTGGCGCTACCGTCAGGCTTTCAATATTGTAGCCGCGCTGCGAAAAGAGGCCGATCACCCGGGATAATGCTCCCGATTCGTTCTCCAGTAATACAGATAATATCCGGCGCATAATCAGGTTCTCTCCGTTTTGCTCAACCACATTTCGTCCATGCCGCCGCCGCGGATCTGCATGGGATAAACATGCTCGCTACCATCAACCGTAACATCAACGAACACCAGACGATTATTACGCACCTGCTCCAGGGCTTCCGCCAGCTTCGCTTCCAGCTCTTGCGGCTCGCTGATACGAATACCAACGTGGCCATAAGCCTCGGCGACGCGAACGAAGTCCGGCAGCGATTCCATATAGGACTGCGAATGGCGGCCAGAATAGAGCATATCCTGCCACTGCTTTACCATTCCGAGGTAGCGGTTATTCAGGTTCAGCACCAGCACCGGCAGTTCATACTGCAGGGCGGTGGAAAGCTCCTGAATGTTCATCTGGATGCTGCCATCACCGGTCACGCAGATCACGGTTTCTTGCGGTAGCGCCATCTTCACGCCCAGCGCCGCTGGCAGGCCAAAGCCCATCGTGCCGAGGCCGCCAGAGTTAATCCAACGCCGTGGTTTATCGAATGGATAATAGAGCGCGGCGAACATCTGATGCTGTCCAACGTCGGAAGTCACGTAAGCATCACCATTGGTCAGGCGCCAGATAGCCTCAATCACCGCCTGCGGTTTGATCTTGCCGCTTTGCGTGTCGTATTGCAGACAGTGACGGGAACGCCACTGTTCGATCTGCTGCCACCAGTCGCGGATCTCATCCAGCGGTTGCTGGCTCTCTTCCTGCTCAAGCAGATCAAACATCTGGTCAAGCACCTGGCGCGCGTCGCCGACGATCGGCACATCTGCCGGGACGGTTTTGGAGATCGACGTGGGATCGATATCAATATGCAGCACCGTGGCGTTCGGGCAGTACTTAGCCAAATTGTTGGTGGTGCGATCGTCAAAGCGGACGCCGACTGCAAAAATAACGTCGGAATGATGCATGGTCATGTTGGCTTCATAGGTGCCATGCATCCCCAACATCCCCAGCGCTTGCTGATGAGTCGCCGGAAAAGCGCCTAAACCCATTAATGAAGAGACCACCGGTAGCTTCAGCTTTTCGACCAACGTACGTAACTGCGCTTCGCACTGCGAATTGATAGCCCCGCCGCCAACGTACACGACCGGTTTTTTCGCCGCCACCAGCGTTTGCAATGCACGTTTGATCTGCCCTTTGTGACCGCTGGTTGTCGGGTTATAGGAACGCATGCTGACCGCATCCGGCCAAACGTAAGGCAGCTTTTTCGCCGGATTGAGAATATCCTTCGGCAAATCGACCACTACCGGCCCCGGTCGGCCGCTGGCCGCCAGCCAGAAGGCTTTCTTTAAAATACCGGGAATATCTTCAGTCTGTTTCACGAGGAAGCTGTGTTTAACCACCGGGCGCGAGATACCGACCATATCGCACTCCTGGAAGGCATCGTAGCCAATCAGCGAGGTGGCGACCTGCCCGGAAAGAATGACCAGCGGAATAGAATCCATGTAAGCCGTGGCGATACCGGTAATAGCGTTAGTCGCTCCCGGGCCGGAGGTCACCAGCACCACCCCGACTTCGCCGGTTGCGCGCGCCAGTCCGTCGGCCATATGCACCGCCGCCTGCTCATGGCGGACCAGCACATGGTCAATGCCGCCGAGGGTATGTAATGCATCATAGATATCGAGGACCGCGCCTCCGGGATAGCCGAATACTTGCTTGACGCCCTGATCGACAAGCGATTGGACGACCATCTCGGCTCCTGACAACATCTCCATGGTTTGCCTCCAGGCTTATTGTTTTCACGACGGCGGAAGTCATTTTCCGCACGCGTCGTATGATGCGCCGCTAAAGGCAGCGCATTGAGGTGAACGACTTGCTGTGCATTAACATAACTGCTCGCCAACAGGCAGGCAATTCGCCTGAGAGCGTATAGCGCGCCTCTTAAAAGTAGAAAAGAAAGCATCTGGAGAAATATATGGAGGATTGCTTCAGGAATAACAAAATGAGATAGCCAATACTCGGGAGAAACGGCTTATGGCAGAAAATCATCCATTTTTCACCGTCGGGTTGCGAGAACCCGCGGTGATAAACAGAATAATATTCTGCTTTTTTAATGTTTACTCAGATAAGCTGGCGATTTCGCCGCCGTTGGTCGATAACGTCGATTAGCGCTGACAGATATTCGCCAATAACTCTTCCATCCATTGATGGCCTTTATCGCGACCGGCCGCTTCGTGCCAGGAGAGGAAGCAGGTGCGGCTGTTGACCTTCAGCGGCAACGGTAAGATCTGCAAATCTAATTTATCAGCAAATTCATTGGCCAACCAACGTGGCGCTATTGCCACCATGTGGGTTTGCGACACCACGTTTAATACGCTAACCATGGCATTACCCTGATAAGCAATACAGGATTGTTTATCCACGGAGTCATACCACGGCTGGCTAAATGAAGCATAACGATCCAATGCGACGACCGCGTGCTCTTCCTGATAAATATCCGCTTCCGTTAGCGGCCCGGAAATACGCGGATGTTTACGGTTGGCCACCAGAACCATTTCATCTTTGAATAAAGGTATGCAGGCAAACTCCGGGCGACGGAACTCTTCATAACCGATAACGAATTCAATTTCCTGATAACGCAGCTGATGTTCGGTGTTTTGATGTAGCGCTGATTTAAAGACCAGATGAATATTTGGCGCGATTTCACCAACTTTATTAAATATTAGCGAGGTTAAGTAATTATCCAATGGGCTACAAACGCAGAGGTTAAATACGCGCTCACTGCTCAGCGGTTCAAAACCGGAACCCGGCAACTCATTTTGCACCAGTTGCAATGCCTGGCGTACTGAGCCGAACAGCTGATAGGCCCGCGCCGTTGGCTGAATGCCACGCCCATAGCGAACAAACAGTTCATCATTAAACATCACCTTGAGACGAGATACCGCGTTACTCACCGCCGGTTGAGACATGCCGAGAGTGTGGGCCGCACGGGTAATATTTTGTTCCTGCATCACCGCATCAAAGACGGTCAGCAGGTTGAGATCCACCATCCGCAGTTGTGGTTTGACGACTTCCTGTCCCGGGGCTGATTTATATTCAGTATTTTCAATTAACATATCTAACTCCACCGTCACGCTAAATTCCTTTTACCAAAGTGCAGTAATTAATTAAGGCAATATCATTTATCATGCATATTAAATCTGCAAAAGGGCAAAATGGAATTTTAGGAATATATCAAGGTTATGAGTAGCGACGAAAAACCTCACTGGATATCACCGGAACCCGCCTAAAACATATCATTTACTTGATGATATAAAGTGTACCCATAGATCACAGGAATAAACAACACCACCAATAGTTAATTGCAATTTAAGTATTAATTAACTATCTATTTTTTACCTGATTAAAATTAACACTTCGTTATCCTTTCGAACGACTCAATGCGGCAGCGCATAAAGGTAAAAGGCATATAACACTTTATGTTTCATTACCTTATCAACCAGGCATCCCCCATTGACATTGAGTCCTTGAATGAAAATTATTTTTTCTAATTGTTTTATTTTTCCAGCAGTCGATGAATGTCTCAAATAGGATCGTCGGCGAAATGAGGGATAATCCAGCACAATTAGCTAATTCACCTGACAGGTAAAAAACAGTTTTTATCTTGCCTGGGGTTGACATCAAAACCGCTATCCAGTAACTCTAAAAGCATATCGATTTCAACTGGAGTATGACGCATGATTCGCACCACTCGCTTCACCAGCCTACTACTACTAAACGCATCCATTGTGCGCGGTAGGCTGTTGGGCGACGTTCAGCGTTAAGTCATCTTCCAGCAAGACACTAAACCCGCGCCATTGCGCGGGTTTTTTTATGCTCGAAGCAAGGCGCCAGGCAACAGATTAAGGATCTCAACCATGAGCCAGCAAGTCATTATTTTCGATACGACCTTACGTGATGGGGAACAAGCGTTACAGGCCAGCCTGAGCGTGAAAGAGAAGCTGCAGATCGCCATGGCCCTCGAACGTATGGGCGTCGATGTAATGGAAGTCGGTTTCCCGGTTTCTTCCCCGGGCGATTTTGAATCGGTACAGACCATCGCTCGCACCATCAAAAATAGCCGCGTTTGCGCTCTGGCGCGCTGCGTTGAGAAAGATATCGACGTGGCGGCGGAATCCTTAAAAGTGGCGGAAGCGTTCCGCATCCACACCTTCATCGCCACGTCTCCGATGCATATCGCCACCAAGCTGCGCAGCACGCTGGATGAGGTCATCGAACGCGCTATTTATATGGTGAAACGTGCGCGTAACTATACCGACGACGTGGAATTCTCCTGTGAAGACGCAGGTCGTACGCCGATCGACGATCTGGCTCGCGTCGTTGAAGCGGCTATCCGCGCCGGCGCCACGACCATTAATATCCCGGATACCGTCGGCTACACCATGCCATTCGAATACGCCAACATCATCAGCGGCCTGTATGAACGCGTACCAAACATTGATAAAGCAATTATTTCAGTCCACACCCATGATGATTTAGGTATCGCCGTCGGCAACGCCCTCGCCGCCGTCCACGCTGGCGCTCGTCAGGTAGAAGGCGCGATGAACGGTATCGGCGAACGCGCCGGTAACTGCGCGCTGGAAGAAGTCATCATGGCGATCAAGGTGCGCAAAGACATCATGAACGTGCACACCAACATCAATCACCATGAAATCTGGCGTACCAGCCAGACCGTCAGCCAAATCTGCAATATGCCGATCCCGGCTAACAAAGCTATCGTCGGTACCGGCGCCTTCGCCCACTCTTCCGGTATTCATCAGGATGGCGTGCTGAAGAACCGCGAAAACTACGAAATCATGACCCCGGAATCCATCGGCCTGAACCAGGTACAGCTGAACCTGACTTCACGCTCCGGTCGCGCGGCGGTGAAACACCGTATGGAAGAGATGGGCTACAAAGAGAGCGACTACAACCTGGATCATCTGTATGACGCGTTCCTGAAGCTGGCGGATAAAAAAGGCCAGGTCTTCGACTACGACCTGGAAGCGCTGGCATTTATCAATAAACAGCAGGAAGAGCCAGAGCATTTCCGTCTGGACTACTTCAGCGTCCAGTCTGGCTCCAGCGATATCGCTACCGCCTCTATCAAGCTGGCCTGCGGTGATGACATCAAAACCGAAGCCGCCAACGGCAACGGCCCGGTTGACGCTATCTACCAGGCAATCAACCGTGTGACAGACTACAACATCGACTTAGTGAAGTATGGCTTAAGCGCCAAAGGCCACGGCAAAGATGCGCTGGGTCAGGTGGATATTGTCGTGGAATACAACGGTCGCCGCTTCCACGGCGTCGGCCTCGCGACCGATATCGTCGAATCTTCAGCAAAAGCGATGGTACATGTGCTTAACAACATCTGGCGCGCCGCCGAAGTCGAAAAAGAATTGCAACGCCAGGCTCAGAATAAAGAGAACAACAAGGAAACCGTGTAATGTCGAAGAATTATCATATTGCCGTTTTGCCGGGTGATGGAATTGGCCCGGAAGTGATGAACCAGGCGATGAAAGTACTGGAAGCCGTTCGTAACCGTTTTTCAATGCGTATCACCACCAGCCAGTACGACGTGGGCGGCATCGCCATCGACCGTCAGGGCATGCCGCTGCCGCAAGCCACCGTTGATGGCTGCGAGCAGGCTGACGCGATTCTGTTCGGATCCGTCGGCGGCCCGAAGTGGGAACATCTGCCGCCGGCCGAACAGCCGGAGCGCGGCGCGCTGCTGCCGCTGCGTAAGCACTTCAAATTATTCAGCAACCTGCGCCCGGCTAAACTGTATCAGGGGCTGGAAGCATTCTGCCCGCTGCGTGCCGATATCGCCGCCAATGGCTTCGACATTCTGTGCGTGCGCGAACTGACCGGCGGCATCTACTTCGGTCAGCCGAAAGGTCGTGAAGGCAGCGGCCAGCATGAAAAAGCTTTCGATACTGAGGTATACCACCGCTTTGAAATCGAGCGCATCGCGCGTATTGCCTTTGAATCGGCGCGCAAGCGTCGCCATAAAGTGACGTCAATCGATAAAGCCAACGTCCTGCAGTCTTCTATCCTGTGGCGCGAAATCGTCAACGAGATTGGCAAAGAGTATCCGGACGTCGAACTGGCGCATATGTATATCGATAATGCCACCATGCAGCTTATTAAAGATCCGTCGCAGTTCGATGTACTGCTGTGCTCCAACCTGTTTGGCGACATCCTGTCCGACGAGTGCGCGATGATCACCGGCTCTATGGGCATGTTGCCGTCCGCCAGCCTCAACGAGCAAGGTTTTGGCCTGTATGAACCAGCGGGCGGCTCGGCGCCGGACATCGCGGGCAAAAATATCGCCAACCCGATTGCGCAAATCCTGTCGCTGGCGCTGCTGCTGCGCTACAGCCTGGATGCGGGCGACGCGGCGAGCGCCATTGAACGCGCTATCAACCGCGCATTAGAAGAAGGCATTCGTACCGGCGACTTAGCGCGCGGTACGGCGGCGGTCAGTACAGATGAAATGGGCGATATCATTGCCCGCTATGTCGCGGAAGGGGTGTAATCATGGCGAAGACGTTATACGAGAAATTATTTGATGCGCACGTGGTGTACGAAGCGCAGAACGAAACACCGCTGCTGTATATCGACCGCCATCTGGTGCACGAAGTCACCTCTCCGCAGGCGTTTGACGGGCTGCGCGCCCATGGCCGCCAGGTGCGTCAGCCGGGTAAAACATTCGCCACCATGGATCACAACGTCTCGACGCAGACCAAAGATATCAACGCCTCCGGCGAAATGGCCCGCATCCAGATGCAGGAACTGATTAAGAACTGCAAAGAATTTGGCGTTGAGCTGTATGACTTAAATCACCCGTTCCAGGGCATCGTACACGTGATGGGCCCGGAACAGGGCGTCACCCTGCCGGGGATGACCATCGTGTGCGGCGATTCCCATACCGCGACCCACGGCGCATTCGGCGCGCTGGCATTCGGTATCGGCACCTCTGAAGTTGAACATGTACTGGCGACTCAGACCCTGAAACAGGGGCGCGCGAAGACCATGAAAATCGAAGTCCGTGGCAAAGCGGCGCCGGGCATTACCGCGAAAGACATTGTGCTGGCAATCATTGGTAAAACCGGTAGCGCCGGCGGTACCGGCCATGTCGTCGAATTCTGCGGCGAAGCCATTCGCGATCTGAGCATGGAAGGCCGTATGACTCTGTGCAATATGGCAATCGAGATGGGCGCCAAAGCGGGTCTGGTCGCGCCTGACGAGACGACATTCAATTACGTGCAGGGCCGCCTGCACGCGCCGAAGGGCCAGGATTTCGCCGACGCGGTGGAATACTGGAAAACGCTGAAAACCGATGATGACGCCACCTTCGATACCGTGGTGACGCTGCAGGCGGAAGAGATTGCGCCGCAGGTCACCTGGGGCACCAATCCAGGCCAGGTCATCTCGGTTACCGATATTATCCCGGATCCGGCGTCGTTCAGCGATCCGGTCGAGCGCGCCAGCGCCGAAAAAGCGCTGGCCTATATGGGCCTGAAATCCGGCGTACCGTTGACCGAGGTCGCGATCGACAAAGTCTTTATCGGTTCCTGTACTAACTCGCGAATCGAAGATTTACGCGCGGCGGCGGAAATCGCCAAAGGGCGTAAAGTGGCGCCGGGCGTACAGGCACTGGTGGTTCCCGGCTCCGGCCCGGTGAAAGCGCAGGCGGAAGCCGAAGGTTTGGATAAGATTTTCATCGACGCCGGTTTTGAGTGGCGTTTACCGGGCTGCTCCATGTGTCTGGCGATGAACAACGACCGCCTGAATCCCGGCGAACGTTGCGCCTCTACCAGCAACCGTAACTTTGAAGGCCGTCAAGGCCGCGGCGGACGCACCCATTTAGTCAGCCCGGCGATGGCCGCGGCAGCAGCGGTTACCGGCCATTTCGCCGATATCCGTAACTTGAAATAAGGAGACCATCATGGCAGAGAAATTTACCCAACATACTGGCCTGGTGGTTCCGCTGGATGCCGCAAACGTTGATACCGATGCGATCATTCCAAAGCAGTTCCTGCAGAAAGTGACGCGTACCGGCTTTGGCGCGCACCTGTTTAACGACTGGCGTTTCCTCGACGACCAGGGGCAGCAACCGAACCCGGAGTTCGTGCTGAACTTCCCGCAATATAAAGGGGCGTCTATCCTGCTGGCGCGTGAAAACTTCGGCTGCGGCTCCTCGCGCGAGCACGCGCCGTGGGCGTTGACCGATTACGGTTTCAAAGTGGTGATTGCGCCAAGCTTTGCCGATATCTTTTACGGCAACAGCTTTAATAACCAACTGCTGCCGGTGACGCTCAGCGATGAGCAGGTGGACGAGCTGTTCAAGCTGGTACAGGCGAACCCGGGCATCAGCTTTGAAGTTGACCTTGAAGCGCAGGTGGTTAAAGCCGGGGATAAAACCTACAGCTTTAAAATCGACGACTTCCGCCGCCACTGTATGCTCAACGGCCTGGATAGCATCGGCCTGACGCTGCAGCATGAAGAGGCGATTTCCGCCTACGAACGCCAACAGCCCGCCTTTATGAACTAATCTTCAAGCCCGGTGAACAAGCCGGGCTTTCTCTTTTTGCCCCTCTCAGGCGCATATTAATACGTATAATTAATAGATAATTTTATCCTTCCCATCCCTCATCGTGCATTTATACCGGCATTAGCAGGCTATTTTTGTATATATCCACAATGACAAGTAAATAATCAACGGAAGTATTTAAAACAAACCGAGCAATATGTGAATTAACGGTTAACTCCATAGAAAACCCCTATAGCTCAGCGCAAAAAAAAGCATTATTTTTCCCCTCCCCGGCTCGTTATCTTTCCAGACAGAGAAATATTAACTTTAGATACGCCACGCCGCCTACATCACCTCGTGGGTCGCCGGGCGTTCTTGTGGAGAGCCTAAATGAGCCACTATCCTCACCTATTCAGCCCGCTGACCATCAACGGGATGACCATAAAAAACCGTATTATTATGCCGCCGATGGGCACCAATATGGCTACCCTCAACGGTGAGGTCTCGCAGGAACAGCTTGAATACTACGAGCTGCGGGCGAAAGGCGGCACCGGGCTCATTACCGTGGAAAATATCTGCATCGATTTTCCCTTCGCCTCCAATGGTACAACGCAGTTACGCATCGATAACGATCAATATATCCCACGCCTGTTTAAATTAACCGAAACCCTTCATAAACACGGCGCTTGCGTAGCGATTCAGCTGAACCACGCGGGCGCTTCGGCTTATGCTTATCGCCTGAATGGGCAGACGCCGTTATCCGCTTCCAGCACGCCGTCGAAAAAGCACGGTAATATTCCGCGGCCAATGACCCATGAGGAAATTTATCACGCGGTGGACAAATTCGGCGACGCCGCGGAGCGCGTGCGCCGCGCCGGATTTGACTGTGTAGAAATTCATGGCGGCCATTCCTATTTAATTAGCCAGTTTTTGTCACCGTTATTTAATAAACGTACCGACGAATTTGGCGGCAGTATCGAAAACCGCACCCGCATATTAAGCCTGATTATCGATAAGGTTCGCGCCTGCGTCGGGCCGCGTTTCCCAATCAGCCTGCGCATCAGCGCCGACGATTTCTTAAAGGGCGGCAACACGCTGGAAGATTCGCTGCGCATCCTCGAACTGTGCCAGGACAAAGTCGACATCATTAACGTCTCTGCCGCGCAGAACGATAACCTGAACCTGCAAATCGACCAGATGTCGCTGGAAGACGGCTGGAAGCGCTACCTCTCCCGCGCGGTACGCGACAAATTCCATAAGCCGACGGTGATCGCCGGCAACATTCGTTCGCCAAAAATCGCCGAAGATATCCTCGCTACCGGCGATGCCGATCTGATCGCCATTGGTCGTGGGTTGATTGCCGAGCCAGAATGGGTGCAGAAAGTACAAAGCGGCAATGAGCGTCTGATGCGCAAATGCATCTCCTGCAATATCGGCTGTGCGGATCACCGTATCGCCCGCTCTCGCCCGCTGCGCTGCTCGATCAATCCGGACATTATCCACGGCGACGCTTACAAGCAGCAGCGAGTCTCACGAGAAACCAACGTCGTGGTGATCGGCGCCGGCACGGCCGGAATGGAAGCCGCCTGTACCGCCGCGGAAGTCGGCTGCAACACCTGGCTGCTGGAAGAGAAAAGCCACGTCGGCGGCCTGGCCAGCACCATTGCGCTGCTGCCGGAGAAAAAACGGATCGCTGATTTCCCGCAGTTTATGAAAAACCGCCTTTCCGGGCTAAGCAATCTGATGCTGCAGGTCGGTAAACGCGCCGATGTCGCTTCAGTCGCCGCGCTGCATCCACAGCTCATCGTCAATGCCACCGGATCGGTTCCTCTGCTGCCGCCTATCGACGGCCTGCGCGAGAACATTGACGCCGAAGGTGGTCGCCTGTTCTCGATAACCGGAATGATTAACCATCTGGACACCTTTGCCGATGCCGCAGGTAAACGCATCGTGGTGGTTGGCGGCGGCGCCGTCGGCCTGGACGTCATTGAATACTTCTCCGCGCGCGGCGCCGAGACGGTGCTAATTGAAATGCAAGACGCGCCGGGACAGGACCTCGACATTATTACCAAAAACGCGATGTTGACCATGCTGGAAGAACACCAGGTGGAACAACACATGCGGACCCGATTAACCGCCGTAGCGCCAGACCATTTCACCGTGAGTACCGCCAGCGGCACGTTCGATATTCCCTTCGACTACGGCTTTGTCTGCCTGGGAATGCGCGCCAACCGTGCTGGTCTCGACGACATCGCCCAGTGGGCCGCCGCCAACAACGTAAAAATCATGAATATCGGCGACAGCCTGTCGGCCCGGCGAATTATCGACGGCGTGCGCGAAGGCCGCAACGTGCTGGAGATACTCGAAGACATGGGCGTACTCGGCAATCGCGAAGCGCAACAGATTCCATTTTTAACATATTGAGGATATTTATCATGGCAGAACGTCTTACCGGTCATACCGAACTGATTGGCTTAATCGCTACCCCGATTCGTCATAGCATGTCGCCGACCATGCACAACGAAGCCTTTGCCCATCTTGGCCTGGATTACGCCTACCTGGCGTTCGAAGTCGATAACCAGGAGCTAAAAGATGTCGTGCAGGGTTTCCGCGCGCTGAAGCTGCGCGGTTACAACGTCTCAATGCCGAATAAAACCGAAATTTGCCAGTATCTCGATAAGCTCTCGCCGGCGGCGCAGCTGGTCGGCGCGGTCAATACCGTGGTCAACGATAATGGCGTGTTAACCGGCCACATTACCGACGGCACCGGCTATATGCGCGCGCTGTCGGAGGCTGGTATCGATATCATCGGCAAAAAGATGACCATCCTCGGCGCAGGCGGCGCGGCTACCGCCATCAGCGTACAGGCCGCGCTCGACGGCGTGAAGGCCATCTCGATCTTCAACCGCAAAGACAAGTTCTTCGCCAATGCCGAGCAGACCGTCGCCAAGATCCGCGATAACACCGACTGCGAGATCCACCTTTTCGATCTCGACGATCATGCCAAGCTGCGCGCCGAAATCGACAGCAGCGTGATCCTCACCAACGCCACCGGCGTCGGTATGAAGCCTTTCGAAGGCCAAATGCTGCTGCCAAACGACAGCTTCCTGCGCCCGGACCTGATTGTTTCCGACGTCGTCTATAACCCGCGTAAAACCTATCTGCTGGAAGTGGCGGAGAAAAAAGGCTGCCGGACCCTCAACGGCCTGGGAATGATGCTGTGGCAAGGCGCGCGCGCGTTCGAAATCTGGACGGGCAAAGAGATGCCGGTTGAATACGTCAAGAGCATTCTGTTCTAAGAGGCCAGAGATGAAAAATAAATACATCCCTACTGCGGCAGGGCTGTATCTCAACTACCTGATCCACGGCATGGGGGTGCTGTTAATCACCCTCAACATGGCCCATCTTCAGGAACAGTGGGGAACAGACGCTGCCGGCGTATCGATCGTTATCTCCTCATTAGGTATCGGTAAGCTGGCGACGATCGTGACCGGCTTTTTGTCGGATCGCTTTGGTCGTAAGCCTTTTATCTATCTAGGGATCCTGAGTTATCTGATCTTCTTCGTCGGCATTCTGCTGACCAAAAATATCTATCTGGCCTACGTGTTCGGCATCATGGCTGGTCTGGCGAACAGCTTCCTCGACTCCGGAACCTATCCGGCGCTGATGGAGTCTTTCCCGCACTCCGCCAGCCGCGCTAACGTGCTCATCAAAGCCTTCGTTTCCGCAGGGCAGTTCCTGCTACCGTTCATTATCAGCCTGCTGATATGGGCAAATCTGTGGTTTGGCTGGTCGTTTGTGATTGCGGCGGCTCTGTTTATCTTGAGCGCAATCTATCTGCTCAAGATGCCGTTCCCCGATAGCCAGGCGGCCAAAAAAGAAGAGACCCCAGCGGCGCAGGCAGCGGCTTCCGCTAAACCGCAAGCCAACAAACTGGACATGGTAATCTTTACCCTGTACGGCTATATCGGCATGGCGACCTTTTACCTGGTAAGCCAGTGGCTGGCGCAATATGGCCAGTTCGTGGTCGGTATGCCTTATGCCTCGGCGATCAAGCTGCTGAGTATCTATACCGTCGGTTCACTGGTCTGCGTCTTCGTGACCGCCGCCTTCGTCAAAGAGGTGTTCAGTTCCGCGGTAGCCATGATCATCTACACCTGTCTGTCGATGGTCTCACTGCTGTTAGTGTGCTTATTCCCGACACCGGTGATGGTTACCGGTTTTGCCTTCATTATCGGCTTTGCCGCCGCGGGCGGGGTACTGCAGCTGGGGGCGACCATCATGGCAATGAGCTTTCCGAATGGCAAAGGCAAGGCAACGGGGATCTTCTACACCGCAGGCAGCATCGCGAGCTTCACGATCCCGCTTATCACCGCAAAGCTTTCACAGATTAGCATTGCCAGCATTATGTGGTTTGATTTCCTGATCGCCGTCATCGGCTTTGTGATCGCCCTGTACATCGGCTATCGTCAACTTCAGGCTCGCGCGGCGCAAAGAGTGTCTCGCACCACCGTCACCGCCTGAGGTTCAACGACAACAATAATGGATACCTACATGACAACTGCAGTAACCGTAAAGAACATCACCTTCAAGGAAGGCGAAACCTTAATTTGCGTACCGCTGATCGGAAAAACGCTGGATGAACTGCTGACTAATGCTCAGGGCCTGGTTGACGCAGGCGCTGATATTATCGAATGGCGCGTTGACCATTTTACTCACGTCCGGGAAATCCCCCAGGTGCTGGCCGCACTGGCGGAAATCCGTCATACCCTGAAAGCACTCCCGCTGCTGTTCACCTTCCGCAGTAAGAAAGAAGGCGGCGAAACGGAAATCAGCGACGAAGCGTATTTTGAACTTAACCGCCAGGCGGCGCTAAGCGGATTAGTCGATGTTATCGACATCGAGTTGTTTAACGATGAAGCGCAAATTCGCGCGCTGGTGAACGACGCCCATCAGGCCGGCGTAAAAGTGATTATGAGCAATCATGATTTCCATAAAACGCCGGCGCAGGAAGATATCATCTATCGACTGCGTCGAATGCAGGATCTGGGTGCCGATCTGCCGAAGATCGCGGTGATGCCGCAGACGCCTCAGGACGTTCTCACTCTGCTTTCCGCCACGCTGACCATGAAAGAGAAGTATGCGACGCGCCCGCTGATCACCATGTCGATGGGCAAATCCGGCGGCGTTAGCCGGGTAACCGGTCGCTTGTTCGGTTCAGCGATGACCTTTGGCACCGTCGGCCAGGCCTCCGCCCCGGGCCAGATTGCCATAGCTAAGCTGCGCGAACTGATGGACATTTTGTCCTGATAAACAGGCTGCCCGGAGCCAGTCTCCGGGCGCTTGCTCAGTTGATTCTCTGGCTATCGTTAATGATGACGTTTTTAAACGATTGAATCGCTGAGGAAAGTACCCTTTCTTTCATTGTTGCGAGGTAAATATAACGAGGTGGGATCGCATTTTTAATCTTCAGAATGCGCACGTTATAATTTGCCAGTGCGGAGATCCTCGGCATAATCGCAATGCCATAGTCGATGCTAACCAGCCCCGCCATCGCAGTATCTTCATCGACGTAGCAGGCGATATCCGGTACCAGTTTTTGTTGCATAAAGACATTATCAATAAATGGCCGCAGACCGCTGTTCTCTGAAAAATAGATATAGGGATAGTGAATCGTCTCAACCAAATCGACCTCATTATCATACAGCCGGGCAAGCGGATGATCTTTCGCGGTCACCACCACCAACTCCTGCTGAATAATAGGAATAAAGTCGATTTCGGGTTCATCGGCAATATATGAACAAATCGCCAGATCGGTTTTTCCTGCCTTTAACGCCTGTAATAACGAAAGCGAAGTGCCTTGCGTAAAGGAAAAAGTCACCTTGTGACTGGAAGGTGAATTAGTGTATTTATTAATTAACTGCGGAACAACAGATTCACCCATCGTATAAATAAAGGCGATACGAATATTCTCTTTCTTTTCACTATCATTGTTTTGCAGCGTCAGACGCCCGTTCTCCAGAGAAGTGAGCGCATCCTCCACATAGGGCAAAAAACGTTTACCGTTTTGCGTAATTTTGACGTTGCGTCCTTTTCTGGCGAACAGCGCCACGCCAAGTTCCTTCTCCAGCTCAGATATGGCGTGGCTTAGCGAGGGTTGAGTAATGAACAGACTGGATGCTGCCTCGGTGTAATGCTCCGTCTCGCTCAATCGCTTAAAATAATAAAGTTGCTTCAGGTTCATTATTTTTGTCCGTATAATATAAGAATAAGACCACTGCGTTTAATATACCATGCGGCAGGTTGATAATACGCTACAACGAGTCAATATCAGATTCACATCAAATATTATTTGATATTTCTTTTTGTGCGTAACAAAGCGTTGCCATTCATAGACCCAGTCTATGAATCCTTAGAGTATTTCTGCATGCATAAATACATGCAAAAATATTTTAAACTTTAAAGGAAATCTTTATGTGCATACCTGACGCTCAAGGGAGCCTGGCATCATCGCCCGGCACGCTAAAAAGAAGCAGAACGCGTATTTTTATTTTATCGCTGTTATCGCTGGGTACGATGATTAATTATCTCGATCGTACCATTCTTGGAATCGTTGCTCCAAAATTAACCACTGAAATCCATATTGATCCGGCGATGATGGGCATTGTTTTTTCCGCTTTTGCCTGGACTTATGCACTGGCGCAAATTCCTGGCGGCATGTTTTTAGACCGATTCGGTAATAAATTGACCTACGCCCTCTCCATCTTCTTTTGGTCGCTGTTTACCCTGCTGCAAAGCTTCTCTCTGGGGCTGAAATCTTTGCTCCTTTTGCGTCTGGGCCTGGGCGTCAGTGAAGCCCCCTGCTTTCCGGCCAATAGCCGCATCGTCAGCAAATGGTTTCCCCAGCATGAACGGGCCAGGGCTACCGCAACTTATACGGTTGGTGAATACATTGGGTTAGCCGCCTTCTCGCCATTGTTATTTTTAATCCTCGAACACCACGGCTGGCGCACCTTATTTTTTCTGACCGGCGGGCTGGGAATTTTATTCACTTTCGTATGGTGGCGTTTTTATCATGAGCCACATGAATCGAAAACAGCAAATAAAGCAGAACTGGATTATATTGGCGCCAACCAGATTGCCAATAAGAGTGAAAACATTCCATTTAACTGGCGTGATGCCAGGCGGCTACTGTGCTGCCGACAAATTATCGGCGCCAGCCTGGGGCAGTTTGCCGGTAACACCACGTTGGTCTTTTTCCTCACCTGGTTTCCAACCTATCTGGCCAACGAACGCCATCTACCGTGGCTTCATGTAGGTTTTTTCGCCACCTGGCCCTTCCTGGCCGCCGCGGTTGGCATCATCTTCGGCGGCTGGCTTTCCGACAGGCTACTTAAGCGTACCGGCTCGGCAAATATAAGCCGAAAACTTCCAATAATTTCCGGATTACTCCTTTCCAGCTGCATTATCGCCGCCAATTGGGTCAGCGCGAATTCGACGGTGATTATTATTATGTCGATCGCTTTCTTTGGTCAGGGAATGGTCGGTCTGGGCTGGACGTTAATATCTGATATTGCCCCGGATAATATGGCTGGATTGACCGGCGGTATATTTAACTTCTGCGCCAACCTGGCATCAATTATTGCGCCACTCATCATTGGCGTGATTATATCAGCCACCGGTAACTTCTTTTACGCCCTCATTTACGTTGGCGTGACCGCCCTGATCGGGGTGATTGCCTACATCTTTATTATCGGCGACATCAAGCGAATCGTACTGAAGTAACGCTATCCCGCGCCGGGCCAGCATGGCCGGCGCGGGAGATTGACTTAAATATCTTTAACCCGGCTGGTCAAAAACAGCGTCAGCAGAGAAATCGCCGCGATTGTCCAGTACACGCTACCGTGACCATAGCTTTGCGACAGCGCTCCCTGAATCACTCCGGCCAGAATAACCCCAGTGGAGATACTATTGGTAAACAGCGTGGTCGCCGCCCCGGCGCGCCCCGGCATCAGATCCTGGAACCACAACATGCCGATCCCGGCGATAATACCGATGAAAATAGCATTGAATAGCTGCAGCGCCAGCAGCGCCGTGCGGCCATGGAACATAATCAGCCCCACATAGAACAGCACGCCGGCGGCGACTGCCGCCACCATCATTTTGCGTTTACCCCAACGCTTAACGTAGTAGCCGGCCAGGATCATCGCCGGAATTTCAAGACCGGCAGCCGTGCCCATCAGTATCCCCGCCAGGCTATCCGGCAGGCCAAGATCGCTACTGATCCACAACGGCATATCGATGATATACATCGTGTTGCAGGTCCACATCAGCGTAGAAGCGATAAACAGCATGCGCACGTTTTTATCGCGCCAGCCGCCTTCCAGCTCCGGCAGGCTGCTGCCTTCCTGCAGTTGCGTCACTCGCGCCACCGAAGGCAGCTTAAAGGCAATCAGCGCCAGGCTGATGACAAAAATCCCGGCGGCAATGGAGAACATGGTTGTAAAGCCATAATTCAACGCCAGCATAAAAGCCAGCGGTGGGCCAATGACCCACGCCAGCGACAGCTGGGCGCGCATCACCGAGCTGAACATCACCACTTCGCGGGCAGAGCTATCGGCGTATTCGCGGGCGAGGGCAAACAGCTGCGGCATTGCCGCATTAGCGACCGAAGCCAGCATGACGCCGCAGGTAATAAGCGTCAGATAATGGCGGTTGAAAGCGAACAGCAGCGCGTTACCCACCGCCATCAGGCAGCAGAACATAATTAACCGCCGACGATCGCCGCGGCTATCGGATCGTTTGGCCAGCGCCAGGCTCACCAGGATACCGGCAATCGCATTCACCGTATAAAACAGGCCAACCCAGAACGGCTGCGCGCCGACTTCACGGCTGAGAAACAGGCTAAGCGTCGGCGCCTGCAGCGCCCCGGCCACCCCCATCATAAAAGCCACCAGCATAAAGGCGGCGTAGACGCCGTTTAGCCGTCGCCCCATCGTCATCAACCACAGCATGAAATATCCTTAACACACGCGAAGTAAACGAAAAAAGCCAGCAGAAGCAATCTGCTGGCGGGTGATTCAATACTCTGGATTTCGAGTTGCAGCCAATGCGCTTGCAGCCTGAAGATGGCGAGTATAACACCAATACTCAGTCACACATGATGTCGGCAAGTCAACGATCGGAGGTCGGCGACGTAACTCCCCACTGCATCAATTCCTCCAGCATTTTCTGCTGCCTACCTGCTAACTGGCGGGCCAGCCAGGACGCTCCCTGCGTCGCAGAAAAGTACCGTTGATAGAACTGCTTAGTGGTTGACCTCGTCATATTCATCTCCTTACTTCATCGAGGTCCATTATTGGCTTAATATAGGAACTGATAAATTGCTGAGTTTTCGTCAGGAGTTCCCCTTTTATGCCTTCCAGTCGTCTGCAACAACAGTTCATCCGCCTGTGGCAATGCTGCGACGGCAGGTCGCAGCAGACCACCCTCAACGAACTGGCGGAAATGCTCAACTGTTCGCGCCGCCATATGCGCACCTTACTTAATCTGATGGAAGCGCGCGGCTGGCTTGCCTGGGAATCCGAAGCCGGGCGCGGCAAGCGTTCCCGACTGACCTTCCTTTATACCGGTCTGGCGCTACAGCAGCAGCGCGCCGAGGATCTACTGGAGCAGGATCGCATCGATCAGCTGGTGCAACTGGTTGGCGATAAAACCGCGGTCAGACAGATGTTGATCTCCCATCTTGGCCGCAGCTTCCGCCAGGGGCGCCACATCCTGCGCGTGCTCTACTATCGGCCGATGAAGAATCTGCTGCCCGGCAGCGCGTTGCGCCGTTCGGAGACCCACATCGCACGGCAAATTTTTAGCGCGCTGACGCGGGTAAATGAGGAAAATGGGGAACTGGAGGCCGATATCGCCCACCACTGGCAGCAAATTTCGCCTAACCATTGGCGCTTTTTTCTGCGTCCCGGCATTCATTTCCATCATGGCCGGGAGCTGGAGATGGCCGACGTTATCTCCTCGCTACAGCGCAGCAGCGAACTGCCGCTATTTTCCCATATCGAGCGCATCGTCTCGCCGACCGCCTGGACGCTGGATATTCACCTCAGCCAGCCGGATCGTTGGCTGCCCTGGCTGTTAGGCCAGGTCCCGGCGATGGCGCTGCCGCAGGAATGGCGGACGATGGAGAACTTTTCCAGTATGCCTATCGGTACCGGCCCTTACGCGGTCGCGCGCAATAATCAAAACCAGTTAAAAATCCATGCCTTCGAAGAGTACTTCGGCTATCGGGCGCTGATCGATGAGGTTAACGTCTGGGTGCTGCCGGAAATTAGCGAAGAACCCAACGGCGGCTTAACCCTGCAGGGCAATACCGAGAGCGAAAAAGCCGTAGAGAGCCGCCTGGAAGAAGGGTGCTATTACCTGCTCTTTGATAGTCGCAGCCCGCTTGGCGGTAATGATGACGTGCGCCGCTGGTTAAGTTATCTGTTCCAGCCCGCCAACCTGCTGTATCACGCCGGCGAGCACTATCAAGGCAACTGGTTCCCGGCCTACGGCTTGCTGCCGCGCTGGCACCACGCCCGCAGTCACGCCTGCGAAAAACCAGCCGGCCTGGAGTCAGTTACCCTCACCTACTATCGCGATCATGTGGAACATCGGGTCATTGGCGGGATCATGCGGGCGCTGCTGGCGGAACATCAGGTGAGGCTGAACATTCAGGAGCTGGAGTACGATGACTGGCATCGCGGCGAAACGGTGAGCGATATCTGGCTCAACAGCGTCAACTTCACGTTGCCAATCGATTTTTCCCTGTTCGCCTATTTATATGAAGTGCCGCTGATGCATCACTGCATTCCCATCGACTGGGAGGCTGACGCCAACCGCTGGCGTGCAGGCGAGTTCAACCCGGCGACCTGGAGCCAGCAACTGCTGGAGAAACAGCATATTGTTCCGCTGATCCACCACTGGCTAATGATTCAGGGCCAGCGCAGTATGCGCGGCGTGCGCATGAACACCCTCGGCTGGTTCGACTTTAAATCGGCGTGGTTCGCCCCGCCGGAGCCCTGAATGCTTTGCGTCATCTAACAAAATCATTACACTATCGCCGTTCTCAACGGGGTGCTAATAAACATACGCAATATCATTCAAGTTGCATCAAGGCAGCAAGCGGGTGAATCCCCTGGAGCATAGGTAACTATGTGACTGGGGTGAACACGCGAAGCTAACGCAGATGCGGCTTGAAGGATGAAGCGTATGGGCTGAGAAAATACCCGTCGAACCTGATCCGGATAACGCCGGCGAAGGGATTTGAGGCCTACTCAAAATCCTTTGCCTCCCCATATACTGAGGTGCAAAGTGTTGAAAAAACTGCTTCCCCTGCTGGCGCTGGTCGCCGCCCCGGTCTTTGCTAAACCGGTCCTGACCGTTTACACCTACGATTCATTCTCCGCCGACTGGGGGCCTGGCCCGGCGGTGAAAAAGGCCTTTGAGGCCGATTGCGGCTGCGAACTGAAATATGTCGCCCTCGAAGATGGCGTATCGCTGCTTAACCGGCTGCGAATGGAAGGCAAAAACAGCAAAGCCGATGTCGTGCTCGGCCTTGATAACAATCTGCTGGCAGCGGCGGCGCAGAGCAAACTGTTTGCCAAAAGCGGCGTGCCGGCCAGCGCAGTCACGGTACCCAGCGGCTGGGATAACGATACTTTCGTGCCTTACGACTACGGCTACTTCGCCTTCGTGTATGACAAAAACAAGCTGAAAAATCCGCCGAAAAGTCTGAAAGATCTGGTCGAGAGCCCGCAGAAATGGCGCGTGATTTACGAAGACCCGCGCACCAGTACGCCGGGGCTCGGCCTGTTGCTGTGGATGCAAAAGGTGTATGGCGATAAGGCGCCGGAAGCCTGGCAGAAGCTGGCGGCCAAAACCGTCACCGTCACCAAGGGCTGGAGCGAAGCTTACGGCCTGTTCCTGAAAGGCGAAAGCGACCTGGTGTTGAGCTACACCACCTCGCCGGCTTATCACCTCATCGAAGAGAAAAAAGATAATTATGCCGCGGCGGACTTTACCGAAGGCCACTATCTGCAGGTTGAAGTCGCCGCGCGTACCGCCGCCAGCAAGCAGCCGGAACTGGCGGAGAAGTTCCTGAAATTTATGGTCTCGCCAGGCTTCCAGAACGCCATCCCCACCGGCAACTGGATGTACCCGGTGACCCAGGTGGCGCTGCCGGCTGGCTTCAACACGCTGACCAAACCGAAAACCACACTGCAGTTCACCCCGCAGCAGGTCGCCGCTGAACGTCAAAACTGGATCGGTTCATGGCAACGCGCCGTCAGCCGCTAAGTTTCGGCTGGCTGATCCCCGGCGCCGCGGCGGCCTGCTTACTGGTCATCGTAGCGCTGGCGGCGTTTCTGGCGCTGTGGCTGGAGGCGCCGCAGGCGCCCTGGCAGACGATCCTCAGCGATAGCTATCTCTGGCACGTCGTACGCTTTTCTTTCTGGCAGGCGTTTTTGTCGGCGCTGTTTTCGGTAGTGCCGGCGATATTCCTTGCCCGCGCCCTGTATCGCCGCCGCTTTCCGGGGCGCACGCTGCTGCTGCGCCTGTGCGCGATGACGTTGATCCTGCCGGTTCTGGTGGCGGTGTTCGGCATCCTCAGCGTCTATGGCCGCCAGGGTTGGCTCGCCGCGCTGTTCCACGCGCTCGGCTGGCAATGGGATTTCTCGCCGTATGGCTTACAGGGTATCCTGTTAGCCCATGTGTTCTTTAATATGCCAATGGCGACCCGCCTGCTGCTGCAGGCGCTGGAAAACATCCCCGGCGAACAGCGGCAAATCGCCGCTCAGCTCGGCATGCGCGGTTTCGTCTTCTTCCGTCTTGTGGAATGGCCGTGGCTGCGTCGACAGATCCCACCGGTGGCCGCGCTGATCTTTATGCTGTGCTTCGCAAGTTTTGCCACCGTGCTGTCACTAGGCGGCGGGCCGCGGGCCACCACCATTGAGCTGGCTATCTATCAGGCGCTGAGCTTTGATTACGACCCGGCACGGGCGGCGCTGTTAGCGATTATTCAAATGATCTGCTGCCTTGGGCTGGTGCTGCTGAGCCAGCGCCTGAGCAAAGCCGTGGCGATCGGTGCCAGTCAGGTGCAAGGCTGGCGCGACCCCGACGACCGTCTGCATAGTCGCCTGTGTGATTATGCGCTAATCGCGCTCGCTCTGCTGTTGCTGCTTCCGCCGCTACTGGCGGTGATCGTCGATGGTCTCAACGTCAATCTGCCGAAGGTGCTGGGCCAAGCCGCGCTATGGCAGGCGCTGTGGACCTCGCTGCGTATCGCTATCGCCGCCGGTGTGCTCAGCGTCATTCTGACCATGATGCTGCTGTGGAGCAGTCGCGAACTGCGCGCCCGCAACCTGCCGCTGACCGGGCAGACGCTGGAGCTCAGCGGTATGCTCATCCTCGCCATGCCGGGGATTGTGCTGGCGACCGGTTTCTTCCTGCTGCTCAATAACAGCGTCGGCCTGCCGGAATCCGCCGACGGGATTGTCATCTTTACCAACGCGCTGATGGCTATCCCCTATGCCCTGAAAGTGCTGGAAAATCCAATGCGCGATATTGCCGCCCGCTATGGCGCTTTGTGTCAGTCGTTGGGGCTACAAGGTTTTAATCGGCTGCGGGTGGTGGAGGTGCGGGCGCTGAAACGGCCGCTGGCGCAGGCCCTGGCTTTCGCCTGCGTACTGTCAATCGGCGACTTCGGGGTGGTGGCGCTATTCGGCAATGAATCTTTCCGCACGCTGCCGTTCTATCTGTATCAGCAGATCGGCTCCTACCGCAGCCAGGACGGCGCGGTCACCGCCCTCCTGCTCCTGTTGCTGTGCTTTATCCTTTTTACTTTGATCGAGAAACTACCGGGACGCGATGCTAAAACTCAATGATGTCACCTGGCTGTATCAGCACTTGCCGATGCGCTTTACGCTCAGCGTCGAGCGCGGAGAGCGCATCGCCGTGCTCGGTCCCAGCGGCGCCGGAAAGAGCACGCTGCTGAATCTGATTGCCGGGTTTCTGCCCCCCGCCAGCGGTAGCCTACAGATCGACGGCGAGAAGCATAACGCCACGCCGCCGGCACAGCGTCCGGTTTCTATGCTGTTTCAGGAGAACAACCTGTTTAACCATCTCACCGTCCGGCAGAATATTGGCCTCGGCATTCACCCCGGCCTGAAGCTGAACCGCGAGCAGCGCGCGCAGGTCACGGCGATAGCCGGACAGATGGGAATGGATACGCTGCTGGATCGCCTGCCTGGCGAGCTATCCGGCGGCCAGCGGCAGCGGGCGGCGCTGGCCCGCTGTCTGGTGCGCCAACAGCCGGTGCTGCTGCTTGATGAACCCTTCTCGGCGCTTGATCCGGCACTGCGCCAGGAGATGCTAACGCTGGTCGCCGATGTCTGTCAGCGGCAGCAGTTGACGCTGTTGATGGTATCGCACAGCGTGGAGGATGCGGCGCGCATTGCGCCTCGCTCCATCGTGGTCGCCGAAGGGCGCATTGCCTGGGACGGCGCCACTGACGACCTGTTAAGCGGCAACAGCAGCGCCTCGGCGCTGTTGGGAATTAGCGCGAAATGACCTTATGCAGTATCTCAAGGTAGACCGGCATCAGGGGGTGGCGGAAGACAAACGTTAGCGCCGCTACCGCCAGCGTCACCATCAACGGCGTCAGCCACAGCAGGCGTCCACGCGGTAACCAACGGGTCAGACGATCGCCGGAAGTTTTCGCGCTCCGCCACAGCCGCCAGCACAGCCAGCCCGCCAGCCACGCCAGCAGCGCCGCGCCCAGCAGCAGCCACTTGAAGCTGGCGCTGTTTTCATCGGCAGGAATATCTATCGCCGCCCCCGCCAGAATGCCGGGGAGGAAATAGAGCGGCGGCCAGAGCAGGCAGCCAATAATATTCGGCAGCACGAACTTCGCTACCGGCAGGTCGAGCATCCCGGCGACCATCGGCACCAATGGCCGCGTCGGCCCGACAAAGCGGCCAATCAGAATCGTCACCATGCTGTGCTGGTGCAGCGCGTGTTCGGTTTTCTCCAGCAGCGCGCGATTTTTTTTCATAAACGACCAGCGGTGTAACGGCTTTTTAAAGCGCCAGCCGAGCCAGAATGAGATCCAGTCTCCCAACAGGCAGCCGACAATCCCCGCCAGCCACGCCTGCCAGAAGTTAACTTCGCCGCTGCCGATAAGCGCCCCCAGACCAGCCATCATGACCGTGCCGGGTAAGATAAGCCCCACCAGCGCCAGCGACTCAAGAAATGCCACCAGCATCACGGCTATCAACGAGTAGACCGTGGATTGGGTGATAAAGTGTTCCAGCAATGCCTGCATAATGTACCCGGTTAAAAAACGAAGCCCGGATTCTCCGGAGCCGTCACGTCGTCGTCAAGCCACCAATTGTCTTAATAGTTTACTGGCTGTGACATTTAAGCGGGTCATCATTTCACTTTCTTTACTTTTTATTCACATCCTGCGCGGAATTCACTGGGACTGGCGCCGGTGCATTTTTTAAAGACTCGCGAAAAATAGAGCTGATCTTCGAAGCCAACGTTGCGGCCGACGCTGGCAATCGGCATCCGGGTGGTACTCAACAGCAGTTTGGCCTGGCTAATTCGCTGGTCTTCCCGCCAGCCAAGTACGCTTATCCCCAACTGCTGGCGAAACAGATGCGACAAACGAGAAGGCGACAAACAGACGTGCTGGGCGACGCTGGCGATATCGAAATGGCTGTCCGCCAGATGGTCGCTGATGTACTGACAGGCATCGCGCACCCGGTTATCCAGCGGCGGATGCAGCGATTCGTTAATCGCCTCCATGCGCCGCAGTAGCAACTGTTCCAGCAGGTTAATCGCCAGCAGTTCGGAATAGCGCCCCGCCCCCTGCCCGGCGTCAACGATCTGCCCGAACAGTTCGCCAAACCGCGCCTGCCATTGTTCATCCGGGCGGAAAAAACCGGTATGGGCGAAGATCGTCGGCCAGTTGAGCCATTCATGCCAGTAGGCGCGTGGGCGGAAATAGACCCACTGGTGATACCACTCGCTGGCGTCGGGATGGCGGCCATAGTGGTGAATCTCCCCCGGCGGAAACAGCAGCATATCGCCGGGACGACAGACGAACTGCTCGCCGTGGTTGTTGATCACCCCCTCGCCGCGGATCGTCAGGTTGAGAATATAGCCTTTCATGCCCAGCGGGCGGTCGATAAAGAAATCGAGATATCCCTGCGCCTCAATCGGCGTCAGGCCGGTGACCAGATGGGCGTTAAAGGAGTAGCCCGGCAGCAGCGGATCGTTTTGCGTTTCGGCCATAAGCGTCGTTCTCCACGAGTTTTTTGACACCAATTGTCCATATTCATCATTTTATCGCCATCCACGCTGTTTCGACTGCGATACCGGTGGGAATTTAGACAAAAACCCGCACAGCTAGCGAAAAAAGCGCTACCAGCACGCATTCCGCGTTGATCCAGCGCATAACAAAAGTGTCTATAAATACGGCAGGAAAGTCCACATCGAATATTTGCACGGCGTCACACTTTGCAAGGTGACAGCAATATAATCCATAAGATTAGCGAATACGGCCTGACGGATTTGGCCGGGGATATCTACTGTTGCTGCATGAATGATTTCAGCATGGAGTAACAAGATGGCAATTGCGATTGGCCTCGATTTTGGTAGTGACTCAGTACGCGCGCTGGCGGTGGAATGCGCTACCGGCGCGGAACTGGCCGCGAGCGTAGAGTGGTATCCACGCTGGCAGGAAGGGCTGTTCTGCGATGGGCCGAATAACCGCTTCCGCCATCACCCGCGTGATTACATTGAATCCATGGAATCAGCGCTGAAAAGCGTACTGGCGGCATTAAGCGCTGAACAACGGGCGACGGTGGTCGGTATCGGCGTCGACAGCACCGGCTCAACCCCGGCGCCGATTGATGCAGACGGAAACGTGCTGGCGCTGCGCGAAGAATTCGCTGACAACCCGAACGCCATGTTCGTGCTGTGGAAAGATCACACCGCGGTGGAAGAGGCGGAGGCCATCACCCGCCTGTGCCACGCGCCGGGTAAAGAAGACTACTCGCGCTATATCGGCGGCATCTACTCCAGCGAATGGTTCTGGGCCAAGATCCTTCACGTCACTCGCGAAGATAGCGCCGTCGCGCAGGCCGCGGCGTCGTGGATTGAGCTTTGTGACTGGGTACCCGCCCTGCTTTCCGGCACCACCCGTCCGCAGGATATCCGTCGCGGTCGCTGTAGCGCCGGACACAAATCGTTGTGGCACGAAAGCTGGAGTGGACTGCCGCCCGCCAGCTTCTTCGACGAACTCGACCCGATTATTAACCGCCACCTTGCCTGGCCACTATTCCGCGACACCTGGACTGCGGATCTCCCCGTCGGCAACCTGACCGCCGAATGGGCGCAGCGCCTCGGTCTGCCGGAAACGGTGGTCATTTCCGGCGGCGCCTTCGATTGCCATATGGGCGCGGTCGGCGCCGGCGCGCAGCCTAACGCGTTGGTTAAAGTGATCGGCACCTCCACCTGCGACATTCTGATCGCCGATAAACAGAGCGTGGGCAACCGCACGGTGAAAGGTATCTGCGGCCAGGTGGACGGCAGCGTGGTGCCGGATTTCATCGGTATGGAGGCCGGTCAGTCGGCATTCGGCGATATCTATGCCTGGTTTGGCCGCATTCTCGGCTGGCCGCTGGAACAGCTGGCCCAACAGCACCCTGAATTGCGCGAGCCAATCAAAGCCAGTCAAAAACAGCTGCTGCCTGCGCTCACCGAAGCCTGGGCCAATAATCCCTCCCTCGATCACCTGCCGGTGGTGCTGGACTGGTTCAACGGCCGCCGCACGCCAAACGCCAACCAGCGGCTGAAAGGCGTTATTACCGATTTAAATCTGGCCACCGACGCCCCGGCATTGTTCGGCGGATTGATTGCCGCCACCGCCTTCGGCGCTCGCGCCATTATGGAGTGCTTCACCGATCAGGGCATTCCGGTGAATAACGTGATGGCGCTCGGCGGCATCGCGCGCAAGAACCAGGTCATCATGCAGGCCTGCTGCGACGTCCTGAACCGCCCGCTGCAGATTGTCGCCTCCGATCAATGCTGCGCGTTGGGCGCCGCCATCTTCGCCGCCGTCGCCGCGGGCGTCTATCCGGATATCCCTGCCGCGCAGCGCAACATGGCAAGCGAGGTGGAAAACACCCTGCAGCCGCGCGCGCAACAGGCGCAACGTTTCGAACAACTGTATCAGCGCTACCAGCAGTGGTCGGCTAGCGCGGAACAACACTATCTCCCTTCGGCTGCAAAGGCGGAAAACGCCCCGCAATCTCCGGCAGCGCTCACCCATTAAGGATACGAAAATGACGATTTTTGATAACTATGAAGTATGGTTCGTAATTGGTAGCCAGCACCTGTATGGCCAGGAGACCCTACGCCAGGTGACGAAACATGCCGAACATGTGGTGAATAGCCTGAATGCGGAAGCAAAACTGCCGTGCAAGCTGGTGCTGAAACCACTCGGCACCACGCCGGATGAAATCACGCATATTTGCCGCGACGCCAACTACGATGATAAATGCGCCGGATTAGTGGTCTGGCTGCACACCTTCTCGCCGGCGAAAATGTGGATTAACGGCCTGACGCTCCTCAACAAGCCGCTGCTGCAATTCCATACCCAATTCAACGCCTCCCTGCCATGGGACAGCATTGATATGGACTTTATGAACCTCAACCAGACCGCGCACGGCGGCCGCGAATTCGGCTTTATCGGCGCGCGCATGCGTCAGCAGCACAGCGTCGTCACCGGCCACTGGCAGGATAAAGAAGCGCACCAGCGAATCGGCGCGTGGATGCGCCAGGCGGTTTCTAAGCAGGATACCCGTCATCTGAAAGTGTGCCGCTTTGGCGATAACATGCGCGAAGTGGCGGTAACCGACGGTGATAAAGTGGCGGCGCAGATTAAGTTCGGCTTCTCGGTCAACACCTGGGCGGTCGGCGATCTGGTGCAGGTGGTGAATAGCATCAGCGACGGCGATATCAACGCGCTGGTCGATGAGTACGAAAGCAGCTACCGCCTGACGCCAGCGGCGCAGGTGCACGGCGATAAACGCCAGAACGTGCTGGACGCCGCGCGCATCGAACTGGGGATGAAACGCTTCCTTGAGCAAGGCGGTTTCCACGCCTTTACCACCACCTTTGAAGACCTTCACGGCCTGAAACAGCTGCCGGGTCTCGCCGTACAGCGCCTGATGCAGCAGGGCTACGGCTTTGCCGGCGAAGGCGACTGGAAAACCGCCGCTCTGCTACGCATCATGAAAGTGATGTCGACCGGTCTGCAGGGCGGCACCTCCTTTATGGAGGATTACACCTATCACTTCGACAACGGCAACGATCTGGTGCTGGGCTCGCACATGCTGGAAGTGTGCCCGACTATCGCTACCGCCGAGAAGCCGATCCTCGACGTCCAGCCGCTGGGAATTGGCGGTAAGGCCGATCCGGCCCGTCTGATCTTCAACACCCAAACCGGCCCGGCGATCGTCGCCAGCCTGATTGATTTAGGCGATCGCTTCCGCCTGCTGGTCAACACCATCGAAACCGTCGCGACGCCGCACGATCTGCCGAAGCTGCCGGTGGCCAACGCGCTGTGGCAGGCGCAACCGGATCTGCGTACCGCCTCGGAAGCCTGGATCATCGCCGGCGGCGCGCACCATACCGTCTTCAGCCATGCGCTAACCCTCGACGATATGCGCCAGTTTGCCGAGCTGCAGGATATTGAACTGACCGTCATCGACAACGACACCCGCCTGCCGTCGTTCAAAGACGCGCTGCGCTGGAATGAAGTCTATTACGGTAGCAAACGCTAAGCGCACAAGCATAATGCCCGATGACAATCCGCTCATCGGGCAGGGAGAACAAGATGTTAGAAGATCTCAAACGCCAGGTGCTGGAGGCCAACTTAGCGCTACCGCAGCATAATCTGGTGACCTTAACCTGGGGTAACGTCAGCGCCGTCGATCGTGACAAAGGGGTATTGGTTATTAAACCCTCCGGCGTGGATTACGGCCTGATGACCGCTGACGACATGGTCGTCGTCAGCCTGGAAACCGGTGAAGTGGTGGAAGGCAACAAAAAGCCCTCTTCCGATACGCCGACCCATCGCCTGCTGTATCAGGCGTTTCCGACGCTTGGCGGGATTGTGCATACCCATTCGCGCCACGCCACCATCTGGGCGCAGGCCGGACAATCTATTCCGGCGACCGGCACCACCCACGCAGACTATTTTTATGGCCCGGTCCCCTGCACCCGGTTGATGACCGATGCGGAGATCAACGGCGAATATGAGTGGGAAACCGGCAACGTGATTGTCGAAACCTTCCGTCAGCAGGGAATCGATCCGGCGCAAATGCCCGGCGTGCTGGTGCATTCCCACGGCCCGTTTGCCTGGGGTAAAAACGCCGAAGACGCGGTACACAATGCCATCGTGCTGGAGGAGATCGCCTATATGGGGATCTTCTGCCGCCAGCTGGCGCCGCAGTTGCCGGATATGCAGCAGACGCTGCTCGATAAGCACTATCTGCGTAAGCACGGGGCCAAAGCCTACTACGGCCAGTAATCACCCCTGTATAAAACCCCAGCACCCATCGTGAAACCAGGCTATAATCAGGCCTGGTTTTTTATCGTTGAGAGCACGCGTGACGCAGCCGCAAGCAGGATTTTTACTCACCCGTCACTGGCGGGATACCCCGCAGGGAACGGAACTGGCCTTCTGGCTGGCGACCGATAACGGCCCGCTGCAGGTCACGCTGCCGCCGCAGGAATCCGTCGCGTTTATTCCCGAAGCGCAGCGGTCGCAGGCTGAACGTCTGCTGCAGGGTGAAAACGGCTATCGTCTGGCCCAGCTCGCGCTAAAAGATTTCCATCGCCAGCCGGTTTTCGGCCTGTACTGCCGCGGCCATCGCCAGCTGATGCGGCTGGAAAAAAAGCTACGTGAAAACGGCGTCACCGTTTACGAAGGCGATATCCGCCCGCCGGAGCGTTACCTGATGGAGCGCTTTATCACCGCCCCGGTTTGGATAGAAGGCGAAACGCGCGGTTCACAGCTGGTTAACGCGCGCATGAAACCGCATCCGGACTATCGCCCGCCGCTGAAATGGGTCTCGCTGGATATCGAAACCAGCCGCCACGGCGAGCTCTACTGCATCGGCCTGGAAGGCTGCGGCCAGCGGGTGGTCTACATGCTGGGCCCCGAGCCCGCTACGCCGCCGGATGTGGGCTTCAGCCTGGTCTACGTTGCCAGCCGTCCGCTGCTGCTGGAAAAGCTCAACGCCTGGTTTGCCGAACACGATCCCGACGTGCTGATCGGCTGGAACGTGGTGCAGTTCGATCTGCGGGTCCTGCAAAAACACGCCGAGCGCTACCGCATCCCGCTGCTGCTCGGCCGCGGCAATAGCGAGCTGGAGTGGCGCGAGCACGGTTTTAAGAACGGCGTCTTTTTCGCCCAGGCCAACGGCCGGCTGATTATCGACGGCATCGAAGCGCTAAAATCGGCGTTCTGGAACTTCTCCTCATTTTCACTCGAGGCCGTCGCCCGCGAGCTGCTGGGCGAAGGTAAAGCTATCGACAACCCGTGGGATAGGATGGACGAAATCGATCGCCGCTTTCATGAAGATAAACCGGCACTGGCCACCTATAACCTACAGGATTGCGAGCTGGTGACACGGATCTTTCACAAGACGGAGATCATGCCGTTTCTGCTCGAACGGGCGACGGTTAACGGTCTGCCCGCCGATCGCCACGGCGGATCGGTCGCCGCCTTCAGCCATCTCTATTTCCCGCGCATGCACCGCCTGGGTTACGTGGCGCCGAATCTCGGCGAAGTTCCCCCGCAGGCCAGTCCCGGCGGCTACGTCATGGACTCCCGCCCCGGCCTGTATGACTCGGTACTGGTGCTGGACTACAAAAGCCTGTATCCGTCGATCATCCGCACCTTTTTAATCGATCCGGTCGGCCTGGTTGAAGGGCTGGCGCAGCCCGATGACCGCCACAGCACCGAAGGATTTCTCGGCGCCCGCTTCTCGCGCGAAAAGCACTGCCTGCCAGGCATCGTCGGGCAGATCTGGCACGGTCGCGATGAAGCCAAGCGTCAGCATAATAAGCCGCTGTCACAGGCGCTGAAGATCATCATGAACGCCTTTTACGGCGTGCTGGGGACCAGCGCCTGCCGCTTTTTCGATCCACGGCTGGCGTCGTCGATCACCATGCGCGGCCACGCGATCATGCGCCAGACCAAAGCGCTGATTGAAGCCCAGGGCTATGACGTTATCTACGGCGATACCGACTCCACCTTCGTCTGGCTCAAGCGCCCGCATAGCGAAGCGCAGGCGGCGGAAATCGGCCGCAAGCTGGTTGCCTATGTCAACGACTGGTGGGCGCAGGAACTGGGTAAAAGCCAACTGACCAGCGCGCTGGAGCTGGAGTATGAAACCCACTTTTGCCGCTTTTTAATGCCGACGATCCGCGGCGCCGATACCGGCAGTAAAAAACGTTATGCCGGGATGATTCAGGAAGGCGATACCCAGCGCATGGTGTTCAAGGGGCTGGAGACGGTACGCACCGACTGGACGCCGCTGGCCCAGCAGTTTCAACAGGAGCTGTATCTACGCATCTTCCGCCATCAGCCGTATCAGGATTATGTGCGGGAGACTATCGCCAGGCTGATGAACGGCGAGCTCGATGAGCAGCTGGTTTATCGCAAGCGCCTGCGCCGACCGCTGGCAGAGTATCAACGTAACGTGCCGCCGCACGTGCGCGCCGCGAGACTGGCGGATGAACACAACGTGAAGCTTGGGCGGGCGCAGCAGTATCAGCAGCGCGGCACCATTAAATACGTCTGGACTACCGGCGGCCCGGAGCCGGTGGATTACCAGCAGTCGCCGCTCGATTACGATCACTATCTGTCAAAGCAATTGCAGCCGGTGGCGGAAGGAATCCTTCCCTTCGTCAACGACGACTTTGCTACAATAGTGACAGGACAACTGGGGCTATTTTGACAGGTGACTAACACCGCGGCATCCAGTACCATAGCGCCCTTTCCATTCCTGGACCCAATTTTGATTCCTCAGCGTAACTATGCTGAGGATGCACTATTGCCTGCAATTAAAGAACAAAGAGCCGAACACATATGCCTTTTACACTTGGTCAACGCTGGATTAGCGATACAGAGAGCGAACTAGGACTAGGGACAGTGGTAGCGCTGGATGCGCGCATGGTCACTCTCCTTTTCCCCGCCATCGGCGAAAACCGTCTGTACTCTCGCAACGATTCCCCGATTACCCGCGTGATGTTTAACCCGGGTGATACCATTACCAGCCACGAAGGCTGGCAGCTCCACGTTGACGAAGTAAATGAAGAAAATGGGCTGCTGTCCTACACCGGCACCCGCCTGGATACGCAAGAAGAACATGTTACCCTGCGCGAAGTCCTGCTCGACAGTAAGCTCGCCTTCAGCAAGCCGCAGGACCGCCTGTTCGCCGGGCAAATCGACCGGATGGACCGCTTTGCCCTGCGCTACCGCGCGCGTAAGTTCCAGAGCGAACAGTACCGCATGCCGTGGAGCGGCCTGCGCGGCCAGCGCACCAGCCTGATCCCGCATCAGTTGAACATTGCCCACGACGTAGGCCGTCGTCACGCGCCGCGCGTTCTGCTGGCCGATGAAGTGGGCTTAGGTAAAACCATCGAAGCCGGGATGATCCTCCACCAGCAGCTGCTCTCCGGCGCCGCCGAGCGCGTGCTGATCGTGGTCCCGGAAACCCTCCAGCACCAGTGGCTGGTGGAAATGCTGCGCCGCTTCAACCTGCGCTTCTCGCTGTTCGACGACGAACGCTATGCCGAAGCGCAGCACGACGCCTACAACCCGTTCGAAACCGAACAGCTGGTGATCTGCTCCTTAGACTTCGTACGCCGCAGCAAGCAGCGCCTGGAGCACCTGTGCGACGCCGAGTGGGACCTGATGGTGGTCGATGAAGCGCACCACCTGGTGTGGAGCGAAGAGGCGCCGAGCCGTGAATATCAGGCCATTGAACAGCTGGCCGAACGCGTGCCGGGCATCCTGTTGTTGACCGCGACGCCGGAACAGCTGGGCATGGAGAGCCACTTTGCGCGCCTGCGTCTGCTGGATCCAAACCGCTTCCACGATTTTGAACAGTTTGTTGAAGAACAACAAAACTATCGCCCGGTCGCCGACGCCGTCGCCCTGCTGCTGGCGGGCAACAAGCTGAACGATAATGAACTCAATACCCTTGGCGATCTGATCGGCGAGCAGGACATCGAGCCGCTGCTGCAGGCTGCCAACAGCGATCGTGAAGATGCTCAGGCCGCGCGTCAGGAGCTGGTTTCAATGCTGATGGACCGCCACGGCACCAGCCGCGTGCTGTTCCGTAACACCCGTAACGGCGTGAAAGGTTTCCCGAAACGCGAGCTGCACACTATTCGTCTGCCGCTGCCGACCCAGTACCAGACGGCTATCAAGGTCTCCGGTATTATGGGCGCGCGCAAAACCGCGGAAGAGCGCGCGCGCGACATGCTCTATCCGGAGCAGATCTATCAGGAATTTGAAGGCGATACCGGTACCTGGTGGAACTTCGATCCGCGCGTCGAGTGGCTGATGGGTTACCTGACCAGCCACCGTTCGCAGAAGGTGCTAGTGATTTGCGCCAAAGCCGCCACCGCGCTGCAGCTGGAGCAGGTACTGCGCGAGCGCGAAGGTATTCGCGCCGCGGTATTCCATGAAGGCATGTCGATTATCGAACGCGACCGCGCCGCAGCGTGGTTTGCCGAAGAAGACACCGGCGCGCAGGTGCTGCTGTGTTCCGAAATCGGCTCCGAAGGGCGTAACTTCCAGTTCGCCAGCAACCTGGTGATGTTCGACCTGCCGTTTAACCCGGATCTGCTGGAGCAGCGTATTGGCCGTCTCGACCGTATCGGCCAGGCGCACGATATCCAGATCCACGTGCCGTATCTGGAGAAAACCGCGCAGTCGGTGCTGGTGCGCTGGTATCACGAAGGCCTCGACGCCTTCGAACATACCTGCCCGACCGGCCGTACCGTCTACGATAGCGTTCACGACGACCTGATTAACTACCTTGCCGCGCCGGAATCCACCGATGGCTTCGACGATCTGATCAAATCCTGCCGCCAGCAGCATGAAGCGCTGAAAGCGCAGCTGGAACAGGGCCGCGACCGTCTGCTGGAGATCCACTCCAACGGCGGCGAAAAAGCGCAGGCTCTGGCTGAGAGCATCGAAGAGCAGGATGACGATACCAGCCTGATCGCCTTCTCGATGAACCTGTTCGATATCGTCGGCATCAACCAGGATGACCGCGGCGAAAACCTGATCGTCCTGACCCCGTCCGATCATATGCTGGTGCCGGATTTCCCGGGCCTGCCGGAAGATGGCTGCACCATCACCTTCGAGCGTGACGTGGCGCTGTCGCGTGAAGACGCGCAGTTCATCACCTGGGAACACCCGCTGATTCGCAACGGTCTGGATCTGATCCTCTCCGGCGATACCGGCAGCAGCACGATTTCGCTGCTGAAGAACAAGGCGCTGCCGGTCGGCACGCTGCTGCTGGAGCTTATCTACGTCGTCGAAGCGCAGGCGCCGAAGCAATTACAGCTTAACCGCTTCCTGCCGGCGACCCCGGTTCGCATGCTGCTGGATAAAAACGGCAACAACCTCGCCGCGCAGGTGGAGTTCGAAAGCTTCAACCGCCAGCTGAGCGCGGTCAACCGCCACACTGGTAGCAAGCTGGTCAATGCGGTGCAGCAGGACGTTCACGCGATTCTGCAACAGGGCGAAGCGCAGATCGCCAAAGCGGCGCAGGCGCTGATCGACGCGGCGCGTAACGAAGCCGATGATAAACTGACGGCGGAACTGTCGCGTCTCGAAGCGCTGAAGGCGGTGAACCCGAACATCCGTGACGACGAACTGGCGGCGATCGAAAGCAACCGCCAGCAGGTGATGGATGCGCTGGCGCAGGCCGGATGGCGTCTGGACGCGCTGCGTCTGATCGTCGTCACTCACCAGTAACGGAACGCGAAAATGGCGATGGAAAACTACAATCCGCCGCAGGATCCCTGGCTGGTGATTCTGTATCAGGATGAGCACATTATGGTGGTCAACAAGCCGAGCGGCTTGTTGTCCGTGCCCGGCAGGCTGGAGGAGCATAAGGATAGCGTGATGACGCGTATCCAGCGCGATTTCCCGCAGGCCGAATCGGTGCATCGCCTGGATATGGCCACCAGCGGCGTGATTGTGGTGGCGCTGAATAAGGCCGCCGAGCGTGAACTAAAGCGTCAGTTCCGCGAGCGCGAGCCGAAAAAGCAGTACGTCGCCCGCGTCTGGGGTCATCCGCAGCCTGCGGAAGGTCTGGTGGATTTACCGCTAATTTGCGACTGGCCGAACCGGCCAAAGCAGAAGGTGTGTTACGAAACCGGCAAAGCGGCGCAAACCGAGTATGAAGTGCTGGAGTACGCGGAGGACAACACCGCCCGCGTGTGCCTGAAGCCGATTACCGGGCGCTCGCATCAGCTTCGCGTGCATATGCTGGCGTTAGGGCATCCGATCCTCGGCGACCGCTTTTACGCCACGCCGGAGGTGCTGGCGATGGCTCCGCGCCTGCTTCTGCACGCCGAAACGTTAACCATCACCCATCCAGCCTACGGCAACGCGATGACCTTCCGCGCGCCGATCGACTTTTAAGTCATTATCCGGACGCCCCCGGTTGCGCTACGCCGCCGGGGAAATCGCTAACGCTAACGCGATTAATCGCGGGCGAACCACGCATCAATCATCTGTTCAACGCGAGCGACCACCAGCCCGGTGTCGTGACGACGGCTGCGCGCGCAGGCGTGGGCCGGTTCATCGCACAGCAGGCAGCGGCGCATCGCTTCGCCCTGCGCCTGGCGGCTAATCAGCCCCGCTTGCGGACAAATGACATCGATATCCCACAGGCGACCCAGCGGATGATTCTGTTCCAGTTCGCTGCATAGCGCTTTGATCTCTTCCGCGGAGTGCTCAACGCACCACATCGCTTCCGGGCCGGTAGGCAGCCACAACACCTGGCGGTCGATCGTTTTCCAACGCTGCTGCCACAGAAGTTGGTCACAGGCCTGCAGCGCAACACCCATCATATTGCGATAGCGAATACTGTCTTTTACCGCCCCTGGCGTTACCAGGGTGAGAGAAATGACCGGTTGTTGATAATGGTTGAGCCAGTCTTGTTGACGGGCTGCGCGCTGCTCTTTCGCCGCCAGCAGATTTTCCATGCTGACGCCCGCCCGGGCGGGAGTATGCACTGACATTCTTTCCTCTCCTTTAATGATCAAAAAGGCAGCGCGGAGCTGCCGTCGCTATCGCGGATAACGCCGCCTATTGTATCGCTAATTGCACAGAATTTAGGGCGCAGGACAAAGAAATTTTCTTCGTCCTGCGGAGGGAAATGGCAGTTTTTGCTATTAGCGCAGCACTAAATCACGATAAGAAATGACTTAAGAACAGCAGCCCTAACGACACATTAATCGCGCCGCCGATACGGGTGGCTATCTGGGCGAAGGGCATCAGGTTCATACGGTTGCCGGAAGTCAGGATGGCGACGTCGCCGGTGCCGCCCTGCCCGCTCTGGCAACAGGAGACAATCGCCACGTCGACCGGATGCATCCCCATTTTTTTGCCGACGAAGAACCCGGTGGCCACCAGCGCCGACACGGTGCAAACAATGACCAGCAGGTTGGTCAGCGTGAAGGCGTTTACCAGCTCCTGCCACGGGGTAATCGCCACGCCAACGGCAAACAGAATCGGGTAAGTCACCGCGGTACGGAAGAATTTATACACCACCTGCGAGCCCTCCTGCAGACGCGGCGAAACGACATTCGCCAGCTTCAGCAGCACCGCGAGGAACAACATGCCAACCGGCGCCGGCAGGCCAATCAATTTGTGTCCCAGCATGCCCATCATATACAGCAGCACCGCCAGCAGCGCGCCAGAGGCCAGCGTCGCCACATCCGTTTTACCGCCAAATCCTTCGCTTTCGCTCAGGCTGCGGGTTTCATTACTGCGGTTCGGCATTAGCTGGCCTTCGCCGGTCAGATGCGGGAAGCGTTTACCAAGCTGGTTCAGACAGCCGGCGATGACAATCGCCGTCAGGCTGCCCAGCATCACCATCGGCAGCACGCGTCCCAGCGCAACGCCCTGATCCATATGCATCAGCGCCGCATAGCCAATCGACAGCGGGATCGCCCCCTCGCCCACGCCGCCGGCCATAATCGGCAGCACGATAAAGAAGAAGACCTGGAACGGATCCATCCCCAACAAACTGCCAACTCCCACGCCGACCAGCATACCGACAACTTCGCCGCACAGCATCGGCAGGAAGATCTTCAGGAACCCCTGAATCAACGTGGTGCGGTTCATGCTCATAATGCTGCCAACGATAATGCAGCAGATGTAGAGATAAAGAATATTGGTCGATTTATAGAATTTGGTGGTGGATTCAACCACCACATCCGGCAGCAGGCCGTAATGGACCAGCGCGGAAGGAATAAAGGTGGCGCAAATCGCCGCCGCGCCAAGCTTACCAAGTACCGGCAGGCGCTTGCCGAACTCGCCGCAGGCAAAACCGAAGAAGGCCAGCGTCGCCACCATCACCACGATATCGCTCGGCAGCTTACCGCCAAGGCAGTCCAGCGCGATAAGACCGCCGGCCAGCAAAAATAGCGGCAGCGGGATAATCCCCACTTTCCAGCTATCCATCACGTGCCACCAGCGCTGCTTCAGCGAGGCCTTCGGTTTGTTAATAGGTTCAAGGGTTGCAGAGAATGCGTTGTCTGTGGTGCTCATAAATTCAGCCCTGTAGTTATTATTCCTGTTCAGGGTAGAGGGGGGAGCACGGCGTTAATGTGAGAAAAGGCAGATTAAAAAAGAAGTTTTAATGGTCATTATGGTTTTTATGGTTTCTATTGACTCTAGTGATATATATCTAATTTCTTAGCGTGGTTTTTATGGTTTTTTTAATAACCGGATAATTACCCTTTATAAATAGGTGCCAGTAGATAAATTGTCCCTCTGGCCGCTGACGATATCGTTGCCGCATCTCAAATACTGTGCGCATAACTATGAAAGTTTCATTTCAATTTAAGCTGTTCATCTCCCTGGTGGCCTTTTTCTCCATCTTATTCGCTCTGCTTGGCGTTTATTATTATCTCGACGCCAGCCGCCAGCTGTATCAGGAAATGAGCGCCAGGGCGAAAATTCAGGCCGAAGAGATTGCGCTGATGCCCAATCTGCGCCAGCAGGTTAGCCTGCACGACCCGCAGGCTATCGGCGCCTTCATGAAGCAAATCGCCGTCCACAGCGACGCCAGCTTTATCGTCATCGGTGATGATAAAGGCGTGCACCTGTTTCATTCCGTCCACCCGGAATGGGTCGGCACCCGCTTAGTGGGCGGCGATAACCAGGCGGTGCTGGAAGGCAAAACTATCACCACCATCCGTAAAGGTGGTTTAGGCGTCTCGCTACGCAGTAAAACGCCCATTGTCGATGATAACGGGAGGGTGATTGGCATTGTCTCCGTCGGCTATCTGACCAGCTATCTCGACAGCATCACCGTGCAAAAGGTGGTGAATATTTTTGTCGCCGCCATTCTGTTGCTGATCGCCCTGTTTATCTTCTCCTGGTATTTTACCCGCAGTATTAAAAAACAGATTTTTTCGCTGGAGCCGCGCGAAATTGGCCTGCTGGTACGCCAGCAAAAAGCGATGATGGAATCGATTTTCGAAGGGGTTATCGTTATCGACAGCCAGCGACGGATTGAGGTGATTAACCACGCCGCCCGCAGCCTGCTGGGGCTTAAGCAGCCCGCGCATCTGCTGCGCGGCAAATCGATTGATAGCGTGATCGCCCCTCAGCCGTTCTTCGCCAGCGGCGCAATGCTGGCGAATGATACTCACGATGAACTGTGTCGCTTTAATCAGTTGACGGTACTCGCCAGCCGGGTGCGCATCATGCTGGAAAACTCGCTGCAGGGTTGGGTGATCACCTTCCGCGACCGCGATGAAATTAACGCCCTCACCGCTCAGCTAAGCCAGGTAAAACGCTATGTCGATAACCTGCGCATTATGCGCCACGAACAGCTCAACCGCATGACCACGCTCTCCGGCCTGCTGCATATGGGCCACTACGACGAAGCTATTCGCTATATACAGGCGCAATCGGAGCATGCCCAGGAGCTACTGGACTTCATCTCCTCGCGTTTCCGCTCGCCGACGCTATGCGGCCTACTGCTGGGTAAAGCCACCCGCGCCTATGAAAAAGGCGTTGAACTGAGCTTTGATCCGGCCTGCCGTATCGATCGCCCGCTGTCGTCGCTGATGGAGTCGGAACTTATTTCGATCATCGGCAATCTGCTGGATAACGCCATTGAAGCCACGCAACGCGCCGAACTACCGCACGAGCCGGTCGAGGTACTGATTCAACTCAACGCCCGCGAGCTGATGATTGAGGTGGCCGACCGCGGTGTCGGTATCCGCCCGGATATCCGCGAGCGTATTTTTGAACGTGGAGTGACGACGAAAACCCGTGGCGATCACGGTATTGGTCTGTATCTTATTGAACATTATGTGACTCAGGCTGGCGGCACGATTGAAGTCGCCGATAATGCGCCGCGCGGAACGATATTTACTCTGTTTATTCCCGCCGACCCGCCAGCCCATCCGCAACCGGAGACCAACGATGCATCATGATCTGGTCGATGTGCTGATCATCGAAGATGAAAACGAGCTGGCCCGCCTGCACGCCGAGCTCATTCAGAAACACCCGCGCATGCGGCTGGCGGGAACGGCCGCCTCGCTTTCCCAGGCGCGGCAGATGCTCAACGCCAGGCCGCCGCAGCTGGTCCTGCTGGATAATTATCTGCCGGACGGCAAAGGCGTTACGCTGATGACCGACCCGCTTCTGGCCAACGCCAATTGTTCGGTCATTTTCATCACCGCCGCCAGCGATATGGAAACCTGCAGCCAGGCGATACGCAATGGCGCCTTCGACTACATTCTCAAGCCGGTCTCATGGAAACGGCTGAGCCAGTCGCTGGAGCGCTTTATTCAGTTTTATGACCAGCAGCGGGAATGGAAAATCGTCGATCAGCAAAACGTTGATTCCCTGTATCAGCTGCAGGCCAAAAATTTTCGCGCCGATAACGGCAGCAAGGGCATCGAGGAAAAGACCCTGGCGCTGGTGCAAAATTTATTTCATGGCCGCGAAACGCACTGCTTTTCAGTGGACGAAGTGGTCAACGAAACCGGACTGAGCAAGACCACTGCCCGTCGTTATCTCGAGCACTGCGTAGAAGTGAGTTTTCTGGAAGTGGAAATGCTGTACGGTAAGATTGGCCACCCGCGGCGGATGTATCGCCGCGCGCAGGGTGCGAACTAAGGCCTCTCCCCGCAGGAGAAGCCTTACAGGATTCAGAAGCCGCGCTGCTCTTTGATGAGCTCCCAGGCTTTCTGGATCTCCTGCGCTTTCTGCTTCGCCATTTCCATCATCTCCGGCGGCAGCCCTTTGGCCACCAGCTTGTCCGGATGATGCTCACTCATTAATTTACGATAGGCGCGCTTGACGGTTGTGGCATCATCGGTCGGTTTCACGCCGAGCACGTTACAAGCGTCTTCAAGAGTCGGGCCGCGTTGCGCCTGCTGCCAGCCGCCATTGCCGCCGCGCTGACCATAGGATTGCTGCTGCGAACCGCCGCCGAACTGCGCGCCGCCCTGCATCATACGCAGGAACTGTTCGAACTGCGCGCGCGAGATACCGAGCTCATCGGCGATAACAAACAACACTTCGCGCTCATTGGGATGTAATTCGCCGTCGGCGAAGGCCGCCTGCAGCTGAATTTCCAGAAACATCCTAATTAAATCGAAGCGACCGAAACAGACGCTGCGCAGCTGACGCATTTTCTCGCGCAGCGGATAATTATCGGCCTTACCGGCGCGAAAAGCCTGCTGCGCCGCGGTGCGCGACTCGCCGTGCAGGTTCATTCGATCCATCAGAACATTCGCCACATGAATATCGGCTTCCGTGACGCGACCTTTCGATTTAGTCAGATGCCCCATCACTTCAAACGTGGTGGAAAAGAACAGCGACTGCCGCTCCTGCTGGTTGGCAAATAAATTCAGGCGACGGCTACGAGCGCGGTCAAACATATGCCCCACTAATAAGCCAAGCACCACGCCCCAGAAGCCGCCGCCCATCAATAATGCAAACGCGACACCAATCACTTTACCCAAATACTGCATAGACTCCCCAATCTTTCTGCTACCCGTTAAGCTATATATGACCGCACGTTACCAAGCGCTGACGCCACGGTCATGTGGGACATCGCCTATAATTTGCTTTATCATACTCGCCATTCTACACGGTGCCTAACGCTCAGAAACGAAACGAGCGGATAAGACTAGCGCGATTAAGATGAGTACGTTAGGCTCTGACCGTTTGCAAGCCGCTGCCACAAGATGACGGAACAACAAATAAAACGTATGAAAAAACGTATCCCCAGCCTCCTGGCCACCATGATCGCCAGCGCCTTGTATAGTCAACAGGGCATGGCCGCCGATCTCGCCACGCAATGTATGCTTGGCGTGCCAAGCTATAATCGTCCTCTCGTTGAAGGGAAGCCTAACGATCAACCGGTGACGATTGATGCCGATCATGCGAAAGGCAACTACCCCGATAATGCCGTGTTTACCGGCAACGTTGATATTAATCAGGGGAATAGTCGCCTGCAGGCCGACGAGGTACAGTTGCATCAGCAGCAGCCGGCGGGACAACCGCAGCCGGTGCGTACCGTTGATGCGCTTGGCAACGTTCATTACGACGACAACCAGGTCATTCTGAAGGGACCAAAGGCGTGGTCGAACCTGAATACCAAGGATACCAACGTCTGGAAAGGCGACTATCAGATGGTTGGCCGTCAGGGGCGCGGTACCGCCGACCTGATGAAACAACGCGGCGAAAACCGCTATACCATTCTGGAAAACGGCAGCTTTACCTCTTGTCTGCCGGGTTCTGATACCTGGAGCGTCGTCGGCAGCGAGGTTATCCATGACCGCGAAGAGCAGGTTGCCGAAATCTGGAACGCGCGCTTCAAGCTTGGCTCCGTCCCTATTTTTTATAGCCCGTATCTGCAGCTCCCGGTCGGCGATAAGCGCCGCTCCGGCTTCCTGATCCCCAACGCCAAATACAGCACTAAAAATGGCGTTGAGTTCTCGCTGCCCTATTACTGGAATATCGCGCCGAACTTCGACGCCACCATTACGCCGCACTATATGAATAAACGCGGCGGCGTAATGTGGGAAAACGAATTCCGTTATCTGACCCAGGCGGGCGCAGGTTTATTCGAATTCGATTACCTGCCTTCCGATAAAGTGTACGAAGACGATCACTCCAACGACAGCAACAGCCGCCGCTGGATGTTCTACTGGAACCACAACGCGGTTATCGATCAGGTGTGGCGTCTGAACGCCGACTACACCAAAGTCAGCGACCCGGATTACTTTAACGACTTTAGCTCTAAGTACGGCTCCAGTACCGACGGCTACGCGACGCAGAAATTCAGCGCCGGTTACGTTAACCAGAACTTTGACGCCACCGTGTCGACCAAGCAGTTCCAGGTCTTCGACCGTAGCTCAAGCAACTCCTACGCTGCTGAGCCTCAGCTCGATATTAACGCCTACCAGAATGACGTCGGTCCGTTCGATACTCATCTGTATGCGCAGGCGGTGCACTTCGTCAACACCAACGGCGATATGCCGAAAGCAACGCGCCTGCACATGGAGCCGACGATCAACCTGCCGCTGTCTAACGGCTGGGGAAGCATCAATACCGAGGCGAAGCTGCTGGCGACCCACTATCAGCAGAGTAATCTCGATCAGTACAACACCGCTAACGGTACCGATTACAAAGATTCGGTTAACCGCGTGATGCCGCAATTCAAAATCGACGGCAAAATGGTCTTCGAACGCGATATGCAGGAAGGGTATACCCAGACCCTGGAACCGCGCATGCAGTACCTGTACATCCCGTATCGCGACCAGAGCCACATTGGCGTCTACGACTCGACACTGCTGCAGTCCGACTATAGCGGCCTGTTCCGCGACCGCTCCTACAGCGGCCTTGACCGTATCGCGTCAGCTAACCAGGTCACCACCGGCGTCACATCTCGCGTATATGATGACGCGGCCGTTGAACGTTTTAATATTTCCGTTGGTCAAATCTACTATTTCACCGAGTCTCGCACCGGTGCGGACAACATCAACTGGGAGAATAACGACACCACGGGTTCACTGGTCTGGGCCGGCGATACTTACTGGCGTATCACCGATAACTGGGGTTTACGCGGGGGGATCCAGTATGATACGCGTCTGGATAACGTCGCAACCGGCAACGGAACCATTGAATACCGCCGCGACGAAAACCGCTTAGTGCAACTGAACTACCGTTACGCGAGTCCGGAATATATTCAGGCGACGCTGCCTTCGTATTCCACCGCTCAGCAGTACAAAGAAGGTATTTCTCAGGTGGGTATGACCGCCAGCTGGCCGATTGTCGATCGTTGGTCAGTGGTCGGCGCGTACTACTTCGACACCAATACCAAAAAAGCGGCTAACCAGATGTTAGGGGTGCAGTACAACTCTTGCTGCTACGCTATCCGCCTTGGCTACGAACGTAAGATCAACGGCTGGGATAACAACAACGGCGGCGAGAGCAAATACGACAACACCTTCGGTATCAACATCGAACTGCGTGGTCTGAGCTCCAACTACGGTCTTGGCACCCAGCAGATGCTGCGCTCGAACATTTTGCCGTACCAGAGCTCGCTGTAAGGCGTCTGGTTTAAAACGTAATCCGCATTTGCGGTTAATTGAAATGGAAAAAGTATGAAGAACTGGAAAACGCTGCTTCTCGGTATCGCCATGATCGCGAATACCAGTTTCGCCGCCCCGCAGGTGGTCGATAAAGTAGCGGCTGTCGTCAATAATGGCGTTGTTCTGGAAAGCGACGTCGATGGTCTGATGCAGTCGGTGAAGCTCAACGCTGGTCAGGCGGGACAGCAGCTGCCGGATGACGCGACCCTGCGTCATCAGATCCTCGAAAGATTGATCATGGACCAGATCGTTCTGCAAATGGGTCAGAAAATGGGCGTGAAAGTCAGCGACGATCAGCTTGACCAGGCCATCGCCAACATAGCCAAACAGAACAACATGTCGATGGATCAGATGCGTAGCCGTCTGGCCTATGAAGGCATCAACTACAACACCTACCGTAACCAGATCCGTAAAGAGATGCTGATTTCGGAAGTACGTAACAACGAAGTGCGCCGCCGTATCACCGTGCTGCCGCAGGAAGTTGAAGCGCTGGCTAAGCAGATTGGCGATCAGAACGATGCCAGCACCGAGCTGAACCTGAGCCACATCCTGATCGCGCTGCCGGAGAACCCGACCTCCGATCAGGTTGCGGCTGCGGAAGAGCAGGCGAAGTCCGTCGTTGAACAGGCCCGTAACGGCGCTAACTTCGGCAAACTGGCTATCACCTACTCTGCTGACCAGCAGGCGCTGAAAGGCGGCCAGATGGGCTGGGGGCGTATTCAGGAGCTGCCGGGTATCTTCGCTCAGGCGCTGAGTACCGCGAAGAAAGGCGATGTTGTCGGTCCGATTCGTTCCGGCGTCGGCTTCCATATCCTGAAAGTTAACGATATGCGCGGCGGCAGCCAGAACATCTCCGTCACCGAAGTTCATGCCCGTCACATCCTGCTGAAGCCGTCGCCGATCATGAATGACGCCCAGGCCCAGGCAAAGCTGGAGCAGATTGCGGCAGACATTAAGAGCGGTAAAACGACTTTCGATAAAGCGGCGAAAGAGTTTTCTCAGGACCCGGGCTCCGCCAACCAGGGCGGTGACTTAGGCTGGGCGACGCCGGATATCTTCGATCCCGCGTTCCGCGATGCGCTGATGCGTCTGAACAAAGGCCAGACCAGCGGCCCGGTTCACTCCTCCTTCGGCTGGCACCTGATCCAACTGATGGATACCCGCAACGTCGACAGAACCGACGCCGCGCAGAAAGACCGCGCTTACCGCATGCTGATGAACCGCAAATTCTCTGAAGAAGCGGCAACCTGGATGCAGGAACAGCGCGCCAGCGCCTACGTCAAAATTCTGAGCAACTAAAGTTCTCCCCTCTCCATGTCTTTAAGGCATAGCGGGAGGGTAGACCGGTCGCCCCAGCAACGGCTGGGGTCGACTGCGCAGCCGGGCCACCCTGGCCCGAAGGAACGTTTCTATGCAACGTGTTGTTATCACTCCCGGCGAACCCGCGGGGATTGGTCCCGATCTTGTCGCCGAGCTTGCGCAGCGCGACTGGCCGGTTGAACTGGTTATTTGCGCCGATGGCGCCCTGTTAACTGACCGAGCCTGCCAGCTCGGTCTTCCTTTATCGCTCCTCCCTTACGATCCAACGCGCCCTCCGCAGCCGCAGCGGGCAGGAACGCTCACGCTGCTTTCCGTTCCCCTCAACGCGCCGGTGCAGCCGGGCGTGCTCAATGTCGAGAATGGCAGTTATGTGGTGGAAACGCTGGCGCGCGCCTGCGATGGCTGCCTTAATGGCGAATTCGCGGCGCTGATTACCGGGCCGGTGCACAAAGGCAACATTAACGACGCCGGTATCGCCTTTACCGGTCATACCGAGTTCTTCGAAGAGCGCGCTCATGCCAGTAAAGTGGTGATGATGCTGGCGACCGAAGAGCTGCGGGTCGCGCTGGCCACGACCCATCTTCCGCTAAAGGCAATAAGCGAGGCGATTACGCCGGAGCTGCTGCGCGAAGTGATTACCATCCTGGATGCCGATCTGCGGCATAAATTTGGCATCGCTCAACCGCACGTGCTGGTTTGCGGCCTGAATCCCCACGCCGGCGAAGGTGGCCACATGGGGACGGAAGAGATCGATACCATCATTCCGGTGCTGGAAGAGATGCGGGCGAAAGGCATGAATCTTAGCGGTCCACTGCCTGCGGATACCCTTTTTCAGCCAAAATATCTCGATAATGCCGATGCGGTACTCGCGATGTACCACGATCAGGGCCTGCCCGTGCTAAAATACCAGGGCTTTGGCCGTGGCGTGAATATTACGCTCGGTTTACCTTTTATTCGTACCTCCGTTGACCACGGTACCGCGCTGGAATTAGCCGGTCAGGGAAAAGCGGACGTCGGCAGTTTTATCACGGCGCTTAATCTCGCCATCAAAATGATTGTTAATACCCAATGAATAATCGAGTCCATCAGGGCCATTTAGCCCGTAAACGCTTCGGGCAAAACTTTCTCAACGATCAGTTCGTGATCGACAGCATTGTCTCGGCCATCAATCCACAGAAAGGCCAGGCGATGGTCGAAATCGGCCCGGGTCTCGCCGCGCTGACCGAACCGGTCGGCGAACGCCTCGATCAATTAACCGTTATCGAGCTGGACCGCGATCTGGCGGCCCGCCTGCAGACGCATCCGTTCCTCGGGCCTAAGCTGACCATTTACCAGCAGGATGCGATGACCATGAACTTCGGCGAACTGTCGGAGAAAATGGGCCAGCCGCTGCGCGTCTTCGGCAACCTGCCGTACAACATCTCAACGCCGTTGATGTTCCACCTCTTCAGCTATACTGATGCCATTGCCGATATGCACTTTATGCTGCAGAAGGAAGTGGTTAATCGTCTGGTTGCCGGGCCGAATAGTAAAGCGTATGGTCGTTTAAGCGTAATGGCGCAGTACTACTGCCAGGTGATCCCGGTACTTGAAGTCCCGCCGACCGCCTTTACGCCGCCGCCAAAAGTGGATTCCGCCGTCGTGCGCCTGGTGCCGCACCGCACCATGCCGTACCCGGTGAAGGATGTCCGCGTGCTGAGCCGTATCACCACCGAAGCCTTCAATCAGCGCCGTAAGACCATTCGTAATAGTCTCGGCAATCTGTTTAGCGTTGAAGTGCTGACGGAGCTGGGCGTCGACCCGGCGGTACGTGCGGAAAATATTTCTGTAGAGCAGTACTGTAAGATGGCCAACTGGTTATCCAACAATCTGCCTTCGAAGGAGAGCTAACCATGATTAATTCGCCTCGTGTTTGCGTCCAGGTGCAAAGCGTCTATATCGAATCGCAATCTTCTCCGGAAGAAGAGCGCTACGTCTTCGCTTACACCGTCACCATTCGCAACCTGGGGCGGAGTCAGGTTCAGCTTCTCGGCCGCTACTGGCTCATCACTAATGGACACGGTCGCGAGACGGAAGTCCAGGGTGAAGGGGTGGTCGGCGAACAGCCGCACATCCCTGCCGGCGAAGAGTATCAATATACCAGCGGCGCGGTTATCGAAACGCCGCTGGGCACCATGCAGGGTCATTATGAGATGATTGATAGCAACGGCGTGCCGTTCAATATCGAGATCCCTGTCTTCCGTCTCGCAGTTCCAACGCTTATACATTAAAACAATGGCTACATACCTTATTGGCGACGTTCATGGTTGCTACGATGAACTGATCGCATTGCTGGAGCAGGTGGAGTTTAACCCTGATACGGACACGCTGTGGCTCACCGGCGACCTGGTCGCACGCGGCCCCGGCTCTCTGGAAGTGCTGCGGTTTGTGAAAACGCTCGGCGATAGCGTGCGCATCGTATTAGGCAACCATGACCTGCACCTGCTGGCGGTATTTGCCGGCATCAGCCGCAACAAACCCAAAGACCGCCTGACGCCGCTGCTGGAAGCGCCCGACGCTGACGAACTCCTTAACTGGCTGCGTCGCCAGCCGTTGATGCAGGTGGACGAAGAGAAAAAGCTGGTGATGGCTCATGCCGGCATCACGCCGCAGTGGGATCTGGAAACCGCCAAACAGTGCGCGCGCGATGTCGAAGCCGTGCTGGCCAGCGACTCCTATCCGTTCTTCCTCGACGCGATGTACGGTGATATGCCGAACCACTGGAGCAATGAGCTCAGCGGCCTGGCGCGCCTGCGCTTTATCACCAACGCCTTCACCCGCATGCGCTATTGCTTCCCGAACGGCCAGTTGGATATGTACAGCAAAGAGGCGCCGGAAGACGCGCCTGCCCCGCTGAAGCCATGGTTTGCCATTCCGGGCCCTGTCGCTCGCGAGTACAGTATCGCCTTTGGCCACTGGGCGTCGTTGGAAGGCCGCGGTACGCCGGAAGGGATCTACGCGCTGGATACCGGCTGCTGCTGGGGGGGCGATCTGACCTGCCTGCGCTGGGAAGATAAAACGTATTTCACCCAGCGTTCAAACCGCCAGAAAAGCCTCGACGAAGGCGAAGCAGTCGCCTCCTGAGTCGCTCCCGGATAGCGGCGCGCTGCGCCTTATCCGGGCTACCCGCGGCGCCGTTTGTTTACCGGGTGGCGGCTACGCCTTACCCGACCTACGGCCTGTACCGTTGTGAGCTGAAGCTCTCAACTCTACCTCTCTCCCCATGGCTACTGAAACTGCCGGTGTTGGTGGCCTCAAAATCGCTGAGACGTTCCCGGCAGGCCGGGGCAGCCCGCATGGATGCGGGCTGAGGGCCGTGATTTGCAAGGACGCAGCCTCGGCCCGACCCGAAGCCTGCAGGGATAAGTCGAAGGCACCACGAAGTGGCGATTTTGGCGGCCAGAGCCCGGGAGTACAGAGGGCGGCGGCGACTGGCCGCCCTCTGTGCGCTCCCTGCGCCATGAGAGACATAACGCAGAAGAAATATCGGGAGCGCAATGTGTTCGGAAACAGCACAGAACAACCGCTTTTCGAGGAGCGAAACCATTGCAAACTGATAACAGTATCTACCCACGGCGCCGTTTGTTTACCGGGTGGCGGCTAACGCCTTACCCGGCCTACGGCCCGTACCGGACGGTAATCGGGAGATTCCTGATAAAACAAAACCCCGGCCACGCCTGACGCGACCGGGGTTTTTTAATCCATGCGATTTCGCTTAACGCCGCTCGAGGATCTCGAAGCAGTAACTATGGGAGTTTTGCGCATCGGCATCGTGGAACTCGCTGAATACCGACTCCCACTCGTCCGGATCGTAATCCGGGAAATGGGTATCCCCTTCCACTTCCGCATCGATATGGGTCAGGTAGAGTTTGTGCGCTTTTGGCAGGAACTGCTCGTAAACGCGGCCACCGCCGATCACCATAATCTCTTCCGCGTCGCCGCAGGCGGCAATCGCTTCATCAACAGACTTCACCCACAGCACGCGATCGTCGCTGCCTGGCTTGCTACTGATAACGATATTTTTACGTCCTGGCAACGGGCGACCGATGGATTCCCAGGTCAAACGCCCCATTACCACCGGCTTGTTTAAGGTGTTACGTTTAAACCAGGCGAGATCGGCAGGCAAGTCCCATGGCATAGCGTTCTCCATGCCAATTACGCGATCTACAGCTAACGCCGCAATCAGACTAATCATTGAAAATATCCCGAATGCAAAAAATTGCCGCCACTATACGGAAAGCGTAATACTTCGTCGACTGAACGAAGAGTAAAGAATAAGAAAATTTTTAGATTTGCTGGCGAGCCCACGTAACCCTCATGAGCCGCCAGATCAGGAACTAAATTGAAAACAAAATGTTAGCTGTAAAGTTAACGCAACATCTGCTTACCACCTCAGGTTGAAGGCTTATTGTCCGGCTCATCACGGACGTCTCCGGTGTGCCGCCCTTCTTCAGTACCTTGCCAACCGTGGCGCTGCACCAGCGACAAATGATTACGGTCCTCGTTGATGATGCCGGTAAGCATATCGCTGGTCCGTTTAAATACCGCCACCCGCGAGGCGGCGTCATTTTCCGCCATCGCCACCATCTCTTCCACCATCTGCTGGTTGAAGCGGCGGAATAAATCGGCACGCTCGCGGGCCTCATAAGCACCAAGGCCCAAGGCTTCCAGCGTCATACGACCGCTTTTCAGCGCCGATTCGAAGGTCTCACGCTCCGGTGCTTCCACCCCGGCCTGGCGCAGCTGAATGTAGTGATCGACATCGCGGGCGCGCGAAATGATCTGCAGATGCGGGAAGTGCTCTTTCGCCAGCTCCACCAACTGCAGGCTGGCCTGCGGATCGTCGATGGCGTTAATCAGCACTTCTGCCTTTGCCGCCCCTGCAGACTCCAGCAGGTCCACACGCGTAGCATCGCCGTAAAACACCTTCATATCGAATTTGCGCAGGGTATCAACGTGGTCCGGATCGTGATCGAGGATAACCATTTTCACGCCACTGGAAAGCAGCACGCGCCCGGCAATCTGCCCATAGCGGCCAAAACCGGCGATAATCACTCGCGGCTGCTCTTCGTCAATCTCGTCCGCTTCGCGCTCCTGGCCGCTGGCGGATTTCTCCATCCGCGTCAGCAGCACGAGTAGGATTGGCGTTGCCGCCATCGATAGCGCCACCGCCAGCGTCAACGCCTTCGCCCACTCACTATCCAACACATCGGCCATCTGCGCGGCGCCGAAGACCACGAAAGCGAACTCACTCCCCTGCCCCAACAACACGGCAAACCAGCGGCGCTGCGCGCGCGGCACTCCCAGTGGTTTAGCAATCAGCCATAGCATCAGAGCCTTAATCGCCAAAAAACCCACCAGCAGGATCAGGATACGTAGCGGATGGGTGACGAGGGTGCCGAAGTCAATAGACATACCGACGCCAATAAAGAACAGCCCCAACAGCAACCCTTTAAACGGTTCGATATCGCTCTCCAGGGCATGACGGTATTCCGAACTTGCCAGAAGCACCCCGGCAAGAAACGCGCCCATCGCCATCGACAGCCCGACTTCCTCCAGCAGCAATCCGAAGCCGAAGACCAGGAACAGAGCCACGGCGCTGAATACTTCGCGCAGGCCGGAACGGGCAACGAAGCGCAGCACCGGCCGGGTCAGATAGCGCCCTAACAGCACCACCAGCGCCAGCGCGCCGGCCACTTTCAACGCCGACAGCGCAAACGCGGCCAGGGTCGTTGAGCCACCGCTGGCCGCCAGCAGCGGAATCATCGCGACCAAAGGAATAGCAGCGATATCCTGGAACAACAGCACGGCAAAAGCGCTACGCCCCAGTTGCGTCACCGTCAGGTTACGTTCATTCATCGCCTGCATAGCAATCGCCGTTGACGACAGCGCCAGCGTCATTCCGATCAGCTCCGCAACCTGCCAGCGCAAGCCAAGCAGCATGCAGAACAGGCCGATAAACGCGCCGCACACCACCATTTGCAGCGCGCCGCCGCCAAATACCGAGGCGCGCAGCTTCCATAAGCGCTGCGGATCCAGCTCAAGACCGATGACAAACAGCATCAGTACGACGCCGATTTCGGCGAAATGCAGAATCGCCTCTGCGTCAGTGACCAGTCGCAGTCCCCACGGGCCGATAACGCAGCCGGCGATCAAATACCCCAGTACCGACCCCAGCCCCAGACGCACGGCGATCGGCACGATAAGCGCAGCGGATCCGAGGTAGATCAGCGCCTGTATTAGCGTATGGCTATCCATTGTTATGCGCCTCCTGCCATTCGATTAAGCGTTGACGATAATGACGGGCCTGCGCCTGCAGCGTTTCGTCATCGCAGATAAAGGTACAGTGCATGGCAAACGGCGGCAGCCATTTCATGCCACAGTACAGCGCCGTCGCCTGCAGAGGCTGCGCCAGCACGTCAAAGCCGGGGAATGAACCAATATCGAAATGGCTTTCGCCGCCGCCGGTAGTAACCGCCCACATCAGCGATTTACCATGCAACGCAATACCATTGTGGCCGTACGCCCAGCCGTGAGACAGCACTTTATCCATCCACAGTTTTAGCAGCGGCGGTACGCTGTACCACTGCATTGGATGCTGCCAGATAACCAGATCGGCGCGCGCCAGCGCCGCCTGCTCGGCAGCGATATCGATATTGAAGTCGGGATATAGCTCATAGAGGGAGCGTATCTCTACGCCATCAAGCGTCCCTGCTTGCTCAAGCATCCGTTTATTCGCATGCGAGTGATGCGGATAAGGATGCGAGTAAATTATCAGAATCATGAATGGGCCTGTCTTTTGTATTCTTGTAGCAGTGAGTGTAGACAGTTAACTCGCTCACTGAAAGGGGGTAATGACGAGAGAAAAGTCAATCGCAGCAGATGATCAACCTGTTGGTCATTACAAAATTTAGGCTAAAAAAAGAGAATTAAAGGAAAATAAAGGTAAGAAGAATTCGCCATACGAATTTATCATTAGGAATAATACAACCACAATATATTTTAAGATGGAATTAATACATTATTTAAAAAATAAAACTATACACCCTGCATTGAGCAACCAATAATTTTACGCTCTTCATTTTGAGCCCCGCGACTTTATACTAAAAACAATCTCTAATAGATAGCGTTATCCGGAAACGCTATTCACGCAAATGGATGTGTACATGAGCAATAAACACTTTGAACTAAACAGAACAACCAAAACGCTGGCAAGGATATTTCCCACCTTATTAATGGTTACGCCAATAGTCGTCAGCGCAGCCACAATTGACCAGTCAACCTCCGTGCCGCAAGACTTCTCGGCTGATACCGAATACGTTATTAATCGGGATGTCACCGTCTCATCCACGGAGAACACCCCGGCAGTTTCCGTTAGCGGAATGAACGTCAAAAAAATCACCAATGATGGCAATATTTCCGGAATGGGAATAGGATTGAATATTAACATCGATGGGCAATCCGTTGAAATAAACAATAATGAAAATGCAATTATTTCATCTGAAACCGATAATGCCGTTAACATGCAATCAATGGCGGGTACCTTTAATAATAGTGGTATCATTACTGGCGCCAACAACGGTATTTTCATTAGTGAAGAGTCATCGGCAATTAGCATCACCAATACCGATACCGGCGTGATCACCGGGAAAAACGGCCTGAGTTCGCAAATTGCCGTCGGATTAGATAACAGCGGCGCCATCACCGGTACCGCTGGCGATGGTATTGCGTTAAGCGACGGCAACAGCAAAATCAACAACAGCGGCACCGTACAGGGCAGCGAGAACGGGATCAACGTTGTTGATAGCGCGAAAGCCGATATCATCAACAGCGGTTTACTCGGCGGCGGCGGTACGGCCGTCATGTTTGCCAGCAGCAAACATAACAGCCTGGTGCTCAATACCGGTTCCTCGCTCATCGGCGATGTCATCTCCACGGGCTCAACGGGTAATACACTCTCGCTGGTCGGTTCTGGCACAGAAGACAGCAACTTCGTCGGCCTGAATGACGGCGACGGTTTTGCCTCCGTGAAAATGAACGGCGAGGCCTGGACGCTCACCGGCAACCTCGACATCATCGGCAGCGGCGATTCCCTCCAGGTTAATAGCGGCCAGTTAACGCTGGCGGGCGCTGTCGCGAATAGCGGCAACACGCTGGTCGCGGAAGCGGCCACGCTACAGTTGGGCAACGGGCAGAAAACCGCGACCCTCACCGGCAGCATGACCAACAATGGCACAGTGATCTTCAATCAGGGAAGCGACTCTACGTTTGCCACCAGCATCATCGGTAGCGGCAACGTGGAAAAAGTCGATGCCAATACCCTGACCTTAACCGGCACCAATAGCTATACCGGTAATACCCTTCTGAAAAGCGGCACCACTCTGGTCGCGGAAGGCGCCACTCTCGGTGTCGTCGGCAGCGACGCCACCCTCACCATTGACAATGGCGCGCAATTTGCCAGCGCAGGCGAAGTGAATAACAACATTGATATTCTCAGTGGCGGTATCCTCGCGGCGTGGAATGCGGTTGAAGGTAACGCAACGCTAAGAACATCCGGCGTCGATACGATTAACGGCAATGTGACCAACAGCGGTACGCTGTTACTCAGCGCCGCCGATAATAGCGTTGGCAACAATTTTACCATTAACGGCGACTATACCGGTTCCGCCGGCAGCCAGATCGTAATGAACAGCACCCTCGGCGAAGACAGCTCGCCGACCGACCATTTATCAATTACCGGAAGCAGCTACGGCCAGTCTGGCGTCAGCATCGCCAATATCGGCGGGCTGGGCGCGCAAACCGTTAATGGTATGGAGATTGTCAGCGTCAGCGGCAGCTCAGAAGCACAGTTAACCTTATCCAAACCGGTTGTCGCCGGGGCTTATGAATACGGTCTGTATCAACACGACAACGGCAACTGGTATCTGGAATCCAAAGCGACCCCGTCTGACGATCCGTCGGATGATACTGACGATGGTGACAGCGGCAGCGATAGCGGCACTGATGGCGGCAGTGGCACTGATGGCGACAGCGATAACGGCAGCAATACCGATAATGGCGGTCAATCCGCGCCAGAAGTGATGGCGCCGGAAGTCGGCGCTTATCTGGGTAACTACCTTGCTGCGCAGAGTATGTTCCTGCATAAACGTGACGATCGCGACCAGCTCACGTTCCGCAACGAAGACAATCTGAACACCTGGATGTACGTTAAGGGCCGCTATCATGAGAACGATGCCGGCGGCGATAAAGTCAGCTATGACACCACTACCACCGTGCTTCAGGTCGGCAGTGATTTCATGAGCAAGCCGATGGACAAAGGGATACTGCGTGCCGGCGGCATGTTTGGCGCGGGCCAGGCGAAAACAGACTCGGATGCGAAACACAACGTGCGTGACGCGCAGGGTAAAGTCGACGGTTTCAACGTTGGCCTGTACGCGACCTGGCAGGAAGATCCGAAATTACGTCTGGGCAGCTACATCGATACCTGGGCGTCCTACAGCTGGTATAACAACACGGTCACCAGCAATCGCAACAATGAAAAGTATGATAGCAAAGGCTTTGCCGCCTCTGTCGAAGTCGGCCATGCATGGGTGCTCCCTTCAGACAATGCGCGTACCTGGAAGATTGAACCTCAGGCGCAGATGATCTACAGCTATCTCGATCAGGAAAATCATACCGATCCGGATGGCGTGCGGGTAACGACCGTGGATAACAATAGCCTGTTTGGCCGTCTCGGCGTGAAGAGCAGCTATTTCGAGCAACACGATGTTAAAGCGTGGCAGCCTTATGTCGCCGTGAACTGGCTGAAAGGCGCGGGTCAAAACGATCTGGCATTCAATGGCGAAAAAGTCAGCAACGATACGCCTGACGATCGCGGTCAGTTAGAGCTGGGCGTAACCGGTAATGTGAACGAGACGACCACCATCTCGCTGCGCGCCAGCGGCGAATGGGGTGAAAACAGCTACGCCGCGTATGGCGGCCACATTCTGCTGAATCACCGTTGGTAATCGCTATACACTGAAAGGTAAAAAGCAGTGGCCGAAGCCACTGCTTTTTTTTAGTTATCCAGCTCGTCCATTGACTTCACCTGGTCGCGATTAATCTGCTCCACGCGACCGGTTTCCGCATTTTTGTAGGATACCAGGCCTGTATCATCATCGACCTGCGGCTTACCGCTGGTCACAATTGTTTTGCCATCTGTCGTTTTGAGCGACTGATTTGATGAGCAACCTGCCACAAATACCATCGCCGTTGCCGCCAGCGCGGATGCCACCAGAATTTTGTTCCGCATTGTATCCTCCTGTCTTTTCATCAATTGGTATCGTTATCGTGCTAACTATAGTTAGCCTGACCCAGCAGGCAGATAAAAGCAGAACTCTCCGAAGATGATTGCCGTAAAAAAAAGGGCCGACGATATCGTCAGCCCCTATGTGTCGCTATCCGGCCCGGCCGGTACGCTTATTTAGTGATTTGCGCGTGCATTTCCTGCACCGAAATAACCTTCTCGGTCGCATCGGCATTCAGCGCCATCGCGGTGGCGAAGCCGCCGTTCAGGGTGGTGTCGTAATGCACCTTGTACTGCAGCGCGCTGCGGCGAATCAGCTTGGAGTCTTCAATCGCCTGACGTCCTGCGGTGGTGTTGATGATGTAGGTATACTCGCCATTTTTGATACGGTCCTGAATGTGCGGACGACCTTCATGCACCTTGTTCACCAGACGCGGGTTGATACCGGCTTCACCCAGAACAATCGCAGTGCCGTGGGTTGCATCCAGCTCGAAACCCTGTTTCAGCAGTTTTGCCGCCAGGTCGACAACGCGCTCTTTGTCGCCTTCGCGAACGGAGAGCAGCGCGCGCCCCTGTTTCTTCATCGTGGAGTTGCTGCCCAGCTGCGCTTTGGCGAACGCTTCCGCGAAGGTGCGGCCCACGCCCATCACTTCCCCGGTAGAGCGCATTTCCGGCCCTAACAGCGGGTCAACGCCCGGGAATTTGTTGAACGGCAGCACCACCTCTTTCACCGAATAGTACGGCGGGATGATTTCTTTGGTGACGCCCTGCTGCGCCAGCGTTTTACCGGCCATTACGCGTGCCGCCACTTTCGCCAGCGGTACGCCGGTGGCTTTCGAGACGAACGGTACGGTACGCGCCGCGCGCGGGTTGACTTCAATCAGGTACACTTCGTTGTTTTTCACCGCGAACTGTACGTTCATCAGGCCGCGAACCTGCAGTTCGAAGGCCAGTTTCTGCACCTGCTCACGCATCACATCCTGAATCTCTTTGCTCAGAGTGTAGGCTGGCAGAGAACAGGCGGAGTCGCCGGAGTGCACGCCCGCTTGTTCGATGTGCTCCATGATGCCGCCAATCAGCACCATTTCGCCATCGCAGATAGCGTCAACGTCGACTTCAACCGCATCGTCGAGGAAACGGTCCAGCAGTACCGGCGCATCGTTGGAGACGCTCACCGCCGTCTGGAAGTAGCGACGCAGGTCAGCTTCGTCATAAACGATTTCCATCGCGCGGCCGCCAAGTACGTAAGATGGGCGAACCACCAGCGGATAGCCGATCTCTTTTGCCTTCTCAACCGCTTGCTCAATCGCGGTCACGGTGGCGTTCGCCGGCTGCTTCAGTTTCAGGCGGTCAACCGCATGCTGGAAGCGCTCGCGGTCTTCAGCGCGGTCGATGGCGTCCGGGCTGGTGCCGATAACCGGCACGCCTGCGGCTTCCAGTTCACGCGCCAGCTTCAGTGGGGTCTGGCCGCCGTACTGCACGATGACGCCTTTCGGCTTCTCGATGCGCACGATTTCCAGTACGTCCTCCAGCGTTACCGGCTCGAAGTACAGACGGTCGGAAGTGTCGTAGTCGGTCGAAACGGTTTCCGGGTTACAGTTGACCATGATGGTCTCGTAACCGTCTTCGCGCAGCGCCAGCGAGGCGTGTACGCAGCAGTAGTCAAACTCGATACCCTGGCCGATACGGTTCGGGCCGCCGCCGAGAACCATGATTTTATCGCGGTCAACGGACGGATTAGATTCGCACTCGTCTTCATAGGTGGAGTACATGTAGGCGGTATCGGTAGCGAATTCCGCCGCGCAGGTATCCACGCGCTTGTAGACCGGGTGCAGGTTGTAGTGATCGCGCAGCTTGCGGATTTCCGCTTCGCGCACGCCCGCCAGTTTCGCCAGACGCGCATCGGCAAAGCCTTTACGCTTCAGGTGGCGCAGGAAGTCAGCGTCGAGGCCGTTGATGCCCACAGCCGCCACTTTCTCTTCCAGGCGCACCAGCTCTTCGATTTGTACCAGGAACCAGCGGTCGATATTGGTCAGGTTGAAGACGCCGTCGACGGAGAGGCCCGCACGGAAGGCATCAGCGATGTACCAGATACGCTCGGCGCCCGCGTCTTTCAGCTCGCGGCGGATTTTGGTCAGCGCTTCCGGATCGTCGAGGCTGACTTTCGGGTCGAAGCCGGTGGCGCCCACTTCCAGGCCGCGCAGCGCTTTCTGCAGAGATTCCTGCTGCGTGCGACCAATCGCCATCACTTCGCCGACGGATTTCATCTGCGTGGTCAGACGGTCGTTAGCGCCAGCAAATTTTTCAAAGTTAAAGCGTGGAATTTTGGTCACAACATAGTCGATGGACGGTTCGAAGGAAGCCGGAGTACGGCCGCCGGTAATGTCGTTCATCAGCTCATCGAGGGTGTAACCTACCGCCAGCTTCGCCGCCACTTTGGCAATCGGGAAGCCAGTCGCTTTTGAGGCCAGCGCCGAAGAGCGGGAGACGCGCGGGTTCATTTCGATAACGATAAGGCGACCATCTTTCGGGTTCACCGAGAACTGTACGTTAGAACCGCCGGTTTCCACACCGATTTCACGCAGTACCGCCATCGAGGCGTTACGCATGATTTGGTATTCTTTGTCGGTCAGGGTCTGCGCCGGGGCGACGGTGATGGAGTCGCCGGTGTGAATCCCCATGGCATCGAAGTTTTCAATCGAGCAGACGATGATGCAGTTATCGTTCTTATCGCGCACCACTTCCATCTCGTACTCTTTCCAGCCGATCAGCGATTCATCAATCAGCAGTTCGTTGGTCGGAGAGAGATCCAGGCCGCGTTCGCAGATTTCTTCGAACTCTTCGCGGTTATAGGCGATACCGCCGCCGGTGCCGCCCATAGTAAAGGACGGACGGATGATGCATGGGAAGCCAACTTCAGCGGCCACCGCCAGCGCTTCTTCCATGGTGTGCGCAATGCCGGAACGCGCGGTGTCGAGACCGATTTTTTTCATCGCCACGTCGAAGCGACGGCGGTCTTCCGCTTTATCGATCGCATCGGCGGTCGCGCCAATCATGGTCACGCCGAATTCTGCCAGCACGCCCTGACGTTCCAGCTCCAGCGCGCAGTTCAGCGCGGTCTGGCCGCCCATGGTCGGCAGCACCGCGTCCGGGCGCTCTTTTTCGATAATTTTACGCACCACTTCCCAGTGAATCGGCTCGATATAGGTCGCATCGGCCATTTCCGGGTCGGTCATGATGGTCGCCGGGTTAGAGTTCACCAGAATAACGCGGTAACCCTCTTCGCGCAGGGCTTTACAGGCCTGGGCGCCAGAGTAGTCAAACTCACACGCCTGACCGATAACAATCGGGCCCGCGCCCAGAATCAGGATACTTTTTATGTCTGTACGTTTTGGCATGGCTCTTTTACTCCTGATTATTTCGCGGACTGACGGTATTGCTCAATTAACTCGATAAAGTGGTCGAACAGCGGCGCGGCATCGTGCGGGCCCGGGCTCGCTTCAGGGTGCCCCTGGAAGCTAAACGCCGGCTTGTCGGTACGATGGATCCCCTGCAGGGTGCCGTCGAACAGCGACTTGTGGGTCACGCGCAGGTTGGCAGGCAGCGTCGCTTCGTCAACGGCAAAGCCGTGGTTCTGAGCGGTAATCATCACTACATTGTTATCGATATCTTTAACCGGATGGTTACCGCCGTGGTGGCCGAATTTCATCTTAATGGTCTTCGCGCCGCTCGCCAGCGCCAGCAGCTGATGGCCGAGACAGATGCCAAAGACCGGAATATCGGTGGTGAGGAATTTTTCAATCGCCGCGATGGCGTAATCGCACGGCGCCGGGTCGCCAGGGCCGTTAGACAGGAAAATACCGTCCGGATTCAGCTTAAGCACGTCTTCTGCCGACGTTTGCGCCGGAACGATAGTCAGGCGGCAGCCGCGGTCAACCAGCATCCGCAGGATATTGCGCTTGGCGCCGAAGTCATAAGCCACGACGTGGAACGGCAGATCGCTTTCCGCCTTCGCTTCCGGCAGGTCGCCTGCCAGTGTCCAGCTCCCCTGGGTCCAGGCGTAAGTCTCTGCGGTCGTGACCTCTTTCGCCAGGTCCATGCCGTTCAGACCAGGGAATGCCTGGGCTTTTTCCAGCGCCAGTTGGGCATCAAGATTATCGCCGGCGATGATGCAGCCATTCTGCGCCCCTTTCTCACGCAGTAAACGCGTCAGCTTACGGGTATCGATATCAGCAATGGCCACAATGTTATGGCGCTTCAGGTAAGAAGAAAGGTCTTCGGTATTGCGGAAGTTGCTGGCAATCAGCGGCAGGTCGCGAATGACCAGACCTTGTGCATGTACCTGAGAAGATTCTTCATCGGCGGCGTTGGTGCCGACATTGCCAATATGGGGATAAGTAAGAGTGACGATTTGGCGGGAATAGGAAGGATCAGTGAGGATTTCTTGATAACCGGTCATTGAAGTATTGAAAACGACTTCCCCAACCGCCGTGCCGGTTGCCCCGATGGCCCGACCGTGAAACTGGGTTCCGTCTTCCAGAACCAAAAGCGCTGACTTAATCAAAACATCCTCCAGAGAATATTCACTCACTTTATTTGCATATTAATTCAGACATAGATCTGAATCAATGCAAATTTTTGCCCGCAGAATTTTGGCAAACGGCGGCATTCTGGAGAGATGTCGGGTAAAAGTCAACTTAAAGCAGATATTTTTAACCTTATTTTACGCCACTGGCGCGTAACGGGCGATTTTTACGGTAAAAAGATCAACTAACCTGGTTGAGAAAACGCTTGCGGGCGTGGAAAACTGTAAAATCAGTCACCGGAGGGGAAAAAAGTGGACCAGATGGTCAAAATTTACAATCCAATAACCATAAATCATGAGATAAGTCAGATTTTTAAACCACTAACAAAGAAAAACAGTTCAAGATGCAAAAATAAAAAAGGGCAATAAAATATTGCCCTTTGCAATCAATCACATATTGAATGCAATAACCACATCACGATGGGTAATAATCATTATAAAGCATTCAGATTAAGCACATCTTTCATGTCAAAGAGACCACTTTTTTTGTCTTTCAACCACAAAGCAGAACGAACGGCGCCATTGGCAAAAGTCATCCGACTGGAAGCCTTGTGGGTAATTTCGATACGTTCCCCGATATCGGCGAACATCGCCGTATGTTCGCCGACGATGTCGCCCGCGCGAACGGTAGCAAAGCCAATGGTACCCGGAACGCGTTCGCCGGTATGACCTTCACGACTGTAGACGGCGCAGTCCTTCAGATCTTTGTTCAATGCCCCGGCGATCGCCTCGCCCATCGCCAGCGCGGTACCTGATGGCGCATCCACTTTATGCCTGTGGTGCGCTTCGATAATTTCGATATCGGTATAATCGCCCATCACCTTCGCCGCCTTCTCCAGCAGCTTTAACAGCACGTTGACGCCAACGCTAAAGTTAGCGGCAAAGACGATGGCAATGTCCTGCGCGGCATCGCTAATCGCCTGCTTTCCGGCATCATCAAAACCGGTGGTGCCGATCACCATCCCTTTGCCGTGCTGACGGCAGAAAGCCAAATGGTTGAGCGTGCCTTCCGGGCGAGTAAAATCGATTAAAACATCGAAATCATCGTTTACCGCCGCCAGGCTGCTTTGTACCGTAACGCCTGATTTGCCTGCGCCTGCCAGCTCGCCCGCATCGCTGCCCACCAGGCTTGAACCTTCGCGCTCCAGCGCCGCGCCAAGCGCCACGCCTTCCATCTGCAGCGCAGCCTGTATTAACTGGCGTCCCATCCGGCCTCCCGCGCCGGCGATGGCCACGCGGATTTGTGCATCTTGCATAGCTATTCTCTTTTGTTAACTTCACGTGAATTGTTTTCAGAGTAACCAGCCCGTTGCATAGCCGCTACTCAAAAACGCCGATAATTAGAAATTTATGACAAACGGCGGTCGATATCAGTAAAAACTATATGATTGTGCCGCGATTCGGCGTTTAAGTAGTGGAATTCGGGTGGGGGTACGGTAGCGCCCCGCCCGCGCGGTGCGGGCTAAGGCGTTGTTGTACTAAATCAAAGAGGGAAAAGCTCACCGGCGGGAAAAGCGGACAAAAACCAGGTTACCGCCAACAAATCGGCGCTGCCGCCGGGGCTAAGGTGGCGGGCAATCAGTTCGTCATCGAATTGACGCAACGCCTCCAGCCCGCCGTCAGCCATGACGCCGCCCTGCCACAACAGCCGCTGCGCCTCCTGCTGCACAAAGTTCAGGCCGGCAAGCCCGCCGCGTGAGACCAGATTGGTGTCATCATTCCACGCCATCAGATGCAGCAAGGTTTGCAGCAACGCCAGGTTGCTATCGCCAGTCTCTTCCATCATGCGGTTGAACACCGGTAGCGCCTGGGTACGCACGGTACGAAAGCCGCTCTCAGCCTCGCCGCGGGCGCCGGAGAGACCATAACGTAGAAAATGGGCTTCGCCTTTGCTTAACGGTTCGCCGCTGGAAGCGGAGAGTTCTTGCATAACCATGCCGCGACAGAATCGCGCCACCTGGTCGCACAGCCGATGCTGTTCAATCGGTTCGCCTTTCGATACCAGCCTTCCCGCCGCCGCGCTCAGCAAACCGAAAGCGAAGATCGCCCCGCGATGGGTATTCACTCCGCCGGTGGCCTCCAGCATATCGTTCTCGCAGGCCATTCCCACCGGACGCAGCATCATTAACACCTGTTCCGGCACGATCGCCGCGGTATCGTGGCCCATGATGAAAAATTTCTCCATCCACGGCGCCACCACCGCGGTACTGGCCTCAAACGAGGCCAGGTCCATATCGTGATGGGCGCCAGCGTTACGAATATCCACCAACCCGGGCTTTGGGGTCAGGCGAACTTCGGTCAACAGCGCGCGCTCTACCGCGCTGACCACCTCTTCAGCGTTCAGCGGTTTCACGCGCAGCGAACGCTGCGGATTGATTAACACTTCGCTCATTGCCTTTCCCCCTCTGCATTTAGTCGCTGTTTTTCACCTGACGAATAACATCAAGCACGGAGCCATCGCGATAGCGCACCACCGCCACCACCCGATCGGTAAACTCGATCGGCTGCGGCTTGCCGGTTAGCAGTTCCGCACGCTGCTGCAGTTCCTCAATAGTCATCAGCGGAATGCCCGCGTTGCGCAAATTGTCGATCAGATCCTGGCGCGCCGGGTTTACCGCTATGCCATGGTCGGTGACCAGCACATCTACGCTGGCTCCCGGCGTGACGCGGGTCAGCACTTTTTCCACGACGCAGGGAATACGGCCGCGAACTAATGGCGCGGTAATGATGGTCAAATCCGCACCGGCGGCGGTATCGCTATGGCCGCCGGACGCGCCGCGCAGCACGCCGTTAGAGCCGGTCATCACGTTAACGTTAAAGTCGGTATCGATTTCCAGCGCGCTGAGCATCACCACGTTTAAGCGCTCGCAGGAGGCGCCTTTAGAGCCCGGGCTGGCATACTGATTGGTGGAGATCTCAACGTGGTTTGGGTTCTGCGCCAATGAACGCGCCGCGTCGCCATCGAACGATTGGGTATCGAGCAGCGTTTTAATCAACCCTTTTTCGTGCAGGTCAACCATCGTCCCGGTGATGCCGCCAAGGCCGAAGCTGGCGGTAATACCGTTACGGCGCATTTTATCTTCGAGGAAGCGGCTCACCGCCAGCGAGGCGCCGCCGGTACCGGTCTGCAGCGAGAAACCGTCTTTAAAGTACCCGGAATGCTCAACGACTTTCGCCGCCTGGCGGGCGATCAGCAACTCACGCGGGTTGCTGGTCAGACGGATCGCGCCAGCGGTGATTTTTTCCGGATCGCCGACTTCGTCCACCTGGACTATCAGATCGACCTGATCCTGGGCGATACTGGCCGGATAGTTAGGATAATCCACCCACTCTTCGGTCAGCAGCACTACGCATTTGGCATGTTCCGCATCAACGCGCGCGTAGCCCAGCGAACCGCAGCGTGATTTACCGCTAAAGCCGTTGGCGTTGCCAAACTCATCGCAGCAAGGAACGCCGAGAAACGCGACATCAATCGACAGCTCGCCGCTTTGAATCAGCTGTACGCGACCGCCGTGGGAGTGGATCTGTACCGGGTTTTCCATTAAACCGGCGGAGATCTCCTCGCCCAACTTGCCGCGCAGGCCGGAGGTGTAGATCTGGCGGATCACGCCATTTTTAATATGCTCGATCAGCGGCCAGTGGGCGTCGATCAGCGAACTGGATGCCAGCGTCAGATCGCGAAAACCCATTTCCGCCAGCTTCGCCACTACCATATTGACGACTTTGTCACCGCCGCGAAACGCGTGGTGGAACGAAATGGTCATGCCGTTTTGCAAACCGGAACGACGAATCGCCGTTTCCAGCGAATCGCAGATTTTACGCTGACGTTTTTCGCTTTCGCTCGCCAACCACGGGCTTTTCGCCGTCACGCCCGCATAAGGCGCTAACCCTTCCGGCATCACGTACTGCTGATTAAGCATTGTTACTGTCTCTTTCATCTTATTCCCCTTAATCACGAATACCGGAAGCCGAGAGCGCCACCACTTTGCGAGCATGGTCGATAATCGGTCCATCGATCATCTTGCCGTTCAGCGATACCACGCCAAGACCTCGCGTTTCGGCTTCTTCCGCCGCGGCAATCACTTCCAGCGCGTGATCGACCTCTTTGCGCGTCGGGGCATAGACCTGATGCAGGAGTTCAATTTGTCGTGGGTTAACCAACGATTTGCCGTTAAAACCGAGGTTTTTGGCCAGATTCGCTTCCGCCAGGAAGCCCTCTTCGTTATTGATATCCGACCACACCACGTCATAGGCGGCGATGCCGGCAACGCGCGCGGCATGCAGTACAGCGCAGCGGGCGTAGAACAGTTCAGTACCGTCGCCGCGGGAGGTGCCCATATCCATGACGTAATCGAAGGCCGCCAGCGCGATCGTCGCCAGACGCGGGCTGGCGCGGGCGATCTCCACCGCGTTCACCACGCCCAGCGCCGACTCGATCGCCGCCATTAACTTGGTGCTGCCCACTTCCCGGCCGCACTCGCGTTCAATCCGCTCAACATGCGCTTCCAGCTCATGGATATCTTCTTTGCTGTCGGTTTTCGGCAGACGCACCATATCCACGCCCGCGCGGACTACCGCTTCAAGGTCGGCGAGACCGAACGGCGTATTCAGCGGGTTAATGCGCACCACGGTTTCGATATCCTGATACAGCGGATGCTGCAGCGCCTGATGCACCAGCAGGCGGGCGGTATCTTTTTCGCGTAGCGAAACGGCATCTTCAAGGTCGAACATCACCGCATCGGCGCCGTAAACGAATGAAGTGCTTAACATGGCGGCATTGGCGCCAGGGATGAACAGCATACTGCGACGTGGTTTCATAGCTGGCTCCATTGTAATTGGGACTGTTGCGCCGCGCGCAGCGCCGCGGCCTGTACGCGGGCCCGCAGTACGCACTCCAACGCGCCTTTATCATCGACCACCACGTTGGCCTGCTTCACGCCAAGCTGCGCCAGCGTTTCTCTGACTACCTGCTCAATTGCGGCGCCAAACTGTTGTTTCACAATGCTGTCGATTTCCAGCTGAATGCCCGGCTGCGCCGCCGGTCCAATCCTGACCATCACATCGCTGGACTCCAGCGTGCCGGCCAGGGCGTCAATCTTCATTTCCATAGGGGAAAATCCTTAGTTAGGGCATAAAAATCAGGCGGTTTGATGTTCGCTTTCCGCCAGTTGCATCAGAAAAGAGAGGGTCCCCGGCGGTACCAGCGCCGCGACCGCCTGCCAGTTGCGCTGTCGATAGAGTTCGCGCACTCGGGAGGCCGACACGGGTCCACCATTTTTTTCGATTCGCGCCAGCTCAACCACTTCAACGGGCGGCGCGTCGCCTGGCGCTTCCAGCAGGGACTTCATGCGCTGGTTGTAATTACGGGTCAGGGGACACAGCGGCTCGGCGCCAACAAAGCGATGGGTAATCTGTAGCGCCGGGGCCAGGCGCTCGCGGAAGAGCTGTAGGTCAATCTGGCTGTGGCAGTCATCAACCACCCCCTGCTCTTTCAGGAAATAGCCGGGGAACGTCGCCCGCGAGATCAGATACGCCGAACCAGGATGCAGCGTCACGTTATCGATGCCGGCAATCCCCTGTTCAATGAGTTTGAAGCGATCGTGATAGGAAAAGCAGGACGCATCTTCTTTGACCACAAACAGATGTAGCCAGTCGCACTGGCTGGCCGCCTGTTCCACCAACCAGCGGTGGCCAAGGGTGAAGGGGTTGGCGTTCATCACGATAGCGCCGATTTTTCTTCCCGGCTGACGATACATCGCCAGCTGTCGGCAGTAACGAGTCAGTCGTTCGCGGCTATTTTCCATTAGCACGGCGCGGTCGCCCGCCTGGGCTATCGGCCAGAAGCCGGCGCCGGAAAATAGCGCGGCATTGCAAGGTTTAGTGAACAAAAACAGTTCGCTGCGCCCCAGTTCATAGGCCAGCGTCAGGAGCTCGGTCAGTAATTTAAGGCTCAGCCCTTCCCCCTGCAGCGAGGGATCGATGGCAATACATTTCAGTACATTGCCGGCAATAGCACCGCAGCCGACCAGCCGCTGTTGATACTCGGCGACGATCGCCATTTCACAGTCGGCTTCTAACGACAGCTGATGCTGGCGAAGAAACCGATCGATCGCTTCTCGCCGCGGTTTATCTTTTAATAGCTGAACGCGTTTTAATATCAGAGTCATTTTTAGCGCTTCGTTATTCCAAAACGAACTGTATTTCGCCAGCGTTCGGCTGTTGATACTTGTATTTAAGTCACAGTTTTTCTCGTGGCTTAATTGGCTTTATGGTTTTTATGTTGTTAATTAATTCAGCATCATTAAACCAATTAAATTAATAAAAAACACGAGTATTCAGTGAAGGTAATCACACCTTACCACTAAAGCTATTTATTACTATGCGCCGGTATTATTACTCCATCAATAAACAGGAAAACGTTTATGACTAACATGAGTCAGGCTCCGGCGACGGAGAAGAAGGGTGTTAGCGACCTGCTGGGATTTAAAATCTTCGGCATGCCGCTTCCCCTTTACGCGTTTGCGTTAATTACGCTATTACTTTCACATTTTTATAACGCTTTACCCACCGACATCGTCGGCGGTTTTGCCATCATGTTTATCATCGGCGCTATATTCGGTGAAATTGGCAAACGCCTGCCAATATTCAACAAATATATAGGTGGTGCTCCAGTAATGATTTTCCTGGTAGCCGCTTATTTTGTTTACGCCGGTATTTTTACGCAGAAAGAAATCGATGCTATCAGCAACGTTATGGATAAGAGTAACTTCCTTAACTTATTCATCGCGGTATTAATTACCGGAGCAATTCTGTCGGTGAACCGCCGCCTGCTGCTGAAATCTCTGCTCGGCTATATTCCAACCATCCTGATGGGCATTGTCGGCGCGTCTATTTTCGGCATCGCTATCGGCCTGGTGTTCGGCATTCCGGTGGATCGCATCATGATGCTGTATGTCCTGCCGATCATGGGTGGCGGCAACGGCGCGGGCGCGGTTCCGCTGTCGGAGATCTATCACTCCGTCACCGGTCGTTCTCGCGAAGAGTACTACTCAACCGCTATCGCTATTCTGACCATCGCTAACATCTTCGCCATCGTCTTTGCCGCCGTCCTCGATATCATCGGCAAAAAACACACCTGGATGAGCGGCGAAGGCGAACTGGTGCGTAAAGCCTCGTTCAAAGTCGAAGATGACGAGAAAGCGGGACAAATCACGCATCGTGAAACCGCCGTCGGTCTGGTGCTTGCCACGACCTGTTTCCTGCTGGCGTACGTCGTCGCGAAGAAAATCCTGCCAAGCATTGGCGGCGTTTCGATTCACTACTTCGCGTGGATGGTGCTGATCGTTGCAGCGCTGAACGCCTCCGGCCTGTGTTCACCGGAAATCAAAGCCGGCGCCAAGCGTCTGTCTGATTTCTTCTCTAAACAGCTGCTGTGGGTATTGATGGTCGGCGTCGGCGTTTGCTACACCGACCTGCAGGAAATCATCAACGCCATCACCTTCGCTAACGTCGTTATCGCCGCCATTATCGTTATCGGCGCAGTGATCGGCGCGGCGATTGGCGGCTGGATGATGGGCTTCTTCCCAATTGAATCAGCGATCACCGCTGGCCTGTGTATGGCTAACCGCGGCGGTTCCGGCGACCTGGAAGTTCTTTCTGCCTGTAACCGTATGAGCCTTATCTCTTATGCGCAAATCTCCTCCCGTTTGGGCGGCGGTATTGTGCTGGTCATCGCCAGCATCGTGTTCGGCATGATGATTTAACCCATACGCACGATGGCGCCGTTGAGCGGCCGAAGAAGTTGACCCAGTCAGGGACCAGCGCCGGGGGCGGCTGCGGGAAATCCACCCTGCTCCTTAGCCGGAAGCGTCGACAAGCTCGCCAACCAACGCGCCATCGTGCCCTTATTCGAGATTTTTTATGACTGATGCCGTTCTGTTAGGCGAAGGCTTCACCCTGATGTTCCTCGGCATGGGCTTCGTGCTGGCGTTTCTGCTGCTGCTCATTTTCGCCATCCGGGGAATGTCTCTCGCCGTTACCCGTCTGTTCCCTGAGCCGCCTGCAGCGCCCAAACCGGCGCCGGCCGCCGTCGCGCCCGCCGACGACTTCGCCCGCTTAAAACCGGCGATTGTCGCCGCCATTCACCACCATCGCCGCCTTAATTCTTAATTCACGGAGGAATTCATGACCGTTGCCATTACCGATGTCGTCCTGCGCGACGCCCACCAGTCCCTGTTCGCCACCCGTCTGCGTCTCGACGATATGCTGCCCGTTGCGGCTGCGCTCGACGACGTCGGCTACCGCTCCCTTGAATGCTGGGGCGGCGCCACCTTTGACGCCTGCATCCGCTTCCTCGGCGAGGACCCGTGGGTCCGCCTGCGCGAGCTGAAAAAAGCGATGCCGAAAACTCCGCTGCAGATGCTGCTGCGCGGCCAGAACCTGCTCGGCTACCGCCACTACGCCGATGACGTGGTGGAGCGCTTTGTCGAGCGCGCCGTCAAAAACGGCATGGACGTGTTCCGCGTCTTTGATGCCATGAACGACCCGCGCAACATGCAGGCCGCCCTGCAGGCGGTCCGCCGCCACGGCGCCCACGCCCAGGGCACCCTCAGCTACACCACCAGCCCGGCGCACACCCTGCAGACCTGGCTCGACCTCACCGAACAGCTGCTGGAGACCGGCGTCGACTCCATCGCCATCAAGGACATGTCCGGCATCCTCACCCCGCATGCCGCCTTTGAGCTGGTCAGCGAAATCAAAAAACGCTATGACGTCACCCTGCACCTGCACTGCCACGCCACCACCGGCATGGCGGAGATGGCACTGCTGAAGGCCATTGAAGCCGGCGTCGACGGCGTCGATACCGCCATCTCCTCGATGAGCGCCACCTATGGCCACCCGGCCACCGAAGCGCTGGTGGCCACCCTCGCCGGCACGCCGTACGACACCGGCCTCGATATCCACAAGCTGGAGAGCATCGCCGCGTACTTCCGCGAGGTGCGCAAAAAATACCACGCCTTCGAAGGCCAGCTGAAAGGCACCGACAGCCGTATCCTGGTCGCCCAGGTGCCGGGCGGCATGCTCACCAACCTCGAAGGCCAGCTGAAGCAGCAGAGCGCCGCCCACCGTCTGGATGAGGTACTGGCGGAAATCCCCCGCGTGCGCGAGGACCTCGGCTTCATCCCGCTGGTCACCCCGACTTCGCAGATTGTCGGCACCCAGGCGGTGCTCAACGTGCTGGGCGGCGAGCGCTACAAAACCATTGCGAAGGAGACCGCCGGTATTCTGAAAGGCGAATACGGCCACACCCCGGCGCCGGTTAACGCCGCCCTGCAGGCGCGGGGGCTCGACGGCGCCGACGCCGTCACCTGCCGCCCGGCCGACCTGCTGAAGCCGGAGCTGGCGGAGCTTGAAGCCGACGTCAAACGCCAGGCGCAGGAGAAGGGCATCACGCTTGCCGAAAACGCCATCGACGACGTGCTCACCGTGGCGCTGTTCCCGCAAATCGGCCTGAAGTTCCTCGAAAACCGCCACAACCCGGCGGCCTTTGAGCCGGTGCCGCAGGTGGAAGAAGCCACCTCTGCCGCGCCGGCAAAAGCCGCCGCCTCCGGTATCTACACCGTCGAAGTGGAAGGCAAAGCCTTCGTGGTCAAGGTCAGCGACGGCGGCGACGTCAGCCAGCTCAGCGCCGCTGCGCCGGTAGCCGCTGCTGCCCCGGCCCCGGCCCCGACTGGCGCCGGCACCCCGGTGACCGCGCCGCTGGCGGGCACCATCTGGAAGGTGCTGGCCAGCGAAGGCCAGGCGGTGGCGGAAGGCGAGGTGCTGCTGATTCTGGAAGCCATGAAGATGGAAACCGAAATCCGCGCCGCGCAGGCCGGTACCGTACGCGGTATCGCAGTGAAATCCGGCGATGCGGTGGCGGTCGGCGACACCCTGCTGCAGCTGGCGTAAGGACGAGGAGCGCAAATGGAAAGTCTGAACGCCCTGATTCAGGGCATGGGGCTGATGCATCTGCAGGCCGGCCAGGCGGTGATGCTGCTGGTCAGCCTGCTGCTGCTGTGGCTGGCGATTGCTAAAAAGTTCGAGCCGTTACTGCTGCTGCCGATTGGCTTCGGCGGCCTGCTCTCCAATATCCCGGAGGCCGGGCTGGCGCTGAGCGCGCTGGAAAACCTGCTGGCCCATCACGACCCGGTCCAGCTGGCGGTGATTGCCGCGAAGCTCAACTGCGCGCCGGACGTCCACGCCATCAAGGAGGCGCTGGCGCTGGCCCTGCCGTCGCTACAGGGGCAGATGGAGACACTGGCGGTGGACATGGGCTACTCCTCCGGAGTGCTGGCCATCTTCTATAAGGTGGCGATTGGCTCGG